>PLND01000054.1:31614-50059 GCA_003141675.1 Anaerolineae bacterium
CACGCGGGAATGACGGGTATCTTTGCGGTTGGTCCACCCGCCAAATACCCTCGGGATTGACAGTGGTTATCAGCGTGACTAGAATAGCCCGGTTGCCCACTCCCGGAGACTGCACTTCCGGGAAAGCGTATTGGTAGAACCAACCACGGGCGACCCAACCCAGAAACCCACGGACAGCGCACCGGAAGCTTCTTCCGGCGGGCTGTATCTTCGAACCTCTTCAGGAGAATCTCATGAACCAAGGAAAATCCATCAGTTCGCTGATGACCGAGACGCGGCGGTTTCCCCCTCCCGCGTCGCTTCAGAAGACCGCTTACATCCGCGATTTCAAAACATACGAACAAATGTGGGAACGGTCGATCAACGAGCCGGACGCCTTCTGGCTGGAGCAGGCGGAAGCGCTGACTTGGTTTAAAAAGCCAACCAAGGGATTGGAATACACCTGGAACACCAAGAGCCGGATCATCCGCCACACCTGCTATGCCGACGGCGTACTGAACGTCTCGTATAACTGTCTGGACCGCCACATGGGCACCCCGACGGCCAAAAAGGTCGCCTTCATCTTCCAGGGCGACGAAGACGAGCGGGCGCAAAAAATCACCTATGANNAGCGCCGACGCGATCAGCGACCGCGTCAACGACTCCGACGCCAAGATGATCATCACCACCAATATTTCGCTGCGCGGCGGCAAGCACATCAAATTGAAGGATATCGCCGACGAAGCGATGAAAAAGACCCCGTCCATCGAAAGCACGATCGTCGTCAAGATCAAGGACGACGACTGCCCGATGAAGCCGGGGCGGGATTTCTGGTATCACGACGAGATGGCCAAGGCGTCGGATCAATGCGAGCCGGAGAAGATGAACGCCGAGGATCCCCTGTTCATTCTCTACACCTCGGGTTCCACCGGCAAGCCCAAGGGCGTGGTCCACACCACCGGCGGCTATCTGATGCATGTGGCGTTTTCCCACAAGGTGGTGTTCGACATCCACGAGGACGACGTCTACTGGTGCACGGCGGACATCGGCTGGGTCACCGGCCACAGCTACATCGTCTACGGACCGCTCGCCAACGGGTCCACCTCGCTGATCTACGAGGGCATCCCGACCTATCCGGACCATGGACGCTTATGGCAGATCTGCGACAAGTACGGCGTGACCGTGTTCTATACCGCCCCCACCGTCATCCGCGCCCTGATGCGCGCCGGGGACGAGTGGCCCGCCAAATACAAACTCGACAAGCTGCGCGTCCTGGGGAGCGTCGGCGAACCGATCAATCCGGAAGCCTGGATCTGGTATTACGAGAAGATCGGCCGCAACCGCTGCCCGATCGTGGACACNNTGGTGGCAGACCGAGACGGGCGGATTTCTGATCACGCCCCTGCCGGGGGCGATGACCCTCAAGCCGGGAAGCGCCAGCCGGCCGTTCTTCGGCGTGGATCCCGTGGTCCTGCGCGACGATGGAGTCCAATGCGATGTGAACGAAGGCGGAAAGCTCTGCATCCGCCGGCCGTGGCCGGGAATGATGCGCACCATGTGGGGCGACCACGAACGGTTCATCGACACCTACTTCACCATGTACGAGAACCAGTATTTCACCGGAGACGGCTGCCGCGTCGACGAGGACGGGGATTACTGGCTGATGGGACGGATCGACGACGTGGTGAACGTTTCCGGCCACCGGATCGGAACCGCCGAAGTGGAAAGCGCGCTGGTGGCGCATCCGAAGGTGGCCGAAGCCGCCGTATGCCCGATGCCGCACGATATCAAGGGCCAGGCGCTGTACGCGTTTGTCACCCTTAAGGAAGGTGTCCCGGAGAGCGAGGAACTGAAAAAGGAATTGATCGCCCACGTGCGCAAGGAGATCGGCCCGATCGCCACGCCGGACGTCATTCAATTCGCCGAAGGTTTGCCCAAGACGCGCTCCGGAAAGATCATGCGGCGCATCCTGCGCAAGATTGCGGAAAATCAAACCGATAACCTGGGGGATATCACAACCCTTGCCGATCCCAGTATCGTCGAGAAGCTGGTCAAGGGCAGGGTGGGGTAGCCTGGGTAATAGGAAAACCGATCAGACCGGACGCAGAAATTTCGAGCGTCCGGTCTTTTTGAAAAAAGGAGATTCCATGGCGGACCAAAAAGGCATGTCCCGGTGGTGGGTGGTGGCGGGCGCGCTGGTGATCCAGGTCAGTCTGGGCGCGGTTTACATCTGGAGCGTATTTCAAACTCCGCTCAAGGCGGTGTTCGAAGGTTGGACCGAAACGCAGGTTACGCTTCCGGCCCAGGTGCTGCTCGCGGCGTTTGCGCTGGCGGTGGTTTTCGGCGGGCGGATCCAGGATCGCCTGGGCCCGCGGATTGTGGCCACTTCGGGAGGGATCATCCTCGGCGCAGGAATGATCCTGGCGACCTTCACCGGGCATTTTTCTTCCAATACCGCCCTGATCTGGCTGCTCCTCACCTTCTCCGTTCTGGGAGGGATCGGGATCGGAGCCGCGTACGTTTGTCCGATCGCAACCTGCGTAAAGTGGTTTCCGGACAAGCGGGGACTAGTCACCGGTTTGGCCGTGGCGGGTTTCGGTGCGGGCGCGTTCTTCTTTGCGCCGCTGGCCAAAGCACTGATCTCCGGTGGCGCCTACGAACTTCTGGGGCTCAAGTTATTCACGCTGCCCGAGATCGGCGTATTCAGCACGTTCGCGGTACTCGGCGTGATCTTCCTCATTTGCGTCGTGGCCGGGGCGCAACTCCTGCACAACCCGCCCCCTGGTTTCGTTCCCGCCGGCTGGACGCCGCCGCAAGCCCGGACCGCCGGAGCCGGCGTCAAGGCGGATCTGGCTCCCTCGGAAATGCTGCGCACGCCGACGTTCTGGCTGCTGTGGGTGACATACTTTGCCGCGTGCATGGGCGGATTGCAGATCATCATGAAGGCCTCGCCCATCTGGCAATCCTTCAGCCTGAGCACGATGACCACACCGGTTTCCTTATCGGATTTCGGCCTGGTTGCCACGGCCGCCGCCATGGCCGTATCCATCATCGCCATCTTCAACTCCACCGGACGCATCCTGTGGGGAATCGTTTCCGATTCCATTGGACGCAAGATCACGCTCGTCGGGATGTTCGTCCTGACCGGAATCGCACTGCTGGCATTGGATTTCCTGCGGCCCTATCCGCTGTTTCTGGCGGGCGTGTCGCTGATCGGCTTGTGCTTCGGCGGATTTCTTGCGCTATACCCCGCGCTGACGGCCGATTACTTCGGCACCAAGCACATCGGAGTCAATTACGGCTGGATGTTCACCGCCTACGGGGCGGGGGGAATCGTCGGGCCGTATCTCGCGGCGGCGTTGATGCGTCAGGTATCCAAGGTTCCTTACGAGGCCAAGGATGCCGCCGGCGCGCTGGTCCAGAAAATCTTTGCGGTGGGGGATTACCGCCCGGCGTTTATCGTGGCTGGAATCGTCTGCTTGGTCGCGGCCGGTCTGGTGATGCTGCTCCGACCGATTCAGACAAAACCGAAATAATTCCGATTGGCATTCAAGGAATACCAAATCGCCCGGGGCTCCTACCGGGCGATTTCGCTTAAGGAAAACCTCTGCAAAAAAAGCGGCATTCGCATTATTAATAGGGTGCTGAAAAACAAGATAGATGTCATTGCGAGGAGCGAAGCGACGAAGCAATCTGGGGTTTCCAACGAGGAAAAACCAGATTGCTTCGCNNATTGCTTCGTCGCTTCGCTCCCCCGGCCCCGCCCGGCGGAGCCGGGGCGGGGCTCGCAATGACAAATTCCGACTTTTTCAGCAACCTGTTATGGATTATTAAATGAAGACAGCGACTCCTCGCCCTTTACAGGGCTCGGAGTGACTTTTTTCAAAAATGTTTATGGCTGGAGACCGTGGAGCGGAAACACATTGGATTTTACATTGGCGAGGGTCGTTTCGAGCGAGCGCATGATGGATTCTTTCTGCGTTTCGGGGATCACCAGATCGCGATCCCGCAATCCGCCCTTCCAGTCCGTGCTTCCCAGCAGAGTGCCCCCCAGTCCGATGTTGGCTTCCTCTCCTTCGTCCTGGCCGCTCAGCACGCTCCAGGCCAAAGCCCAGGCGCGGACCGTGTTATCGACGTTGTAGCCACCGCCGCCCACCATCAGAATGGGCCGGTCGAATGCCAGCACCCGGACGAGAATATCCGCATAAACATTGTTGGTCAGTTCCAGATGCGCAAGAGGATCCCCGGCCAGCGCATCCGCGCCGAGTTCCATGACGATCACGTCCGGCTGGAAGGATTTCATGAGAGGCAGCGCAACTTGCTTGAAGGCTGTGAAATAGGCCTGATCGTAGGTTCCCACGGGCAGGGGAACGTTCACGCAGTAGCCCTTTCCCGGACCTTCGCCGATCTCGTTTTCAAAACCCGTCCCCGGGAAGAGGATGTGCGGATTTTCGTGGAAGGAGATCGTCATGACGTCCGACCGGTTGCGGAAGGCGAAGGCTACGCCGTCGCCGTTATGCACGTCGACGTCGAGGTATAGCACCCGCTTGCCCGCATCGGCGAGCGCCATGCATCCGAGCGCGGAATCGTTGATGTAGCAGAAGCCCGCCGCCCGCTCCGGAAAGGCGTGATGGAACCCCCCGTGCGGGTTGAAGACCGCGTCCGCTTTCCCTGCGAGGATCCAATTCGCCCCGGTCAGGGTGGCGCCGGTGGCCAGAGCCGAATGCGCGTACATCCCGCGGAACGCCGGGCAGTCCGAAGTTCCGATCCCCATCGTGAGGAAGACGTCGTTCCATTTTCCTTCCGACGCTTTTTCCAATGCGTTGAGATAGCGGGATGTATGGAACTTTTCCAGGGAGGAACGCTCGGCGGAAACAGGCTCGACCTCGAGGGTATGCTCTCCGGAAAGCCAGCCCATGGATTTAATCAGATCGTACGTTTTGGGGGCGCGCGAGGTATTGAAAGGATGGTCGGGCGGGAATGGATATTTCTTCAGTTCGCCGCTGTACAGGAAGATGGAATTCCGTTCGGGCATGTCCGGATTATAGTGTTTTGACCCCTGCGCTTCAAGACCGGAGGGCATTCGAGCGAAGAGTTATTCCGGATCGCGCCGGAGAAAAGGAAGCCGCCGGAAGATAATAAAAAAGGCGGCGGAAGGATCGATTCTTCCCGCGGTTCGCCCGCCGCTTGGGGTGGGGATGCGGGCGGATGTTCCCCTCGCTGCGGCGCGGACTTATTTTCCGGTGAACCGCGCGAGGGCCGCCTGTTTTTCCGCCTGGGCGAGCAGCTTTTTCAACCGCTCGGACGGCGCTCCCGGGCTGTTCGCCTCCAGATCGGCAACGGCGGCTTTCAGCGCGGCGACGAAATTGTCGTTGATCTCGCCCGCATGATCGGCCATCATCCGCTCGGCCTGCTCGTCGCTTTCCTGGCCGAGCAGATCGCGGATCAACCGCAGTTCCGGGGGAAGCGACTGATCGAGGGCGGCGAGGATTTTCGTCTTCACCTCTTCCAGCCGCTGGATGGCGGCTTCCTGCTTGTTGCGGCGGGCGCTTTCCAGGTTGGCTTCCAGCACGGCGAAGAACACATCGTTTAATTCCGGCAGGTATTCCTCGATCGCATGGTCCAGATCCGGCGCCTGCAGGATGCTTTGCAGCACGCCGACGGTTGCATTCATTTCCGATTGCACCGCCTGTTGGATCCGCTGGATCTCCACCAGGGCGCGGTCGCGGATGGAGCCCAGCCGCTCGCGCTCGGAGCCGGCGGCGCGGTCGACCCGTTCCGTCAGCTTCTGGAAAAATCCGTAGTCCATGAGCTGCCACCCCAGCGCCGCGAGGGCGGTCACCCGGTCGAGGGACGGCGCGGAGGCGACGAGGGTCACCAGCGCGTCGATGTTGAACTGGTTTCCCAACGCCTCCAGATCCCGCGCGGCGATCTCCATTTCCTCTTTTTGGGCCTGGGCGCGCTTGCCGGCCGTGGAATATTGCATAACGGCGTCGCGGGCCTGGGCGGCCTTTTCGGCAAATGCCGCATCCTCCTGGGCCGACGCCGAGCGGACGATGGCGTTCAGCAGGGCGAGCACGTCCGCGTCGATCCGCTGGTCCTGCTCGGCGATGAGCGCTTGGCGGGCGGCCGCGTCGGCGTCGATGAGCTCCTTGGCCAATTTCGATTTCGCGCGCTGCGCCTCGAGCATCTCGCGCGTGATCCCGTCCGCTTCCAGGATTCGTTCCATCAAACCCTGGTGCGTCAGCGCCGTCTGGGGGCGGAGAAGATACCCTTTGCGGCTCTCGGCGGGCAGCGAGTTAACCACCTGCTGAATCAGTCCGCCGAGCATCTTTTCCTGTTCGATGGAAGTAAGGCGCATTTCGGCGGGAACGTACGTAAGCAGAAGTTCCTTGACCGGATCGTGATACACCAGCGGCGTCGCCAGGGCGCCCTGGAAACCGCAGCTTGGGCATTGGAAGAAATTCAACCTGCCCTGCAGAAACCGGGTTTTGGATCCGGGATCGCGGGCGATGTCGATCACCTGTTCGATAATCGCGGGTTGCGGGCTTCCGCAGGAGGGACATTTGATCGTGGTTTGAATGGGAGGCATGGATTCCCTTTCGGTGGATTCTCGGGAGGATGCGGTGCTCCGAGAAGAATGCTGATTTTACCCGGGAGGGAGGTTCCTATCAAGCGGAGGGAGAAAAGCAACAATGGACCATGGACCACAGACCAGCGACCATCGCAGAAGTGTTCATGGGAACCTTTCGAGATATCGATGGGTATTAATTCTTCCGGGGAAGTTTGATGATCCTTGGTCGAGGGTCATCAGTCGATGGAATGGTTCGGCCATGGTCAATGGTCGATGGTCTATGGTCGGATTGTTGTGCCTATGATTTATCAAAATGGCGCGGCAATGTAAACGACACCCGGGTTCCTTTTCCGGGTTGGGATTCGATCCAGATCCTGCCGCCGTGCGCTTCCACCACGGCTTTGGCCAGGTACAGGCCCAGGCCCGCGCCCTTGGTCCGTTTGGCGGCGGATGGCCCGCGGTAGAACCGTTCGAACACGTGCGGCGCATCCTCCGCTTCGATGCCGTATCCCCGGTCGGCGACCGTGACCGTAACCTGGTCGGCTGCCGACCGGCCGGAAATTTCCACCGGCGTCCCGGCGGGCGAGTATTTGACCGCATTGGAAATCAGGTTGGAAATCACCTGGCCGATCCGTTCCTCGTCCGCGGTAATTTCCGGGAACTCCGCCGGAAAATCGGCCCGGATCGCGCGATCGGGAAATTGACGCCCGAGCCGCTCGGCGACCCTTCCCGCGAGGCGGGGCAGATCGACTTCGGCTAGGTTCGGTTTCAGTCCGCCGGCCTGGAGCCGCGAAGCGTCGAGCAGGTCTTCGATCAGCGAGGTCAGCCGGTCGGCTTCCTCCTCGATCACCTTCAGGGAATCTTCCACAACCGTCCGGTCCCATTGCGCGTCCTCGCGGCGCAGGGTGCCGGCGTATCCCTTGATCAGAGCCACCGGAGTTTTTAGCTCATGGCTGATAATGGAAATAAAGGTATCTTTCAACTCGTCGGCTTCTCGGAAGCGCGTCAGATCGCGCATTCCCAGAACGAT
This sequence comes from Anaerolineae bacterium, assembly GCA_003141675.1. Classification (GTDB taxonomy): domain Bacteria; phylum Chloroflexota; class Anaerolineae; order Anaerolineales; family RBG-16-64-43; genus FEN-1073. Next base: position 39,198 of record PLND01000054.1, read on the forward strand.
GTTGAGCAGGGTCCGGTCCTGCGCGATCACTGCCGCATAGGTGACGCCGACGCTGAGCGGGCCGCCGGTTTTGCGCGCCAGATCGGCCTGAAGATAGAACGCGGCCTGATCCGCAAGCGGCCATCCGCCGGCTTCCGCCTGCGCGAGAGTCTGACCGGTCTGGACCGCGGCAAACCGGAGGACATCGTCGTGCAGCGCGCCCAGCGCTTTTTCGGGAGGAATCCCCGTCAGAGTGGCCATGGCGCGGTTGAACCGCTGAATGCGGTTGTCCGGTCCGAGGATGACGATGCCCTCGGCGGACGATTCTAGGATCGCGTCCAGCCGCTGCTTCTCTTCGCGCACCTGGGCAAACCAGCGCGCGTTGGAGACGGCGATGGCCGCGTGGTCGGTGAAGGATTGCAGCAGCGTGCGTTCGTTCTGGCTGAAGCGCGCGCGCCCGGCCCGGAAGATATAGACAACTCCAACGACCGAACCGCGGGTGACCATCGGCAAACCAAGGCTTGAGAGCATTCCCAAGGAGACGGTTTGGGTGATCAGCTGGAGCCGCCGGTCGACCTCGGGGAGGATGAAACTGTCCGCATCTTCCTGGCCGGTCAGGTCGCGCAATAGAGGTTCGAGCGCCTGCAGAAAGGCCGGGGCAACCCCGACCGAGACGGCGATGCGCCAGGGCGCGGCGTCTCCGCCGGGAAGCGCGATGATCCCGGCCTGGCCGCTCAGCAGTTCCACCGAGATGCGCAGAATCTTCTCCAGAACCCGGTTCAGATCGAGTTCCTGGGTGATGGTGCGGATGATTTCGAGGAGAGCGTCGCGCTGTTGAATGCGGAAATCGGGGAGCATCATGCGCCTATTGGGCCGGATCGCTCACGAGGACGATGACGATGATCGATCGTCCATCGTCGAGAGTATACCGGTCTATCGGGAGGGGGGCAAGCAGGGATTTTCCCTTTCCCATGAGAAGTAACCGCTTCGATGGACAAATCATCCGTTGTTTTCCCGCGCATTCAAGTGCATGATCCATGAAAATATTCTACTGAGGCAACTCGGTTGATACCAAGAGACTTAATTGCCTTTGGCGGGGTGTTATGATGTATGTATAATGCAGATAATCTTCAAGCGGATAACCGACCGGAAGAGGCAGAATACGTAGTTGGGCCTTTAAGCAATTCATGCGTAAAGAGATTTGAATTAGTACGTGAACGGCAGAAATGACTTTCGTAAATGTACAAAGATTCAAAGCCGCAAATAAACGAATTGAACCTATAGTTGCAGCCAAAGCAATGGTTCTATCGACAGAATGCAAATGAGGAGTACCGTTAGTTCCAAGATAAATGGATGAAAATATTATTCAGATATATATGGAAAAGGTAGGGGTCATGGATTTCGATGAAATAATAATTTTGAGTAAAATTAATAGATTAAGTCATAAAAGTGCTGGATAAAGGTTGAAACCTAAGCAAATTCCGTATGCAAGCCCAATATATACTTGCGGCAAACCATCCCAGGTGCAATGAAGATGATTTAATTTCCAGTTCTTGGTTTTGAGTTAAAATGTTTCTTGAAATACGACATCGACAGTGCGGATGTGACCAGAGTGTTAGACCGCACTCGCTTGGCCATCGATGCGCGGAGTTTTGACATATCGGATAGTAGCTTTGAGCGTAAGTACGGCATTACGAGAATGCTGTAACCTGGAGGGGATTTGCCGGTTGTCGCCGTGTCCATGAGGAAGCAGCATTTTCGACGAGCGTGGTCTGGACGGGACAAAACCGCAATCGAGCCGTTTGAACATGATTATAACGGTTGCCCAGTCCATTCGGCAATTCGCAATTCTTCGCCCATTCTGTTGCGTAAGATACATCTTAATGCTGACCTTTCAAGGACAACTAACACCGGGCTTGGGAGATAGACAAGGAATAATCCGGAAATAGTATGGACAAGCTACGGAAAATAGCAGGACCACTAAAATATCTATTTGTCCTTCTGGTGATCATTGCCGACCGGGTTATGTGGGCAACTGTGTCCCAATGGCGAGAAGACCAAGCAACCAATCTGTGGCTCGGCCTGACGCAAGGTTTGACTCGAATCCCCGTCGGGTTGATCAGTTCTGTAAACCTTCCCAACCCAAATGGAATGGTGATCCTTGGCTTTTTCCTTAGTCGGTTGCCAAATATGTTGATGGTCAGCACCTTTCTAGGATGTCTACAAGCCGCAATAATCTTGGGAATTTGCTGGGTGAGTTTCCGAAACGCTAACAGGGTGTTCTTTGTGGCTTCCGCCCCATTGCTGACGTCCATGGTCCTCCGAGGAAGTTCTGTAGAGTTCTGGAACCAATGGTTGCTAACCACCGCGAACCTCATGTTTCTCCTGTGGGCTGTCTTATATTTGCGCAAGCCTACGCTGAGCAAGATATCTGCTCTCATAGGTTTAGTATTATTCTCGCCTGCTCTCTACCTAGGAGGATTAGTAAATGGTATGGTCATGGCGGGAATTGGAATTGCTGTTGTCATTCTCATGCCACCGGAAAACTGGAGAAAGAACTACGGGAGAGCAATCGTCCTATCTCTAGGCATTGTCGGTCTATGTATCTGGCTGGTTTGGTTACCCTTCTTTCAGGTTGTTACTGTTCACGAAATCCTTGCTACAACCACGCAAGCACCATTGGTTACAAGAGTCTGGGAGGCAATCGAGGCGATCGTGCGCTTTCCATTTTGGGGGACTGTCCTTTCATCCGACCGAGGGTCTTTTGCCATTCCCCAGAGCAGCCGATCCATTCTGTCACCTTTCGCATATCGCCTAGTAGATATCACTCTATTCATACAATTGACCCAAGCCATGATCGCACTTGCATTGATCTTGTTCGTGGTTATTCGCCACCTAAGCAATCTCAAAAGCAGGTCAGCACCAATGCCAAGCGGCGAATTAAATGCAAGGCGTCTTGTATTCCTATCGATTGCCTACTTGCTTGCCTCATATGCCCTGAGCCCACTTCTCGGAGGTGCTATGTGGGCGACAGGCGAACGCCGTGATCAAGTTGTCCAATTCCTTCCATTCCTCATTCTGTTCTGGTTTCTAACACCTTTTGCCGTTCCACTTCCAGAAGCGATGAGGAAGTTGGTCATTACCGGGACAAGCCTTCTTGTTATTATCTACTCGGGGACGAGCATCATTGGTGGAATTATGGTCGTGCAATCGCATCTCAGCTATCGAGGCGATTATCTCTCAAACGCAGATGTGCCATTGGTACAGAAAATGCAGGCAGTCGATTTCATAGCCCAAGATTGGGAATCCATCTCAACCTCAAAGGTGATCCCGGTGGACTACCGTTTGGGAGGGGGTAAGTGGGATTGGATTACGGAATTTGGGCACAAGCTCGACCCTTGGTATGATGCTCCCTACACGATTGGGCGAGATCTTGATTATGATCTTCTGCGTAGGTATGGTTTGAAAAACGTGCAGGAAGGCGTACAGGAGAGATCATTTGGGACGGAGAGATACCTCGTTACCTATGCTTTTGAGCCTGCACCCGATTTGGGTGGCTACCATATGAGCCACCATCTCTTTGGAAGGTTGCGAGTGACGGTCGTGGACTTTACGTCAGGACAAATACCTTTAATCGTGTCACCGACGGAGACCGCAAACGTCCTATTACAGGGCGTCCTAATAATTCGCCGAAGCCAACCCCAATACAAAACACTGCCATCGCGCATTGTCGAAGTTTCCAGTTTAGCCAATTACGTATAGTAACGTGATCGCGCTCTCAGGCAGTGTTGCCGGATATCCCACGTAGTAGATACTGTCTATCGTATGAGAATTGTGATTGCCCTGGTTCTATCAATTGTAGGAGTTCTTCTGGCTTGTGACTTGTCGCGACAACATACATCCTTCCGGTCAAACCTGTTGCGAAAGCAGACAATGCAAAGGTGGCATTTGACAAGACGCCACGATCTGCATAGATCCGCGAGGACCCATGTCCATGAAATCACTAAGCCGCCCACCGCTTGCAGCGGACCGGCCACAGGCGGTGGCGAAAATTGGTTAATTTTCGTTTTTTACTTTTCGGATAAAATGAGGTTTGGTAAAAAGACCGGCCAGCCGTTGTGCAATGAAATTTATATTTCCAAACCTAATTGTTGGCTTTACCTGACGAACAACAGGTTATGGCGAATCATTGACTCATCACGCAGGAGAGGATCATGGTCCACGAGGGCAAGCCCACCAGCGCTCATCGCTCGGGAGGCAGGCGCGAGGGCAGGTTTTAGCTAAGGTTTTGGGAAGTAATGCAACATACTTCATTAAAATATCAGGTAAAATAAGCGGGATATTGCACAGCTGGCCAAATGTCCCCGGCCCTGCACGGCGCTCCCGGCCCACGCGGCGCCTGTACTGAGCACGAAAGTGTGTGGGAGAGCCTGCCCACGCGAAGCACATCGCCCTCGTTCTATGAGGGCGATGGGAATTGCGCTTGCCCCGTGCACTTTACGGGGAAGCGGGGGCCGTTGGGCATATAAAATAAAACCGTCAAGGGAGACTAAATGATAAAAAGCAAATTCATTTCATTCAATGCTATATTTCTCGGTCTATCTGCTTTCTTTCTTATTTCTCTCAGCTGCAGTTCTGTCCCACTTACATCCCCTACTGCCACACCGACACCTACCAGCACTGCAACGCCAACCATAACACCATCTCCAACCGCAACAATTACAACAACCCCCACTTTTACGCCAACGCCAATATTTGGAAGCTGGCGAAGTGTATTCCATGATTCTTTCGATTCAAACAGCAATCAATGGCAAAGCGAACCTATTGAATTTCAGGATTTTGGGTCAATTTTATTTTCCTTCGTAAATGGAAAATATCAATGGACGGTTACTACATTGACAAAAGAAGGGATGTTTCAGCCTATCCTGGCGCCAACCGATTCGCTGACCGATGGTTACGTGTCGGTTGATATTGAACAAAGGAGTGGAGGGGAAGGAGCGACCTTTGGTTTGGCAATCCGAGCCTCGGATTCCGAAGGTTATTTTTTTGAAATAACTCCAAGCAAAAAAACGTATAACTTCATTTCACACTTAGCCGGAGAATGGAGTTTCCCCATCTACGAAAGCGAATCAACCGCAATTCATTCTACTGGAACAAACACGATTTCAGTAAAAGTGGAAGGAACGGCATATTCCCTTTTTATCAATAATGAGCTCGTAAATCATTATTCAGATGCCACAATACCGAATGGTTCTGTGGGTTTATTAATATCCGTTGCGGGAATCTCGGATGCCATTATCGAATTTGATAATTTCACATTGTATGCGCCATAAGGCAGAGACAAAGCCAAGTTGTCCATGCCCGACACGCGGCATCAGCCCCGTTGCTTCGGAACCGTACATGTTCCTAAAAAACACAGGAACATGCACCCTGCGCGGGGGCGGGCCGCCCCCGGCAAGATGACCCCCGTTCGCAAAACCCTCGCACCGGGGACCCCCGCTCCGCAAACATGCCATATCCCGAAATACACGGGATCCGGCATGCTCCGCGAGGGCAAGCCCACCGGTGCTCATTGCTCGGGGAGCTAGCGCGGGGGCAGACTTTAGCTCCTCTGATCGAATTCATCGCACTGGAAGCCCCGCTTCCCCGCAAAAATCGCGGGGCATGCGGGGGACATGTTTTGGACTGGGACTACGAGAGATAAAGTAATTCGATTCGATGATGTTTCGTGTAAAATGTACGGCGAATCAGTGACCCATCGCGCAGGAGCAGATCATGGTCCTATCAGAGTTTGTGGAAAAAGCCTGCAATCAGATTGACCTCACTACCGAAGCGCTGCAACAAGTTGCCGCGCACTTCGAGGTGGCGATGCGTGAAGGCCTGGCCGGGCGGCCGAGTTCGCTCCAAATGCTGCCCTCCTATATCGCCCGGCCGACCGGCGCCGAGCGGGGCGAGGCGATCGCGATCGACTTCGGCGGCACCAACGTCCGCGTCATGAAGGTCAACTTGGCTGATAGCCAAGCGCAATGTAGCCAATCCATTAAATTCACACTGAAGGATCCAGGCGGAGCCTACGACTACACGCGGGAGGAAACCCAGGCGGACGAGCTTTTCGATTTCATCGCGCGTCATGTCGTGGAAGTTTTGGCAGGCGACCGCTCCATGCTGCCGCTCGGGCTTACCTTCTCCTTCCCTTGCCGGCAGGAAGGCATCAACCGGGCGGTGCTGATTCAATGGACCAAGGAGATCCGGACGAGCGGCGTCGAAGGGCGGGACGTCACGCCCTTGCTGGCGGCGGCGCTGGAGCGCCAGGGCGTGCGCAACGTCCGCCCGCGGGCGGTCATCAACGACACGGTCGGAACCCTGCTGGCGGCGGCTTACAAGCTGCGGGGAGTAGAGGTCGGCAGCATCTGCGGGACGGGCCACAATACCTGCTATCTGGAGCCCCGCCATCCGCTCACGGGGAAACCCATGATCGTGAACATGGAGGCGGGCAGCTTCGATGGAGTTACTCTCACCCCCTTTGACCGGGCGGTGAACGAAGCCAGCGTCCGCCCCGGTGGGCAGTTGCTTGAAAAGATGGTGTCGGGCGCCTACCTCGGCGAGGTAGTGCTGGCCGTGCTGCGAACGATGGTCGCCGAGCGGCTGCTCCCCGCCGGAAACCGAAGCTGGGATCGGGGAACGCTTACCGGCGTCCACTTGTCCCAAGTGCTCGAGGATGGAGCGGATTGCGGGGGAACGAAAAGCGTGGCGCAAACCGAACTTGGCCTGATGGGGCTGACAAACGAGCAACTGCTTGGATTCCGGAGGGTAGTGGAGAGCGTAGCCGGACGCTCCGCCCGGCTGGTGGGCGCGACCTATGCGGCCATCCTGCGCTACCTCGATCCGGGTCTTTCGCAGGAGCATGTCGTGGCCATCGACGGTTCGCTCTACGCGCACATGCCGCGTTATCCCGATGGCATCCGCGCCGGCCTGGAAGCCGTCCTGGGGACGGGAGCCAGCCGCGTGACCACGAGTCTCATCAAGGACGGCTCCGGGATAGGTGCGGCGATCGCGGCTCTAGTTGCCGACGCGCAGGGATAAACCCCTTCGACTGTAAACCCATAGGCCTGCCCTCGCGGAGTGCGCAGGTTCGGGTTTTTTTGGAACCTGCGCGTTCACGAAGCGGGGGTGCAGCAATCGCAGCCCTCGTCGCCGACGCGCAGGAGTAAACCTTTTGGAACCATCCATCCATGCGGCCCGGCAAACCGTCTCACACCAATCATCTTTTCGTGCGCCCTCAACGGAAAAAAACACGCTCTTCGACGTCGACGAGCCGGACATCTCATCCGTCCGAAGTAGGTCTTTTTCAGTGTGAATTCTCCGTGTGAATTTGGTGAACGGAGCGTAAAAAAGCGAGCTGAAATTATCACCCAAGATTTGGTTTTTTCCAATGGGAGTAGAATTGGGTCGGCGATGAAATCATTTCGCTCGTCCCCAGGATCGAGTTCCGAGGCATGGTTCCCGGAGTAAAAATTTCCCCCTCGATTTTGTACGCCGATTTCCTTCACCTGGAAGATCAAGTGGCCCAGGTGTTAAGCGCCGGCTGCGAATACGTCCACATGGATATCCTCGACGGGAAATTCGCCGCCGATATTTCCTTCGGACCGCGGATCGTTGCGGCGCTCGCTCCGATGATCCACCGCGCGGGAGCCGGGGTGGACGTCCACCTGATGATCGAAGAACCCGAGCGGTACGTGCCTCGTTTCGTTATAGCAGGCGCCGATATCGTCACGATCCACGTGGAAGCGTCCAAGGACGTGCAGGGGACGCTGAAAGCGATTCGCATCCACGGCGCGCGCGCCGGGCTGGCGGTGCGGATGAAAACCCCGTTGCTTTCCATTCAAGCCGCGTTGCCATTGACGGATTTGGTGCTGGTTCTCGCGGCCGACCCCGGCGAAGGTGCGCAAGCGTTCCCGGATTCCTGCCTGGCGCGCGTGCGTCGGATCCGCGAACTGCTGGATGGAATGAATTCCATGGCCGAGCTGGAAGCGGAAGGGGGAATAACGGCCGGCAACGCACTGGCCGCGGCGGAGGCGGGGGCCGGTGTTCTGGTCGCCGGCGACTCCGTTTTTAAAACCGGAACGCCCATCGCCGAAGCGGTGCACATTCTGCGGGACGCCGCCGAAAAGATTCCATCCAAAGCCTCATGACCTCCTCCTCGAACGACCGCTCAACTTCCCCCTTCGGCAAAACACTTGCCGAACTTCTCGATTCCCTTGGAAAACTGGTGGAAAAATCCGCCAGTGTCCGCAGCATCGAAAACCTGCTGCCGGATTTACTCGAAGCCGCCATAAAATTCAGCGGCATGACTTCGGCGGCGATCTACCTGACCGGCGACGGCGGGGAGGTGCTGCACTTGATGGCGGAGAAGGGGGAAGAATCGCTGACGGAGGAGCGGCGCCGGCGGCTGGTCGTCGGAGAAGACGCCACCGGACGGGCATATCAATCCCGGAAAATGATCCTGGTGGAAAACGACGGCGATGAGTCTGTCCTGGGGGAGCAAATCCGCCAGCTCGGGATGAAATCCCAGATCAGCCTGCCGTTGATTTCCGACGGCCAGATCCTCGGGGTGCTCGACTTGAACGACAAGCAACCCCACCGGTACACGGAGGAAGAGACGGCCTGGCTGCAGTCGTTTGCCGGTCACATCGCCGTTCTGCTTTTCGGATCCCGGTTGTTCGTGCAATCCCAGGCCGCCAACATTCAGTTGACCCGGCTGTATGACTTCGGCGGCCGGATCATCGCCGCCACGACCTTCTCCCAGGCGCTGGAACTCACGGCGCAATTTGCACTGATGGCCACTACGGCCCATTCGGCGATCGTATATCTGATCGATCCGGAAGGGCACGTCACGCTCAATTACGGCGTCGACAACGCCAGCCAGGAAATCACCGAAGAAGTGTCTCCCCGCCCGGAAGGATTGATCCGCGAGATCTGCACCAGCGGGGTGCCGAAGGTTCTCCTGGCCGATGACATCGGAACCCAGGCGGAGAATGAATTGCTCCGCTCCAAGGGAATTGTCACGCTGGTGGGTTTGCCGCTGAAGATCCGCTCGCAGGCGATCGGCGTGCTTTTTGTCCGCTATTCCGTGCCGCACACCTTCTCCCAGGCGGAATTGGACGGGTTGACGCTGTACGCCGTCCAGGCGGCCGGAACCATCGAACGCCTTCGATTGCTCGAGGAAAGCCGGCAGCGCGAATCGGATCTACGCATGATCATCGACATGGCCCGGGTAGTCACCTCCACTCTCGACCTGGAGGAACTGCTGCAGCAGATCGCCGTCCTGCTGGTTTGGACCGCGCGCATGGACGCCTGCGTGCTGGCTTCCGTCGACATGGAACATAATCAGGTGCGGACCCTGGCCGCGTATTCCGCCTTCGGGGAAAGGGCGGACCGCGAATTCGGAAGCGGATATTCGCTGATCGATTTCCCGGTTACGGCCCAGGCGCTCAAGGGGAGCGACCCGCTGCTGCTGCGTTTGGATGATCCGGAAGCCCACGCCAGCGAGGCGGCCATCCTGCGCCATCTGCATTACGGCGCTGTGCTGATCATTCCGCTCTGGGCGGGCGGCAAACCGCTCGGCCTGGTCAAACTCTATTCCCGGCAGAACGACCGGACCTTCTCGGCCTTGGAAATCCAGCGGCTGCGGGTGCCCGCCGAACAGGCGGCGCTGGCGCTGGTAAACGCCCGGCTCTACGAAAGCGAACGGCAGCAGAGGATCCTGGCCGAGACCTTAAGGGATATCGGGTTGGTGCTTTCCGGATCGCTGCGGGCGGGTACTATCCTCGATACGCTCCTGGAGCAGATCGGCCGCGTGGTGCCGTTCGACAGCGCCAACGTCATGCTGCTGCAGGGCGACCGGGTGCGCGTGGCTTCCCACCGCGGATACGAACGGTTCGGGCTCTCGGAATGGATCTCGCGGCTGGACCTGCCCATCGAGCGGCTGACCGGAATTCAACACATGGCTCAAACCCGCCATCCGTACGTCATTTCCGACGTCCAGGCGGATCCGACATGGCAGTCGGTCGGTCCGACCTGGCACGTGGGGTCGTGGGTGGGGGCGCCGCTGGTGACGGGCGACCAGCTGCTGGGCTTCCTTTCGATGGACAAATCGGAGCGCGGATATTATTCGACCGAACACGCCAACCGCCTGGAAAGCCTGGCCGGCCACGCCGCTTTGGCGCTGCTTAACGCGCTCACCTTCGGCGAGGTGGAGCAGGCTTCGATCACCGATTTCGTCACGGGAATTTACAACCGGCGTTACTTCCACGAGCAGCTGCAACTGGAAATCGACCGCGCCCGCCGGATCGGGTACCCGGTGTCGCTCCTGATTTTCGACATCGATCATTTCAAACTGGTCAACGACAATTACGGCCACCCGATCGGCGACCGGGTGCTGCAGATGGTCGCCCGGCGGATCAAGGACGAATTGCGCGCGGTCGACATTCTGGCGCGNNGGCGAGGAGTTCGCCGTGATCCTGCCCGGCACGCCCGGCAGCTCGCTGGCCGGCGTGGGGGAACGCCTGCGGCAGGTGATCGCCATGCGGCCCTTCCCGGTGGAGGAAAAATCGATTTCGATCACCGTCTCGGCGGGAGGGGCGACTTTCCCGGACGACGCTGGCGACGTGCACAGCCTGGTGGACGAAGCCGACCGCTGGCTATACGATGCCAAAGAGACCGGCCGCAACCGCACGCGGGTGCCCGAACCCATGGCGTGGCCGTATACCGAACCCACGGATCCCCCAAAAGAGAAAAAAGAAACGCGCAAACATAAACCGAAAAAGTGATGGATCGATTCGCATAAAAAACGCCGCGGATTTTACCGCGGCGTTTTTTTATAT
>PLND01000102.1 GCA_003141675.1 Anaerolineae bacterium
CGAACGAAGTGAAGATCACATCCTCGCGCGAGGCGATTGCGATCGCGCGGTCGATCTGTTCAAGCGGGGTGACGCACACCGGGCAGCCCGGACCGTGGACCAGTTGGATTTCGGCGGGCAGCATCGCGTCCAGTCCGTAGCGCAGGAAGGAATGCGTCTGCCCGCCGCAGATTTCCATGATCGTCCACGGACGGGTAGCCGTGCGCCGGATTTCTTCCAGCAGCGCGGCGGTGATTTTCGGGTCGCGGTATTCGTCGAGATATTTCATGGCGGTGTGACCCACCTAACCCTCTTTTCCCCGTCCCCTTTCCCCCTTCCCTTAAGGGAAGGGGGAAAGGGGTGCCGGAACGCCAGTGTAGTTCCGGGGTGAAGGCGGGGAATGGGGGTTAGGTCATATCCTCGAGCTCGCGGAAAACCTTCAGCGTCTCTTCTGCCTCGTCGGGGGCAAGCACGTTGAGTGCAAATCCCGCGTGCACGAGGACGTAATCGCCTAGGTTTCCTTCCGGCACATAGGCCAGGCAGGCTTCCTTGATCACGCCGCCGTAATCGATCCGGCCCATACGCAGGCCGGTGCTTTCATAGATTTCCACGATCTTACCGGGAATTCCCAGACACATGGTTGCTCCTTGCCGACGCGACAACGGCTTGCCCGAGGGCCAGTCCGCCGTCGTTGGTCGGAATGTGACAGTGAGTGTAAACCTCGAACCCCGCCTCTTGCAAGGAGGCGGCTGTCATTCCAAACAACAACGCGTTTTGCCATACTCCCCCGGAGAGGACCACCGGTTGAATCCCGCGCTCGGCGCGCACCGCCCGGGCCGCACTCACCGCGATCGACCGCACCGTGCGGTGGAATCGGCCGCCGACGGCGCCCGCGGGGAGTCCGGCGCGGACGTCGCGGATCACGGCGGAAAGCAGTTCGGCGATGCGGATGTTTTCCCCTTCCAGGCTAAACGGATACTCTTCGCGCTCGTCGATATGATCCAGCGAAAGTTCCTCAAGTTCGATCGCGCCCTGCGCCTCGTAATCGATTTCGGTACGCTTTCCGTCCGAAAAGGACGGGATATCGGCGAGCGCGGCGACTGCGTCGAAAAGGCGCCCGAAGCTTGAAACCGGCGGGGCGTTGAGTTTGTGGGCCGATTGCGTGCGCACCACTTCCACCTCGCGCGGGTTCAGCCCGCGCAGGAAAGGCAAATCGTCCACCGGCAGATTGAAGACGGAGGCGAATCCGACCGCGATGCGCCACGGTTTGCGGACGGCGGCGTCGCCGCCGGGGAGCGGTAAGTATTCCAGGTGCATCGCGCGTTCGCAACTCCGGTAATCCGCGACGAGAACTTCCGCGCCCCAGGTCGCGCCGTCCTCGCCGTAACCAGTGCCGTCGAAAGCCAACGCGATCACCGGTTCGTCCCCCGGCAGGTTGTTATCCGCCATGCAAGCGGCCGCGTGGGCATGGTGGTGCTGCACGGCGATGAGCTCGCGCCCGCCGGCGTGCTCGCACGCCCAGCGCGTGCCGAGGTAACCCGGGTGCAGATCGTGCGCGATGATCTCCGGCTTGGTGTGGAACAAACGCTCGAAGTGTTCCACCGACTCCTCGAATGCCTCGAGGGTCTCGGCGTTTTCCAGGTCGCCGATGTGCGGGCTGAGGAAGGCGTAGCGCTCGCGCGCCAGACAGAATACGTTCTTCAGTTCGCCGCCCACAGCCAGGATCGGTGGAACCGAATGCGGCAGCATCACCGGCGCGGGCGCATATCCGCGCGATCGGCGCAACGGTATGGGCGCGTCGCGTTGGGGCCGCCCGGATTGGGGCGCGTCATAGTTTTGTAGGATCGCGTCGCGACGTGACCCCACCGACCGATCATCGGAATCCTGGGTTGCGACATTTACGGGCTCGTCGCGACGCGCCCCAACGGGAAATACCCTCACGACCGAATCATCACAGCGCTGGATGATCTCGCGGTTGTGCAGCAGGAACGCGTCGGCGAGCGATCCGAGCCGAACGAGCGCCTCGTCGTTGCCGATCGCGATCGGCTCTTCACTCAGGTTGCCGCTGGTCATCACCAGCGCTTCGGGAACCGGTTCCGCATCCAGTACCGGATCGCCCTGGTGGAGCAGCAACAGATGCAACGGGGAATACGGCAGCAGCACGCCGAGCGTCCCGTTCCCGGGCGCCACATCGTCGACCACCGGACCGCGATTGCGCCGGCGGAGAATCACGATCGGCTTTTCGCGGCCGGTGAGCAACTCGCGTTCGGCGGCATTCACCTCGCAGTATGTCTCCGCTCTGGCGAGGTCACTTACCATCACGGCGAAGGGTTTGGCGTTGCGGCGTTTGCGCCGCCGCAACTGGCGCACCGCTTCGACGTTGGTTGCGTCGCATGCCAGATGGAACCCGCCCATCCCACGGATCGCGACGATGCGCCCTTCGCGCAATAAACGGCGTGCGGCCAGGATCGCGCCGATGGATGGATGGCTTTGTTGGGGTGCAGCATGCTGCGCCCCTACGATAGCGCCAGATTCCACCATCCACACGGTCGGCCCGCATTCTGGACAGGCCACCGGCTGCGCATGGAATCTCCGGTCGGGGGGATTTTCGTATTCCTCCCGGCAGCGTGGACACATCGCAAACGGCGCCATGCTCGTGAGCGGCCGGTCGTAGGGCACATCGCGGATAATCGTCAGGCGGGGACCGCAGTTGGTGCAATTGATAAAGGGGTAGAGGTAACGCCGGTCGCGCGGAGAGAGGAGTTCGCGCGCGCAATCATCGCACAGCGCGATGTCGGGCGACACCGGTTGGAACTCGCCGGTTTGGGGGATGGATGCGCGGATCTCGAAAGAGGAATATCCGACGGGGGGAACCGCTTTCCACTCGAGGTTGTCGATGTGCGCCAGCGGCGGCGCTTCGGAACGCAATCGCGCCGTAAATTCTTCAAGCGCGGAGCGTTCGCCCTCGGCGCCGATTTCCACAGCTGCGGACGTGTTGGATACCCAGCCGCGCACGTCGAGCCGCCCGGCAAGGTTGAAAACGAACGGTCGGAAGCCGACCCCCTGGACGGTCCCGCTAACGCGGATTCTTCTTGCGTCCATGCTGCACTTGCCCCACCAACCAATCGGCGAAAGCGGGCAGCCCCTCGCCGGTCCGGCACGAAAGCGGGAAAGTCGCGAGCCCCGGGTTGAGCGCCTCCACCCCGCGGCGGAAGTAATCCATATTAAAAGGAACGTAGGGGAGCAGGTCGGTCTTGTTGATCACCAGCGCCTGCACACCGCGGTACATCCCGGGATATTTATAGGGTTTGTCGTCGCCCTCGGGGATCGAGGCGATCAACAGGTTGAGATGCGATCCGAGCTGGAACGCGGCAGGGCAGACCAGGTTGCCGACATTTTCGATGATCAGCAGGTCAATCCGCCCGAGTGGAAGCGAATCGAGCGCGCCCCGGACCATGACCGCGTCGAGGTGGCATTCTCCGCCGGTGTTGATCTGCACGGCGGGGATCCCGGCCGCGGCGGCTTTGTCCGCGTCGATCGATCCGGCCAGATCGCCCTCGATGACGCCCAGGCGCAGCCGACCCGCGAGCGCTTCGAGCGTCGCCAGGATCAGGCTGGTCGACCCGGCGCCGGGTGAAGCCATCAAGTTTATAGCGAACACGCCGTCGGCATCAAGCCGCGTGTGATTTTCCGCGGCCAACCGGTCGTTGGCGGAAAGGATGTTTTCGACGATGGGGATGGTATGTTTCATAATGTTCATTCTCCGACCCATCCCCTAACCCCTGCACCCCTTTCCCCCTCCCATTCTGGGAGGGGGGGAAAGGGGTGCAGGGGTTAGGAGGTTAGGTCTCCACCTCGATGCTCTCCACGGTCATTTCGTCGCCGGCGACGATTTTGAAGCGCTCGGAACGGCACTTCGGGCA
>PLND01000043.1 GCA_003141675.1 Anaerolineae bacterium
TACACCAAGGCGGCCGACGTCGGGGCGGACTTGGTGGGCAAGGTGGAGAAGGACATCCCCGAGGATGATCCGCGCAACGCCGCGGTGGTCGCCGATCTGGTCGGCGATAACGTCGGCGACTGCGCCGGTATGGCGGCGGATATTTTCGAATCCTACGAAGTCACCATCGTCTCCGGGCTGATCCTGGGCATCGCCCTGTACCTGCTGACCGGTCAGCTGATGTGGATCGTCTACCCGCTGATCATCCGCGCCATCGGGGTCATTTCCTCGATCCTCGGAACGTTCACCGTTCCGATCTGGGAACATTTCCCGATCAAATTCATGCGTGCGCATGACGCGGAAGAGTCGATGTTCCGCTCCTATGAAGTCTCCTCGGTTAACACCATCTTCTGGGCCTTCCTGCTCGCCGGCGCCTACAGCGGCTGGCACGATTTCCGGTTGGCGGTTCTGACGATGGTCGGGGTGGGACTGGCCGTGGCCTACAATCCCCTCACGTCGTACTTCACCTCCACCAAGCGGCCTCCGGTCAAAGAAATCGTCAAGTCCACCGGCACCGGCGCCGCCACGACAATCCTCACCGGCCTGTCGGTCGGGATGGAATCCTCCGTTTACGCGCTGCTCGTCATTGTGGTCGCATTCGTCCTGGCCATCTTGCTGTATCAGGGCGACGGCGGGACCTACGTGCTCTATGCGGTGGCGATGGTGGGCATCGGCATGCTTAGCCACACCGGCAACAACGTGGCCATGGATTCCTACGGCCCGATTTCCGACAACGCCAACGGCATCGCCGAGATGGCCTGGCATGACATGGAAGATACGGAAACCAAGAAAGCCCGCCAGATCATGGCGGACCTGGACGCGGTGGGCAACACCACCAAAGCGATCACCAAGGGGGTGGCGATTGCTTCCGCCGTCATCGCCGCCGTCAGCCTGTTCGCTTCGTTCGTCACCGACACCGGCCTCTCGGCCATCCGCATCTCCGAGACGACGGTCTTTGTCGGTTTGCTGCTGGGCGGCGCGCTGCCGTGGTTGTTCTCCTCCTTCTGTATTCGCGCCGTTAGCCGCGCGGCCGCGCAAATCGTGGAGGAAGTCCGCCGTCAGTTCCGGGTTCCCGGCGTAATGGAAGGCAAGGTGACACCGGATTACGCCCGCGTGGTGAGCATCTCCACCGCCTCGGCCCAGAAGGAGCTCATCCCGCTGGCCGCAATCTCGGTGTGTGTCCCGCTCGCCGTCGGCCTGCTTCTGAAGGTGGAGGCGCTCGGCGGGTTCCTGGCGGGCATCATCCTCTCCGGACAGCTGCTCGCGGTGTTCATGGCTAACGCCGGCGGAGCCTGGGATAACGCCAAGAAGTCCATCGAAGACGAACCCCGTGACCTGAAGGCCAACACCGGTAAGGGGTCCGAACGGCACAAGGCAAGCGTGGTGGGCGATACCGTCGGCGATCCGCTGAAGGACACCGCCGGCCCCGCGCTGAACCCGATGATCAAGGTGGCCAACCTGGTCAGCCTGATCGCCGCCCCGCTGATCGTGCGCTATCCGCTGATGCAGGATGGCAAGATCAATTGGGTGGTCGCCGTTTTGATCGTTCTTTTGCTGGGAGCCACTGTTTGGGCGATTTCGCAGAGCAACCGCGAAGCGCCAACACTGGCCTAGCGGGTTTCTTCCTTTAAAAGAAACGGGGAAGGCAATCGCCTTCCCCGTTTCTTTTTCCCAACGGGCTCTTATTCAACTTCTTTTGTGACGTTGATGAGATATTTGGCTGCAATGGAGGAGAGCGGGACCGGGGCTGGTTTTCCCTGGACTAGCAAGTGCAGCGATTCCTTGTCGGATTGCCAGACGACGTTCCCCGGCGCGATCAGGCAGATGCTGCCCGGTTCGTAGGTGGTGAAAAGCTTCCCGTCGCGATAGTAATAATGATCCTGGCTAACCACGGTGGGATAGGCGTGCATGAACGGGGGAATATCGGTGGGTTGGAACCACAGCTTGATTTCGCGTTCCGCGTCGGAGAGGTTGGCCGATGCGTGGATGAGGTTTTCCATCCGCTGGCCGACTTCATTGCCCTGCGCGTCCCGGATCGGAACCAGCGTGCCCAGCGATCGGATGCTGCCCGGCTTCTTCTCCCGCGCTTCGTGCGGATTGGTCGGCCCGACGATATCCCGGATCTTCTGAACGGCATCCGGGCCCTGGTAAACCAGGGCGATCACCCGGCGTCTATGGGGTTGGTCCGGATATTGGAGAATGCCCATGATGAAATCGATCAATCCGGGAAAGAAAATCTTGCCGCGATGTTCGGCGTAATGCTCCTCGGCCAACATCCGGCTGACGTGCACGATCTTCGCGCCGGCGAACCGCAGGCCGGTGTGGAATTCCGAAAGCTGGGAGAGGATGTAGCCGGTGAGCGAGTTCTTGAGCGCGTCCGGTTTGATGAGCACCAGGGTTTGTTCGAGATCTTCTTTTTCCATATCAATCTCCCGGGAAAATTTTGACAATCATAACGGGTATTGTGGTTTTTTGCTACCAGCGGGCAGTCGCACGCCCAGAGATCCGGCCGGGAGCCGGGACCCGGAAAAAAATCCGCCGCGAAGCGCGGCGGATCGGGTGCAATCGAAGGAAAGGGACGGCGATCGATTTATTTCCGATCGCGGATGGGTTGGTAGGATTCGTCCTCCGGCCCGACGTAAATGAAGCGCGGGCGGAAGATGCGGTTGTCGTTTCCCTGCTCGATGATGTGCGACACCCAGCCCGCGCTGCGGCCGACGGCGAACATCGGCGTGAACATCGGCGGTTCGATACCCATCGACGCCATCACTACGCCGGAGAAGAAATCCACGTTTGGCCAGATTCCCCGTTGGCCGTATTTTTCAGCCATGATTTTCTCGATCCGTTCGGCGGTCTCCAGCCAATGTTCGGTGCCGGCGCGGCGCGTAACCTCGCGGGCGTGCTCGCGCAAGATCGCCGCGCGCGGATCCATCGTTTTGTACACGCGGTGGCCGAACCCCGAGATGCGCAACCGCTGCGACATGGCGTCATCGAGGAACTTCTCGACGTTATCCAGGGAGCCGATCGCCTGGAGCATGCGCATCACTTCTTCGTTGGCGCCCCCGTGCAACGGCCCTTTGAGCGCCCCGATCCCGGCTACGACGCAGGAGTACAGGTCGCTCAACGTGGAACGGACCACCACCATGGAAAATGTGCTGGCGTTGCATTCGTGATCGGCGTGAAGAATCAGCAGCACATCCATCAGCCGCGCATAGAAATTATCCGGCGTGTTGCCGGTCAGCATGTAATAGAAATTTCCGGCATGCGTAAGATCCGGGCGCGGGGAAAGGATCGGCTTGCCCTGCCGCGCGCGGGCGATCGCCGCGGTGATCGTGGCGATTTTGGATACGATGCGGATACCCTGGCGGCGTTGTTCGGAAGGAGAGTCCTCTTCGGTCGTCTCGTCATAGGAGGCCAGGGCCGACACGGCGGTGCGCAGAACCGACATCGGGTGTACCCCATAACGCGGCGCTTGTTTGGAGATCAGGTCGTAAATATCGCCGGGGATTTCCCGATAGCTGCGCATCAGGCGGGTTAAATCCCTCAGCTCGGATTCTTTGGGGAGCTGATCGTTCAGGAGCAGATAAAACACCTCTTCGTAGGTGGATTTTTCACACAATTCTTCGATCGGATGCCCGTGATAAACGAGCTTCCCGCCCAATCCATCCACGAAGCTCTTGGTGCTCTCGCCGACCGGAACGCCTTCCAGCCCCTTGGCAAAGGGAATTTCACCCGGTTTGGCCACCAATTTAATTTCTTCGGAATAGGTATTATTCAACATGGCTCTCTCCTCCGCCGGACGGGCTCTCCCCGGATATTATTTCAGGAATGCGGACAATCCGGAGATAATCTCGCGAACCTTGGCTGCGGAAGCTTCCAGAGCGGATCGTTCCTCGGCGTTTAACGGAAGTTCGACGATCCGCTCCACCCCGCTGCGCCCGATTTGAACCGGCACCCCGAAATACAACCCGCTCAAACCGAACTCCCCCTCACAATAGGCCGAACAGGGCAGCACCCGGTGCGTGTTCTGTAAAATTGCTTCGATCATGGCGGTGAGCGCCGCGCCGGGGGCGAATGCGGCACTACCGGTCTTTAATAGGTTGACGATTTCCGTTCCCCGGTTACGGACCCGTTCCACCAGCGCCTTAAGCTTCTCCGCTGGGATCAGGTCCTGCAGTGGGACCCCGCAAACGTTCGATTGGCGCAGCATCGGCAGCATGCCATCGCCGTGTCCGCCGAGCGTGAAGGCGTTGACGCTTTCCACGCTCACGCCCAATTCCTGTGCCAGGAGAACTTGGAATCGAGCTGAATCCAGAATTCCGCCCTGCCCGAGGACTTGGTTTTTCGGCAGTCCGCTTTTGCGGAAAGCCAGATACGTCAGGGCGTCCACCGGGTTGGTCAGAACGATCATCACCGCCTCGGGGGAATATTTCACCGCCTCTACGACCGCCTGTGAGACCACCCCGGCGTTCACTTGAGCCAGATCCTCGCGGGTCATCCCCGGTTTACGCGGGCTCCCCGCAGTGATGACGAGGACGTCGGAATGTGCCGTGAGTTTGTAATCTTCCGTTCCAGTCACGGTGGCCGCGTAGCCCAGCATCGGCATCGCATCCTGGAGATCGATGGCCTTCCCTTCCGCCAGACCGGGGATGACGTCGAGCAGGACGATATCGCAGAGGTTTTTCGCCGCGAGCCAAAGAGCGGTGGCAGATCCGGTGTTACCGGCCCCGATAATCGTCACTTTGGGACGCATCGTATCCTCCAAGGAATAGCGAAGGACGCATGCAAGACCAGGTGCCGTTTCCGATGCGACCTCCGGGGGATTAAAGGAAATAGTCTACCATATTCCCGCACAACCGGGTGGTATAATCCCCGGGTCTTTTCCTCTTCCGCACTGCGCGGGTTTTGGAAACGCCCCTCAAGATGCCGTCGAAAAAAATCATCGTATCCCTCGATATTGAAACCACAGGCTTGAACGCCGAACGGGACGCGGTCATCGAAGTCGGTTTGGTCCGGTATCGCGGCGATCGGGAAGAACGGCGCTGGTCGTCGTTCGTCCAACCAGGCCGTCCAATCCCCGCATTAATCACCCAGCTGACCGGGATCAACGACGCCATGGTCTCCGGAGCCCCGCGCCTACCGGAACTGATCCCGCAAATCCGGGAGCTCACCGAAGGCGCGGCGATCCTCGGGCACAACATTGCATTCGATATTTCGTTTTTCCGGTCCTTCTCGCTCCTGGCTGATTCGGAAGCGATCGACACGTTGCAACTCGCCTCGGTCCTTCTGCCGCGCGCGCCGCGCTACAACCTGGGGGCGTTGTGCCGTCATCTGGAGATTCCCCTTTCGGCCACCCACCGCGCCCTGGACGACGCATTAGCCGCGAACGCGTTATTTCGAAGCCTGGTCGAAATTGCCGGGGCGATGCCGATCGGCTCGCTGGCTGAGATCGTCCGCTACGGACAGAATGTGGAGTGGGGGGGCGGAAACGTCCTGGAGGAAATATATTCCCAACGCCTCAAGGAGGAGGGAGCGATTGCGAAAACTCCCGGCGTCCGCTTTCCGGTTTTTGAACCGGCTCCCCGGTTGGAAGGGCGCGGCGGACTGGCCGCGAAGGCGGCTCCGGCGGTGGATCTGAGCGAAGAGGGCGCGGAGCTTACGCCGCTGGACACGGAGGAAATCTCCGCCGTGCTGGATCAGGGCGGGCCGTTTGCCTCCCAGTTTCCGGGATATGAATGCCGCCCGCAGCAGGTGCAGATGGCCGCGGCGGTGGCCCGCGCGTTTTCCGTCGGAACCCATTTGATGGTCGAGGCGGGCACCGGCACCGGTAAAAGCCTTGCCTACCTGGTTCCGGCGGTGTATTGGGCGCTGCGCAACGGCCAGCGCGTTGTGATCTCCACCAATACGATTAACCTGCAAGACCAGCTCATGCAGAAGGATTTCCCCGATCTGATTCGAGTCCTCGGTCTGGAGGCGCGGGCCGCCGTGCTGAAAGGGCGGTCCAATTACATATGCCCGAGGAAGTTCGAGGCGCTCCGCCACCGCGGTCCCGAGAGCGCCGAGCAATTGCGGGTATTGGCCAAAACGTTTCTATGGCTTGCCGAAACGACCACCGGCGACCGGTCGGAGATCAACCTCAACGGACCGGGGGAACGCGCGGTCTGGTCGCAACTCTCGGCCGAGGACGAGCAATGTTCGCCCGACGCATGTTCCCTCTATCGCCGGCATGCCTGCCCGTTCCTCCGCGCCCGGCAGGCGGCGGAAAACGCGCACATCCTGATCGTCAATCACGCACTGCTCGTAGCCGATCTGGCCACCGAGAACCGGGTCCTGCCGGATTACCGTTATCTGATTGTGGATGAAGGCCACCAGTTGGAAGCGGCGGCGACCGACGGGCTGTCCTTCCGTTGCGGTTGGCCGGATATGGAACGTTCCCTGCGGGAATTGGGGGGCACCCACAGCGGCTGGCTGGGCACGCTCGCGACGCAGACGAAAAAGAAAGGCGTATCCAAGGATTGGGCCGCGGGAATCCACGCCCAAGCCGACGATCTCGCCTCCGCCGTGGAGTCCTCACTGCTCAGCGGGCGGGCATTCTTCCATGCGCTGGATCAATTTGTCGACAGCCAGATCGACGGCCCGCCGAAGGAATACACGCTTCAATTTCGGATCATTCCCGCCGTGCGCACCCAGCCGGGATGGGAGGACGTGGAAGAAACCTGGGAGAACCTGCGCTCGACGCTTGCCGATGCGGCGCGCATCGCGGCGGCTCTGGGCGAGAAAATCCGGGACGCCGAAGACAAGGATACCGACGATGGCGGTGAGCTTTCCCTGCTCTTCACATCCTGGGCGAACCGGATGGAAGGAACCATCGGGGCGATCCATCAGATCGTCGCCAAGCCCAACCCGCAGATGATCCAGTGGGTGGAAATCCCCCGCGACCGGGAATTTCGCACGCTTTTCTCCGCACCCTTGCATGTGGGTCCGCTGATCGAGCGCTACCTGTGGCATCCGAAGAATTCGGTGGTGCTCACCTCCGCCACGCTGACCACCGCCGGCGAGTTCGACTACCTGCGGGAGCGGTTGAACGCGGACGAGGCGGATACTCTGGTGGTGGGATCCCCGTTCGATTTTGAAAATTCCGCGTTGTTATATCTGGTGAACGACATCCCCGAACCGGGAGATATGCGGGCCTACCAATATGCATTCAACCGCGCGCTGGTGGATCTGTGCAAAGCCACCCACGGACGCGCGCTGGTTCTGTTCACTTCCTACACTCAATTAAGGCAAACATCGCAGGCCGTCTCGGGACCGCTGGCCCGCGAAGGGATCGTCGTCTACGAGCAGGGGGAAGGAGCTTCACGCAACGCCTTGCTGGAAACTTTCCGCAATGCGGATCGGGCGGTGTTGCTCGGAACCCGGTCGTTTTGGGAAGGCGTTGATGTTCCCGGGCAGGCGCTTTCGGTGCTGGTGATCGCGAAACTGCCCTTCGACGTTCCCAGCGACCCGATTGTCGCGGCGCGGGCCGAGACCTTCGAGGATCCCTTCAGCCAGTATTCCCTGCCCGAAGCCATTCTGCGGTTCCGGCAAGGGTTCGGACGCCTGATCCGGACAAAAACCGACCGCGGCGTGGCGGTCGTGTTTGACCGGCGCGTGCTCACGAAATCCTACGGCCGGGCGTTTATCGATTCTTTGCCGGAATGCACGCGCGAGCAAGGCAGCCTGGCCGCGCTCCCGGCGCACGCCACCCGCTGGTTGGGGATATAACCTCGTGCCCGAGTCAAAAATTCTCCTGACTGGGAGCACCGGTTTTGTGGGAAGGGTGATCACGCGGGTCCTGAGCGAACGCGGATATTCCATCCGGTTGTTGCTTCGGCCGTCCGCGCATATCGCCCAGTTTCCGGTACCGGAGGCGGAGACGGTCGTCGCATCGCTGCAGGATGAACGCGGGATGCGCGCGGCCACCGCGGGCGTCAATGCGATCATCCATCTGGCCTCGGCCGAGGGTGCCCGCCGCCGGCGCGACTTGTTCACCACCGATATCCAGGGAACGCGGATGCTGGTGGCCCAGGCGAAAACCTCCGGCGTCCGGCGGATCATCTACCTCAGCCATCTGGGAGCCGACCGCGGATCGGCCTATCCGTTCCTGCAAGCGAAGGGGATCGCCGAACATGCCATCCTCGAAAGCGGGATCCCCTCCCTGATCCTGCGGTCCTCGCGGATTTTCGGGGCGGGGGATTCTTTTACCAATTCGATCGCGTTCCTGGCCCGCGCCATCCCGGGGGTCTTTTTTATCCCGGATATGGATACCCACATGCAGCCGCTGTGGGTGGAGGATCTGGCCGCTTGCATGGAGTTCTGCCTGGCCGAAGACCGGTACTTCGGCGAGATTCTTTCCATCGGCGGACCGGAGCATTTGTCGTTTGGGCAGGTCGTCGAAGCGGTACTTAATGAAATCCGCGCGCCCAGGATGGTGACGGGCATCTGGCCTCCTCTGGCGCGCTTCGGTCTGTGGATGATGGATTGGATACTTCCGTATTCCCCGCTGACTCCGTTCTGGTTGGATTATTTAGGCGTCCCAAGCACCTGTGAAGCCAACAGCCTCTCGCGGCTTTTCGGATTAAAACCGGCCCGGATCGGCCAACAGCTGGGGTACCTGCGCCGGGGACGCGGAACGCGGAAGTTGCTTCAATATATTCTGCATGGGCGCCAGGTGCTTTGGGAGAAATAAAATTATCGGGTCAATAAGGATTTCGCTCTGGTAATGGGAAACGGTTATGGAAGAGAGATGATTTTATTAATCCGGCGTCAACCAGGGGATGGATAGCGAACCGGCGTAGGCGAACAAAAACATTTTTAACGTTTTACCAATCCAGCAGAAGAATAAAAACTTCCACAGCGGCATCTTCAACATCCCGGCGATCATTCCGGCGATGTCGAATAACGGGTTGGGAATGAAGGCGAAAATCAGTATGGTCCATCCGCCGTTTTTTTTCATCCAGCCTTCCAGCTGTTGTTCGTATCGGCTGCGCTGGATGATCGTCTGGCCGGAATAACCGGCTATGTAGCCGGAAAGTTCGCCGATAGCCGCGCCGGCTCCCGCCGCCAGAGCGACGAAAAACGGATTGAACACGGCACCCATTCCGAAAACGAACGCCACACCCGGGGCCGGCAAAATGATCGTGGCGTTTGCCAGGATCGATAGCAGGAAGATTCCGATGTAGCCGAGACTTGCCAAATGCCGGAAACTATCCCGGAAAATATAAATCCCCACGGTGATGGCCACGGCAAAGAGAAAAGCGCCAACGCGGGAGAGGATCGTGAGGACCCGTTTCCGAAGATCGTTGGTTGAATTGCTTGCGCCGTCGGCGATGCTGGTCATAGTTGGATCGGAATTATTCCGTCGGATAGAGCGACTTTAAAAATCATATCATGAGACGGTCGCAGAAAGTCAAAGCGGAAGGTACCGATTCCTCAACTTGCCAAGATCCGGGATGCCTCGACGCCAAAGCCCGGCATTCGCGGCCTTCGGATCCAAGGCGCGAAGATTCCACACCGTGATGTTGGTGATTTTCAATGGTCTCGGTTTTACCTAATGAGTTGGCGGGAAATCGCGGGGAATGCTATACGGATTCAAGGGTTGTCCGATAGACGGCCACGGCGCCTGCCCCGCGCAGTGCGGATCCAATACGCTCGAGGTCCTGCGGATCGGCCAGCGCGACGACGTTTCCCCCCAATCCGGCGCCGGTAAGCTTCGCCCCAAAGGCTCCTGCTTGCCGCGCGGCATCGACCAGCCGGTCCAAACCGGGAGTGGATACGCCGATGGCCCGCAACAGCTCATGGCATTGGTTCATCGTTATGCCAAGCGGTTGGGCGCACCCGTTTTCCAGATGTCCCCGGCCGATATCCGCCAGCGCGCCGATTCTCCGGAAGAGATCCTCATAACGCGCGGGGTCCGACTGCCATCGCTCGCGCACCCCGTCGACGGCCGAACGGGTTTCGCTGTGCACGCCGCTATCGGCCACGAGAAGATGCATCCCCGCATTAATTTTAAGCAGGACCGGTTCGCGCCCCCGTTGGAAATAAACCGGACATTCATAGGCGATGACCGTATTGTCCACGCCGGACGGCGTGCCGTGGTAGATCCGCTCGACGTCGAAGACGATCTGTGAAATTTCGCCCGGCGCCAAGCTCCGTCCGGCGGAAGCCGAGAGCACCCGGACAATGGCTGTGGATACGGCCGCGCCGGAACCTAAGCCTGACGCGGGGGGAATGTCTGAGGTGATGGTCAGGCGTGCAGCCGGGATCCCGGTTCCCAGGAATTCGGCGGTGCGGCGCACGCAGAACGCGAGCGGATGATTTGCGGGGAGATCTTGGAGCGCGGACGTCAACCCGATGTCCGGAGCGATGAGGATGAAAGGAAGATCGGCGGGAGCAAGTTCGGCCTTCGCCCGCAGCCCCGCGACGGGGACGGCCACGGCGGGGAACCCGTACACGACGGCATGTTCCCCCAGCAGGATGATTTTTCCGCACGCGGAGGCGCGATAGGTCATTTCCAGAGATAGAGAATGAGCATCGCCGATAACCCCCAAAGCGCGATTCCCGCCTGCAGCGGTCGGTCGGTGAGCAGTAATTCCTCCGGTTCGCCGCCTGCATTTTCCACCTGGATCAGGTAGAGGTAGCGGAACACGCTGTACATCACGAAAAGGATCGTGAGCATCATTGCGTGGTTGGTGGGCAGGTTGGGCGCCGAGAACGTATAGAACGAGTAACAGATGATGGTGGCGGCGGAAACGATGTGGATGTAACTGTCGAGGAGCGGCAGGGAGTAGCCGCTGAGCACCCGGCGGTGGTTGGACGCGCCATCTTCCAGCAGGATGATTTCCGACCGGCGTTTGCCGAACGAGATGTACAGCGCCAGAAGGACCATGCAAACGTAC
>PLND01000032.1 GCA_003141675.1 Anaerolineae bacterium
ACCCCTCCCCTTACCCCTCCCCATTCTGGGGAGGGGTAAGGGGAGGGGTCTTCTGGAAGACCGTATAATGGAATCCATTCGAATAAAATTCTTGAGATAAGGAATCCCATGTCCGCCGGCGCGGTTTCCCCTTCCACTTCATATCTCCTTTCGGCGCTTTCCATTCTCCGGGAATCGGCCGACGAGATCAACCGCCTCTCTGCGGAAAATACGACCGCCGACGCGATGCGGTTGATCGCCGACACGGCGGTGAGGCTGGTCGAGGCGCGCGGAGAGGACAATCCCTCGACCATAATCTACTCCTACGACGGAGACAAAGCCGCCTTCGATCCCGCATCGCGGACCAGCGCCGGCGAGCGGGAAGGCCCCGTGCCGGGGGATTATCCGCGCCCGGACGGAATGGGCGCGCGGGCGATCCGCCACCGGCAGCGGATGCTCTCCTACGAAGATCCTTCCCTGCCGATGCAGGACAATAAAATCCAGGCGGGGATTCGCGCGATGGCCTGTTATCCATTGATTGTCGCGGAAAAACCAACCGGCGCGCTCTACATCAGCCTGAAGAACGAAAGGCGCTTCTCCAAGGAGGAGCTGCTGATTTTCGATTTGTTCGCCAAGCAGGCGGCGGTCGCGCTGCATAACACCCAGCGCTTCGAGGGAGTCGACCGCGTGCTGCAACGCAAAGTGGATGAGCTGGAACGGCTGCGGGGCGCCGAACGGCTGATTTCCTCGCGGCGGAGCCTGGAAGAGACCTTGCAGGAAATCCTCCGCACCGCCGTCGAACTGACCCACGCCGCCCACGGCTCCTTCCGCCTGATGGACAAACGCCTGGGACTGTTGAAGCTTGCCGCGCTTTCGGGAGGCGACGAGCTGCCGCACGATCCGGCCGAGCCGGGTCTCCCCCTCGACGACCGCTACAGCGTGGTGGGCTGGGTGGCCAAGCACAGGCAGTCGGTGCGGATCAACGACCTGCGCCTCCCGCCGTGGAGCGAAATCTACCGTCCGCTGCATTCCAAGGGAAACATGGTGGCGGAACTCGCCACGCCGCTTTTGGGAGCGGGCGGCGGATTGGAGGGCGTGATCAACCTGGAAAGCCCGAAGATCAACGCCTTCGAGGAAGACGATCTGCGGCTGATGGAGGCGCTCGCCACGCAGACGGTGATCGCGCTGCAGGAAGCGAAACTGCTCGAAGCCCTGGAAGAGGTGACGGTGCGGATGATCCAGGAGCCGCTGGACAGCCTGCTGGCCTTCATCATCGAGCAGGCCTGCGATCTGATTAACGCTCCGCACGGCGTGGTCTGGGCGCTTGCGGCGGATGATCCCGGAACCCTTGTGGTGCGCGCCGCCACCGCCGGCCACACGCCCGGCGAAACCCTTCCCCTTGCGGGCAGCCTGATCGGGATCACCCTGCGCGAGCGTCAGCCGATGACCAGCCTGGACGTCAGCCAGGATCCGCGCTTCCTGCGCCGCGACCTCGCCCGGCGAATGGGATGGATGTCGGGTTTGATCGTCCCGCTGCTGATGCGCGACGGTACGCCGCGCGGAGCACTGACCCTGTACACATCCGAGCGACGCGTGTTTTCCGAATGGGATCAACGCCTGCTGACGTGGCTGGCCAACCACACCGCAATCGCCGTGCAGGAGGCGGAGACGCTCGACCAACTGGCACAAGCCCGCGAGCGTCAGACTCTGGCCGAGACGTTCGCTGCGCTCGGCGACGTGGCCGCCAACCTGCTCCACCGGGTGAACAATCTGGTGGGCATCATCCCGGTGCGGGTTCAGGGAATCCTGGAAAAGCGTCCCGCCGCGCGCGAGGATGAGTATATTGCCTCCTCGCTTGGCGAAATCGAAGAGAGCGCGCGTTCGGCGATGGCCGCCGCGCGCGAGGCGATGGCGTATCTGCGCCCGGTGAAGATCCAACCCACGCCGGCCGATGCCTGCTTCCGGACAACCCTGCAGCGGCTCGACGTCCCGGAAGGGGTGCGGATCCAGGTGGAGGGACTCGACGGTTTGCCACCGGTGCTGGCCGGGGAAGAGCAGTTGCGGTTGGTGTTTTTCAATCTGATGGAAAACGCGTTCGATGCGCTGGAAAATCTATCAGAATCCTCGGGACGGATTCCCACCGTCAAAGTTTGGGGCAACGTGGTGGCCGATCCGCTGGGCGGGCCGCCCCGCCACGTGGAGATCACCGTGGCCGACAACGGGCCCGGAGTTCCGCTCGAAAAACGGGAAAACATTTTCGATCTGGCGTTTTCCACAAAACGCTCGCAGCGTAAACTCGGCTTCGGATTGTGGTGGGTCAAGACGCTGATTACTCGTTTCGGGGGAGAAATCCATCTTTTGGATTCCGCGGAACCCGGATGCGCCTTTGTCATCCGCCTGCCCTCGGGCGATCTCCCCGGGGGGCTCCCTTGCTCCACGCCGATGGAATAAATCGTCATGCCCGCGTGTATCTAGCGGGCATCCAGAATCAGGCAAAGCGTTTTTTTGGACGCGTGATCTGGATCCCCGCTACGATCACGCGGGGATGACGACAGTCTGAATATTTGAAATATCCCCAAAAGCCTTTATTCGTCAAAATCGGATGTGGACGGAATAACATCCTTCGATGGGTTCTCCTTTATAATATCCACGAGAATACGGAAAAACCATGGCCAATTCGCAGACAATACTCATCGTTGACGATGATCCGAGCTGGCGCCAAACTGTGGCTGATGTTTTAACCGACGCCGGATATAAGATCGCGTCATTCCCCAGAATCCCGGATCCGATCCCCGCCTGCCAAGCGGCCGTTCTGGACGTAAGCCTGGATCCCTCCAATTCTGCAAATCGCGACGGGTTGATGCTGGCCCAGCGGCTCGCGCCTGTTCCGGTCATTCTCCTAACCGGATTGCCGGAGGGTGAACTTGCCGATTTCCTGCGCTCGCACCCGTCCGTAATGGGACGGATCGACAAGGCTGGCTTTCGCAAGGAAGGACTCCTGTCACTTTTGGATCGGGCTCTGCCCAAATCCGCATCCGCCGCGAAGATCCTCGTTGTTGAGGATGACCCCGGCTGGCGGGATATCTACTCCGACGTTCTGGGGCAGTCCGGCTTCGAATTGCAATTCGCCGTCAGTTACGGCGAGGCGCGCGGACTCTTGCAGCGGACCCGGTTCCAAGCGGCGATCGTCGACCTGCACCTGATTTCCTCTTCCGACCCGGAGGAGAACCGGGACGGGTTCGCGCTATTGCGAGTGGCTGCTCAACGCAACCTGCCGACTATCGTCGTCAGCGCGCTGGGCGCACCGGATGATATCGACCGGGCTTACGACGAATTCGGAGTGTTCGCCTTTGTTGAAAAGGAGGCTTTCGATCGGAAGGGCTTCGCCCAAACCGTGGAAGAAGCGGTCCGGTCCTACGAACCGCAACCCGAAACCCCATCGGCCGAACCCGAATCCGCCAAAGAGGATCCGCTTTCGTCGCTGACCGACCGGGAACGCGAGGTGCTCGCGCTGCTGGCTCAGGGCCACACCAACCGCCAGATCGCGGAAGCGCTGACCATCACACCCAACACGGTCAAGAAGCACGTCGATCACGTGCTGCAAAAACTGGGTGTGGGCACACGATCCGCCGCGGCAGCCATCGCCGCCCGCGCGGGGCTGGGGAAATAAATACGGATTTAATCAATGCAAATTTTCAACAATTGCTTATCATCGGCCAAATCCCCGGGTAGAGGTTATTGAAACCTTACATCCCATCCGTAAGGAACCTGAATGCGTAAACATTCTCAGAAGACCCCTCCCTCCCCATTCACAAGCCAGATCTCACGCCGGGATTTTTTACAGATCGCAGGCGCAGTGGCAGCCGGGAGCTTTCTTTCCAGCTGTGGGCTGAACACGCCGAATTCCACCCCGACGAGTTCCGGCACGATCGACCCCAAATTCGCAACTCCATTATCCGGCACTCGGCCTCTCGTCGCGATCGCCCAGGCGAATAGCTATGAACGAAAGCTGATTCGCCAGCAAGTCCAGAATCTTTTTGAGAATTTAGGTGGCGTGGCCGACGTCGTAAGCCGCGGCGACAAAATCGCCATCAAGGTAAATCTCACCGGAGGCACAGGCTCTCTCCCGAAGTCAGGGGTGCCCGCCACGGAGTATCACATCCTTCACCCGGAAGTGGTCCGCGCCGTGGGCGAATTGCTCACCGATGCCGGCGCCAGAGAGTTATTTATCGTCGAAGCCGTCTCCGATGCGCAATCCTTTCCCCTCTGGGGGTACACCGAAGTTGCAAAAGGTCTGAATGCGAAGCTGATTGATCTTAATCAACCGGATCCGTACCCGGATTTTGCCGCCCTTCCCGTCGGCGCCGGTTGGCTTATCTACGAAAACCTGACGATGAATCGTATCCTGCAAGAAGTAAACGCCTTTGTCTCCGTCGCCAAAATGAAAAGTCACTGTACAGCCGGTGTCACCCTCTCCATGAAAAACCTTGTGGGCCTGGTGCCCATGAACAACTACCGCCTCTCTAATCTGGACGGATATCGTTCCGCCTTCCACGGCGCCGAAAAAGGGAAAAACACCCGCTTGCCAAAGGTCATCGTGGATCTCAACCGGGCGCGCCCCATCCATTTGTCGGTGGTGGAGGGCGTGATCACCAGCGAAGGCGGCGAAGGTCCGTGGACTATTTACACCAAACAGGTAAAACCGGGCGTGCTGCTGGCGGGGAAAAGCCCCTTAGCTACCGATGCAGTCGCCGCTTCGGTGATGGGCTTCGATCCAACCAGCGAAGGGCCTGCGGAGCCGTTCCTGCAAAGCGACAATTACTTGAATATCGCCTACACCAAGGGACTAGGCACCAATCGGCTGGACGAAATCGATACCGTCGGGGTCCCACTGGCGGACGTACGGTTCCCCTTCGCAGCGTGTCGTGAATGGTAGACACCAACGAAAGAGCCATAGACCCAATCTCATCCTTCCTTTTCTCCATCGTCGCCGAATCATTTCATGCGAGTAGACGGTCACAGCGATGTGGAAGCATGAAGCGCAACCTCACATATTTCAGGCGGATCTGCGCGAAGGGATGGAGGAAATAAAAAGTGGAGTTGAGTTTTCCCGGCGCGATTTTCTGAAGAGCGCATTTCTTGCCGGAGCAGGATGGCTCCTCAACTCCTGCTCCGCCTCTGGATCGCAATCGCAGGAAAGGATGATCTCTTTGGCTCCCTCGTCCCAGCGACTCTACGTGGGCACATATACCAATGGGAATGCAGAGGGCGTGTATCTATACCATCACGATCCTGCAAGCGGCACGCTTTTGCAAGTAAGTCAATCCCCGGCGGGCGCCAACCCCTCGTTTCTAGCGCTGCATCCAAATGGCCGATACGCCTATGCTGTCAACGAGCTCGCGGAGTTTCAGGGGAAGCCCGGCGGGGCCGTCAGCGCGCTGGCAATGGATTCTGAGACCGGTTCCTTATCACTCCTCAACCAGCGTCCCTCCGGCGGAACATATCCCTGCCATTTGGCGATCGACAGAACGGGCCGCTGGTTGTTTGTCGCCAACTATGGCAGCGGCACTCTGGCCGTGTATCCTATAGAATCCAGTGGCAGCCTGGGCGCAGCGACCGATGTAATCCAGCATCATGGCAGCGGCTTGGATCCGGTGCGTCAAGACGGTCCGCATGCCCACGCCGTCAATGTGTCGCCCGACAATCGTTTCCTGCTGGCCTGCGACCTGGGCATAGATAAAGTCCTGGTATATCGGATGGATCTGGAAAATGGCAAGCTCATCTCGCACGCCGAAACCGGGTTCCCGCCCGGTTCGGGTCCGCGCCATCTGGATTTCCACCCCAACGGAACTTTTGTCTATGTGATCAGCGAACTGAAAACAACCCTGACGGCTTTTCGATACGATTCCGAGGCCGGCGGGCTTGATGAGTTGCAAACCATTTCCACGCTGCCAGAGGATTATTCGGGGGAACAATCCGGAGCGGAAGTCCTCGTACATCCTTCTGGGAAATTCGTTTATTGTTCCAACCGCGGTCAGAGCAATTCGCTTGCCATCTTTGCCGCGGATGAATCTACCGGGAGGCTGACATTGGTTGGAACCACTTCCACCCATGGACGCACCCCCCGGAACTTCGCCATAGATCCCAACGGCCGGTTTCTCGTGACCGCCAACCAAGATAGCGGGACGCTGGCCAGTTTTTCGGTCAACACTCAAACCGGCGATCTCGGCTTTCTCGAAACTGCCAATGTGCCTTCGCCAGCGTGCCTGAAGTTTGCTCCGGGTTAATCTCCTCTCTCTTCCCGGCCTGCTGGAGCACCAGTGTAAGCAGTCAACTATTTTTCTCTACTCTATCGATGGCCTTGGTCGGCATGCGGATTCCTGGCCTGGTTTTACGCGTACGTTGTCTACAATAGCGATTTTATTCCTTGGCGTTGCATTACGCTCTCTCATCAAACAAATCCTCTTCGATGAGATTCTCGGGGAGCTGCTACACAAGTCGTGCATCTTCGAAAGGAACCTTCACGGGTATGCCGCGCGATATCCAGCAGGTCAAGATCGACCATTCCCTCGAACAGGGTGTGGAAAAAGGAGCTCTCCGAATACCTCCGCGGGGATAAATCCCCGCACTGTGAACAAAAAGCCAGATAAATCCGGCTCGGAGCCCGGTATTTTCGCACCGAGCGGGGAAGTTTTTCAAAACCCTGATATTGATGTGGGATAGACTGAGTAGTTACATTTGTAGACAAATCCCACTTTTTCGGCCGAAAGCGATCGCAAATCTCCCTTTTCCCTCCACCCCTTCTCCATCAGTTTTCCACAATCGCGTCGCATACTTGCCATAGAATTCAAATTCAAGGAGTTGAGACTATGCGTAACTATTGGGTTTTTCGCGTAATCGGAGCCATCGTGCTCCTGATCGGAATCGCCGCCGTAGGCTATATCGCCTACAACGCGGGTGTGGCGCAGGGCCAAACCGTTGCTCCGGCGGTTCAATCGATCGCGCCGTGGCGCGGAGGAATGGCGGGGCATCCGCTGGCGGGGCTGATCTTCCTGCCGTTTCTGTTCTGCCTCGTGCCGCTCTTTCTGGGCCTGTTCATCTTCCTGCCCATGCGGATGATGTTTGGAGCGCATCGAATGCACATGCATGGGCGCTGGCACGGCGAGGAAGGCAGCGTTCCGCCGCCCTTCGAGGAATGGCATCGCCGGATGCACGAGAAAAAAGACAAAGAGGGTTAGTGCGCAACCCCATTATCCGGAACATCAATCCGGACCCGGCAAACCGGGTCCGGATTGATTCACGACAAGATATCAAAGTTACCCAAGGGACAGGACGGCATTCCCCATGGAATCGGAACAGGTTCTGAAAGGTATAATCGGTTCCGGAATCTCCATGAAGACCATCCTTGTGGTCGACGACGAACCGAAGATTACGGATCTAGTCCGGGATTATCTCGTCCGGTCTGGGTTTACTGTCTGGACCGCACCCGACGGACGTGCGGCACTGGCCGCGGCGCGGGAGAAAAAACCGGACCTGATCCTGATCGACCTGGGTCTTCCGGACATGGATGGACTTGACGTGACGCGCTCCATCCGCCGGGAATCGGGCGTCCCGGTGATCGTGCTCACCGCGCGCGACGAGGAGACCGATAAAATCCTCGGGCTCGAACTGGGTGCGGACGATTACGTCACCAAACCATTTTCCCCCAAGGAGCTCGTTGCGCGCGTGCGGGCCGTGCTGCGCAGGAGCGAAGCCTCGAAGGAGTCGGCTCCGGCTGACGTCCTGCGCGCGGGCGATCTACTCATCGATCTGGCCCGCCATCGGGTGCTGATCAACGACCGCGAGGTGGAACTGACCGCGACGGAATTCGAATTGCTTGCCACGATGGCCCGCCAACCGGGCCGGGTGTTCACACGCGCCCAGCTGCTGGACGCCATCCATGGAATATCCTTCGAAACCTTCGAACGGGCGATCGATTCCCACATCAAGAACCTGCGCCATAAAATCGAATCCGATCCGCGCCAGCCGCAGCGCCTGCTGATGATTTATGGTGTGGGGTATAAACTCTCCGACACCCCGGGCGGCGAGGCCCAAACTCCATGAACGGGAAACCGGAACGATGGAATAGACACCGGCGGCCGAATTGGTGGCCCGAGAACGAACCCTGGCCGCCGGAACGCGTTTTCCATCGCCGGCACCGGCGCGGACCGTTTCATTTCCGTATCGGGTGCCTGATCCCGTTGTTTTTCCTCCTCGCGGGGCTGGGCTGTTCGATCGTTTTCCTCCTTTCATTTTTTCAAACCGGACAGCTCGGCGACATCTCTCACTGGATCGTCTTTCTGGTTCCGCTCTTCCTGCTGGCCGCCTTTCTGCTCATGCTCGGCGGAATTTTACGGCGAATGGTAAATCCCTTGGACGAGGTCATGGAAGCAGCCGAACGCGTGGCTTCCGGAGATTACACCACCCGTCTTCGGGTTCATGGTCCTCTTCCGGTAAGGGACTTTACTGAATCGTTCAATACCATGACCGCCCGGTTGGAGGCCTACGATGAACAGCGCAAACACCTGCTGGCGGATATTTCCCACGAACTCCGGACCCCGTTGACCGTGCTTCAGGGAAACCTGGAGGGAATGCTGGACAACGTCTATCCCCGCAACGACGAACACCTCAACATCCTCCTCGAGGAAACTCAAATCCTTTCACGGCTGATCGAGGATCTGCGCACTTTTTCGCTGGCCGAGACGGGGCGACTGGTCCTCCAAAAGGAACTCTGCGATCCGGGCCGATTGGTAACCGACCTGGTCCGAGCGATGCAAACCCAGGCGGAGAAAGCGGGAGTTGCCATGAAGGGTGAACCCGACGCCGGGTTGCCCGCGGTCGAAATGGACACCGCCCGGATCCGCGAAGTGTTGGAGAATCTGGTGTCCAATGCCCTGCGCCACACCCCCTCCGGCGGATCGGTTCGAATTGTTTGCGAACGGTTGCCGGAGAACCAAACCCGCCTGGAATTCCGGGTGGAGGACACGGGCGGCGGAATCCCCGCGGAGAATCTGCCGTTCATCTTCGACCGGTACTTCAAATCTCGGGATTCCGGCGGCACCGGTCTGGGGCTGGCGATTGCCAAGCGCTTGGTGCAAGCGCACGGAGGCGAGATCCGTGCGGAAAGCAACCTCGGGAAAGGGACTTCGATCCGATTCTGGATTCCGATAGAAAATGCGTAAAACGTTTTTCGGATAGATATTCGAGAACATACACGGAATCCACGGAAAAAACCACGAGAGGCGCCGAAAAACCAATTAGGTTTTAAAATCTTTACTTGATTTTTCGGTGTCTTCTATTTTCTTCGGTGGATCCCGTGTACCGACCAAACCTCATTATTGAAAAATAAAATATTCGCAAGTCGAGAATGAAAAAACGGGAATGTTATAATCTTTCCATCCGGACGGTCCTTTGTGGAATGAAACCGTTCAGGGCAATCAATAGATGGCAGGTGACCTCATGCGGAATAAATCCTCTTCACCATTGACCCTTTCCCCACGCCGGAATTCCATGCGCGCGGCGATATGGGTTCTTGTTATTCTATTTCTTGCGTTGTTGTCGGGATGCTCCAAAACCCCCGTTCCGGAACCGGAAAATTCGCTTCCGGAGGCCGCCGCCATGTCGGGATGGACTCCCCTGGGGAATGTCCAAACGTTCGACCACCAGACTCTCTTCAATTACATCGACGGCTCGTCGGATTATTTCTTCACCTACGGCTTCGAAAAGGTGGCGACCAGGCAGTATCAAAATACGGCAGGCTTGGGACTGGTGGCGGAAATCTGGCGTTTGACCAACACCGCCGACGCTTATGGCCTTTTTTCCGGGCATGCCGGTGCCGTTGCGGTCTCTATCGGGCACGCCAATGAAGCCCTGCTCGAATCCGGAAGCCGGATCTATTTCTGGCAGAACCGTTTTTATGTCGTTCTCACCGCGACTACCAGTCTTTCCGACAACGATCTGGAAGACGTAGCCCTGCTCATTTCCAACGCATTGCCCATTGGCGGCTCCCGCCCGGCGCTTGTCGGATGGCTGCCCTCAGCTCAACTAATACCCGGATCGGAAAAATTTTTCCACGAGGAATTGGCCATTCAAGATCAACTCTGGCTCGGCGGGGAAAACCTGCTCGGTATGGGGCAAGATACCAACGCAGTATATGGACTGTATCAAGCAGGTTCAAACCAGATGCAATTGCTGCTGGTGCAATTTCCGGATTCCAAAAGGGCCGCGACGGGGCTGCAAGGGTTAAAAGGCGGGGGGTTGGATGGTTTGGTGGTTTCCGACACCAACGGTTCCATGCTAGGCGCGGTTTTCGGGAACCCCACCACCGAGGAAGCAACCAAACTCCTGTCAAAAGCGCTTGGAAAATAACGCTTTCTGATCAGTTTGGGGAATACGAAAATTGGCCCAATCGGGGGGTGGAAAAAATCATTCCATGGAATATACTGGCGATACTTGAACAAAAGAATATTTTCGACGGGCCAAGAAGCCCCAGGCAGAAATCCGCCTGGGGCTTCTTTTATTCCGTCCATTCCTTTCCTTTTTTCCAGATTGCGGATCGAAGGGAGCAAAGCGCGGGGTCACACCTTGGGTGGTGGGGGCCGGGCGCTTTGTTCCACTCGGTCCACAATCGGTTAAAGGGCGGAGGATCGAGATCATTTAGAATCTACGCCTTCTTCGGTAGGCGTTTTTAAAAAAATACCCCGGGCACTGGCCCAATGGGGTGTTGGCGG
Organism: Anaerolineae bacterium; assembly: GCA_003141675.1. Lineage (GTDB taxonomy): Bacteria > Chloroflexota > Anaerolineae > Anaerolineales > RBG-16-64-43 > FEN-1073. The sequence goes on from PLND01000032.1 coordinate 10,749, forward strand.
GAAAACGGAAAACTATAAAATGGAATAAATTCAAGCAGGCCAGGATGCCTCCGGGTGGAATTCTACCGGAGGCATCTGCTTTAAAGAGAAACCGGACGGGCGAGTATTACCGGATCCGATCTTCCGGGGCAACAGCCAATCTTTCCGCCCGTTCCGCCGGAGGGCGGAACCAAAGCGGCAAATAATGGATGCAAAGGCCACGACGCCTTGAACCTCGTTATTCGGTTCAAGGCGTCGATGTTTAAACGGTGGCCGTTCCGCACCCCGGCGAAGTGCCAGGCGCGGAAAATTCAAATGATCGGGAGGATACCATGAGCGCTAGCACAAACGGAACTACGATGCGAAAGACCCTCGGCTTGACGGGTGTGACGGTCAATGCGATGGCCCTGATCGCCCCCGGAGCATTTTTATGGATCACCTTCCAGATGCAGGCGGCGGCCGGCGTGAACGGCGCCGGCATGGAAAAAGACATCTGGAGCGGCGTGTTCTTCGCGCTGATCATCGCGTTTCTCACCGCGCTGTCGTTTGCGGAACTCGCGCGGAAGTATCCCGAAGCCGGCGCCGGCGGCTCCTACTACTTCGCCGATAAGGCCTTCCTGGATCGCGACGAACCGGCCCACCAGCGCTTTGCCCGCATCTCAAAGTTCGTCGCCGGTTGGGCGGCGCATCTCTTCTACTGGGTGTACCCCGGCGTTATGGTGGCGATGATGGCGACGCTGGTGGCGTACATCTGCGGTCAGTTCGGCATCACGGTTCCGCCGCTGGGGTTGGTGCTTATCGCCGTAGCCTTCTCGGCCTTCGTCGGGTTCATCGCCGTGCGGGGAATCAACGGCTCCACCGTCGTCAGCCTGGTGATCAACATCATCCAGCTCGTCTCGCTGGTCGGTTTTTCGGTCCTGGCGATTGCCTTCCGCCTGACCAACCCGCTGGGCGCGAGGGAGTGGGTCCACCCGACCGCCGTTTCGGTTGTGCTTCCCCACAACCTATTTGCCATGCTGTTCCAATCCACGATCGCCATCCTGATCCTGGTCGGATTTGAATCCGCCACTTCGCTCGCGGCGGAGGCGAAGAATCCGCGTCGCGACATCCCGCGCGGGGTGATCCTCTCCCTGGCGATCCAGGGCCTGTTCGCCTACCTGTTGCAATACTTTGCCGCCAACTACGCCATTTCCGAAAAGCTCACAGCCACCGCCGCCGATGGAAAGATCGT
>PLND01000029.1 GCA_003141675.1 Anaerolineae bacterium
ATATCACAGATTGTTGTGGAGCATAAAGACCGTCTTTCGAGATTTGGTTTCCGCTATCTGAAATAGCTGCTGGCCATGCAAGGCAGACGGATCGAGGTCATCCGAGCGGATCATCGCTGATCTGAACCAAGAAAAGAAATCCAACTCTATCCAACAAAAGAAAGGAGGCAAATCCCATGCAACTGGTCGAAAAGCACATCATCGATCGAAACGATCCACGCTACGAAGCCATTGATCATGCGGCATTTCTTTCCAAGAACCTATACAACGCCGCAAACTATCAGATTCGCCAATCGTTCATTCATTCCGGGAAGTATATAAATTACAGGAAAATGGACAAGCTCATGCAGCAATCCCCGGATTACTGTGCTCTACCCCGGAAAGTGTCTCAATGGGTGCTGCGCCAGTTGCATCAGGATTGGACATCATTTTTTGATGCAAATAAAGCCTTCAAGGTAAACCCTTCCGCTTTCATCAGAAGGCCAAAACTGCCCAAATACAAAGACAAGACGGAGGGGCGCAACCTGCTAACGTACACCGATCAGGCGGTCAGCCGGAAGGCGCTCAAGCAGGGGGTCATCCGACCCTCACAGCTGGATGCGGAGGTGAAGACAAAGCAAATCAAAGTGCAACAGGTGCGGATCGTTCCGAAGAAAACCCATTATGTCGTGGAGGTGGTGTACAACAGGGAATCAAAGGAAAACCCTAATCTCCATCCGGAATGGTACGCGGGGATTGACCTCAATTTGGACAATTTGGCGGTGGTAACCTCAAACAAACCCGGATTTACTCCGGTAGTCGTTAACGGCCGTCCGCTGAAGTCCAACAATCAGTACTACAACAAGCGCCGCGCGGAGCTGCAATCCAAGTTACCGGTGGGCGTATCCTCGCGCCGTCTGGACCGCATGACCGATACGCGCAACCGGCGAATCGACCATGATCTGCACCGGGCTTCCCGCTGGATCATCGATCATCTTGTGATAGCGGAAATCGGAACGCTGGTAATCGGGAAAAATCCGGGCTGGAAGCAGAGCATCAATCTGGGGAAACGGAACAATCAATCCTTCGTGCAAATTCCGCATGCGCGGTTCATCGAGATGCTTACCTACAAGGCGGAATTGGAAGGGATCCGGGTCATCGTAAACGAGGAAAGTCACACAAGTAAGACATCGTTTCTGGATCTCGAACCCATAATGCATCAAGACCGATATCTTGGTCGACACGTGCATCGCGGGCTGTTTATATCCGCGAAGTGGAAGAGAATTCATGCCGATGTGAACGGTAGCTACAATATCATCCGAAAAGCAGCTCCTTGTGCCTTCACGGCCGCGGGAGTAGAGGGTGCCGTAGTTCGCCCGGTGAGAATCACTCTCACGAATTACAAAACCCCGGATTTTGGCCTTGTCCATATTTGTCCATAAAACGGGGAACTATTCGAAGGTATAATACACGGCGTAAGGATTCCTCGGTGGTTTATCAATCCCCCAACGAGGTCGAGCGCCAGCTATCCGCTCCGGCTGATCCGAGCGTCTGAAAATACTTGGGAAGCTCATGGTGCAAACATCTTCCTTTGGAAAGAAGGTAAAAGAACACCGAGTTCGGATTGGCTTGACTCAGGAGGAATTGGCGGAACGTACCTTCTATAGCCTCGGGGGGATTCGTAAAATCGAATCGGGTCAGCGACCTCCGCCCGGCCAATTGGACGTACTGGAAAAGTTCGCCGATTGTCTCCAGGTCCCGTCGCAGGAACGTGCGGAGTTTTTTGATTTGGCCCGCCGTGAACGGTTTTCTTTACAAGTTGCGCTGGCCAATACCACACAACTGCCTACCCCTCGCACTATTTTAATTGGCCGCGATAAAGATGTGGATACGGTCCGCGATTTGCTTCTCCGCAAAGAATTGCGTTGTCTAACTCTCACTGGTCCCGGCGGCGTTGGAAAAACACAATTGGCCATCCATGTGGCTTCTCAAATGGGAGATTTCTTCCCGGATGGCGTCTTTTTCGCGGATTTGACATCCATATCGGATACTCAATTACTGGCCCCCTCCATTATGCGCACATTGGGTATAAGACCTGGCAAGGGGTATTTACCGCTGGAACAACTCAAGCAAAAAATCCAATCCAAACATCTGCTCCTATTAATTGATAATCTGGAACAAATAAAGGGTTCAGCCCCCGTAATTGCCGAGTTATTGGCCGTTGCTCCAAACCTAACAGTGCTGGTAACCAGCCGCACACGCTTGCACCTCACAAATGAATACCTTTTTCAGGTCCAACCCCTGCCACTGCCAGAACCGGATCAGGAAAACGATATCGGATCATTGGCCAAATCCCCGGCGGTTCAACTTTTTATCGACCGCATCCTGGCCGTGAAACCCGGGTTTACGCTGACCCTGCAAAATGCAGGCGATGTCGCTGCCATTTGTCGTCATCTGGATGGCTTGCCCATTGCACTCGAATTGGCGGCGGCGTGGGGACGGTTACTTTCACCAGCCATGATGTTATCCCGTTTGCGGCATAACCTGTCTTTTTTGGCCGATCCGGATGGTGATTGGCTCGCGCATCATCAATCGCTAACCGCCACGCTGGATTGGAGCTTTGAATTATTGACCGAGAACGAACAGCAACTGTTTACCCGGTTGGCAGTTTTTTCCGGCAGCGCCAGTCTCGATGCCGCGGAGTCGATTTGCTCCCCTCAAGGCAGTCCAACCATTGAATTCCTTCAACTGGTTCGTTCTCTAGTGGAACACAGTCTGCTCTGGTCGCGCGAATTGAATAATGGCACGATTCGGGTTGGAATGTTGGATACCATCCATGAATATGCGTTGGAACATCTAAAAGAGCAAAAGGATTCCCATGAATTATTTTCTAGCCACGCTCAGTATTACCTGGCTCTTGCTCAAAACGCCACATATCAGACCCAGGAAACTATTTGGGAAAGAGAACATGGCAACCTGTTGGCAGCAATCGAATGGACTCTCCACCAGCGAGAATGGCTTCGGTTTATTAGTTTCTATGCCATAACCAGATATACCCTACCAGCCCATTTTCCATTGGGGGAATTAACACGTTGGCTTACCCTTCTTAGAAATGAAATCGAGAAAGATCCTGCGATTTTGCCAACCCCTTGGCAGGCATTCGTCTGGGAATGTCTGGGATTACTCGACCGGGACCAGAGCGATTTTCCAAACGCTATTCAGTGTTATCAACGGGCCTTGAATTTGTACGAACAGGTCAACGACATACGCGGCGTAACGATGATGCTTTCCCAGTTGGGTGATGTTTTCGGGAAACAGGGAGATATCGCTTCCTCGCAGCGCGCCTGTGAAAAGGTGCTTGCCCAATGCCGCCAAGTGAATGATCCGGCCAGCCTGGCCAATATATTAACGCACTTGAGTATTCCATTTTTATGGAACGGCCAACCGGAACAGGCGATTGCGCTTGTGGACGAAGCGGTGCACATTGCGCGTGATTGCGGTGATCAGCGCGAACTGGCGCATACGCTGAGCCAGTATGGCTGGTTGTCCCGCTATCTGGGGCATACGGCCCAAGCCAAAGGTTATCTTACCGAGAGTTTGGACCTATATCAATCCATGTCGGAAACAATAACAATGGCGGGAGTGCTTGGCGATTTGGCGCTCGTGGCCTTTGATGAAGGCCAACTCGCTGAGGCCGAGACTATTTTGCGAAAAAGTCTACTCATATTTCGTGAGCACGACCACATCAGCGGAATTCTCCTTGACCTCGATCGGCTGGCCTTGATATCCGTCAAACGCGATAAACTGGATAGAGCCGCGCGTCTATGGGGTGTCATAGACGCTTTGCGTGAAGCGCACCAAATTCCCCGTTCACCCGATCAGCATACTCAATATGAGGAAAGCATGGCTATTGTCAATGCTCATGCACAAGATGAACATCTACAAACAGCGCGGAGGGAAGCCCAAACACTCACGTTGGAACAAATTCTGTCCTACGCCCTCGAAAATGAATAGTGCCTTTAGCCAATCTATTGTGTTGTTTTCTCTCGAATTATTATAAATAACATAATCTGCATATTTTAAAATGTAGTCAATTGAACCTGGCGATATTAAGTCGTCTTTATTCAAGCAATATTGATTAAGAAGATTATTTTATAATATGAGATCCCCACTGATCCGATGGGCAAAAGAAGTCCAGAACGGGGAGGGATAAACAAGCTATTGCCGGAATAGATGGGGATGAAGATTATAAAGCATGATAATACACAGTGAGCAAAAACCCATATTTTGACCTAAAAATAACTCGGATGAGATAAATAGCCGGCACAGGTCACGGCGCGTGTGAACACAATAGAATAAGCCCCGCCTGTCCGGCAAGTCACGATTTATCACGCCGTCCAAAGCAGATGGACTAAATTCCCATCCGGATCGGTATCTTTTAAATAGACCGTTTTAGAAGTTGGCTGGATGGACGGTTCCTGAAGCGCAATCCCCTTGGCCTGCAATACCGAGACTGCTTCCTCAAAATTCGAAACGCGGACAGCAATATGGAGCGGCTTGGTGCTGGCTGCTTTATCCACTTCGATTCTTCCCGGACCTTTGCCGGAAAGGAAGAACGAAGAATGCTGCTCCACCGATTGGAAATTGAAAGTGTTCTCGTACCAGGCGGCGATGTCGGCTCCCGGCACCGAACCGTGCGGATACAAACCCACGTGTTCCACTCCCACGAAGAGCGGCAGCCCGCGTGCCTTCCGTACCCAAGCACGAATCTTCGCAACGCCCTGAGCGATGCCGCCGAAATCTCGCGCTGCCATGGCCTGAGTGGTTATCAATTTGGAACCCATCCCAACCGCCGCCGCGCCGGCTTTGATCCAAGCCGTCACACTTTCTTCGGTGGCATCCACGCCGCCGGTAGGCATCAGCCGATGCCAGGGACCCGGCGCCATCACGGCGCTTACGAATCCCGGACCGCCCACTTGTTCACCGGGGAACAGCTTGCAAATTTCCGCGCCCAATTCCTCCGCCTGAGAAATCTCGGTTGCCGTCGCGCATCCGGGGAAGTAGGCGATCTTGTGGAGGTTGCACAAACGCGCCACGTCCGGCTGCAAGCTGGGGCTGACGATGAAGTTGGCGCCGCTGGCGATGAAAAGCGCCGCCGTCGGAGCATCGATAACCGATCCAACCCCGAGAATGACGGACGGATCGGCGGAGCGGAAATGGTTCACCAGGTCATGGAACACCGAATGCGCCATCTCCCCGCGGTTGGTGAACTCGACAACATTCGCCCCACCCTGCGCGCACGCCGATACGATTTCCACGGCGGTCCCTTTCTCGGCGTGATAAAACAACGGCACCATGCCGCCTTCCAGAACCGTGTTATAGACATCCAATCGCGAAAAGCGCGCCATGCGGCTCCTCCTGTCGATCCCTAACGTGATACGCGGCCTGAACCATTCCCTGCCATCAGTTGTTCCACTTCCTCGCAGCCGACTACATTGAAATCGCCGGGGATGCCGTGCTTCAGACAGGAAGCGGCGACCGCAAACCGCAATGCATAGTCCGGATCCTCCGGGTTTTTCAAGAAGCCAAAGATCAAACCGGCCATAAACGCATCGCCGCTGCCGACTCGGTCCACCACGGGGAGAATATCGTAGCAGGGTCCGACGAGATACTTCTGATTATGCCAAATCGCCGCCGACCAGGTATTATGGCTGGCCGACATGGAGCCGCGAAGCGTGATGGCAATCGTTTTTAGGCGTGGAAACTTTTGCGCCAGCGCTTCACACACCGTGCGGTATTTTCCGGCGTCGACGATGCCGCTGTTCACGTCCGTCTCCGGCGCATGAATCCCGAACACTTTGTCGGCGTCTTCTTCATTGCTAATCATCACGTCACTTTCTTGCGCCAATCGGCTCATGACTTCGTTAGGGGACTTCCCCCACTTCCAAAGTTTGGCCCGGTGATTCAGATCGCACGAAATAGTCAAACCCTTTTGACGGGCGGCGTGAATAGCTTCTTCGCAAGCGAGCGCGGCTCCTTCCGAGACGCTCGGCGTGATTCCAGTCCAATGGAACCACTCGGCGCCCGCTAATACGTTCTCCCAATTCACGCTGCCGGGTTGGATGGTGGCAAAGCTGGAAAAGTCGCGGTCGTAGATCACCTTGCTGCCGCGTTGGGCGGCGCCCGCTTCCAGAAAATAAATTCCCAGCCGGTCTCCCCCTCTCACAATATGATCGGTGTGCACTCCAAATTGCCGCAAACGGAAGATCGCCGCATCGCCCAATTCGTTTGCCGGGAGGCGGGTCACAAACTCGGCTTCCACTCCAAAATTGGCGAGCGATACGGCCACGTTGGCTTCGCCGCCCCCGTAAGTGGCTTCAAAAGCCCGCGCCTGGACAAACCGCTTAAACCCGGGCGGCATCAACCGCAACATGATCTCACCAAAAGTTACAACTTGCGCCATCTCGCCTCCGCAGAGTACTCCCCGTGTATTTCTCAAACTCGACATCCTTCGCGTCGTGCCGCACCTCAGCGAGTCCTCTCGCCGGAGAATTCCGGCGAGAGGACTCGGGTAGATCGTCGCTCGCTCCGTCGTTGCTCCCGGGCGGCTGCCAAACTGCGCAGCCGCCAATCCGACTCCTTCCGAAGCGGGCGCGACCCCATCAGCAGTTAGGATTAGAAGAGGCTATTGGGGTCGTAGTATTTTACAGCGTTCTCGATCGTGATCAACGGCGACGGCAGAATCGTATTGAGCGGAGGGGTCCCTCCGGCCAAAATCGACATTAGTCGGTAGAAGCCCTGATGTCCGATCTGATCGGAATCGTTCCGGCCGGTGCAGCCGTAGTTGCTTCCGTTCATGATCTGTTGTAGCGCTTCCTTCTGGCCGTCTACGGCGCAGAGGAACATTTCTGCAGTGCGCCCGGCATCTGCGATGGCGCGTTGCGCGCCCAGGCACATCGAGTCATTTTCGCAGAACACGGCGTCGATGTGGGGATTGGCCGCCAGCAGGTTCTCCATTACCTTGAGCCCATCATCCGTGGACCAGTTGCCGAAGTCCGGGGCCGTGACCACTTTAATCGCCGTCACTTTCCCGACGATATCGAGCATGCCCTTGGTGCGGTTCAGGCCAATGGAGTTATCGGCAGGGCCGCCCTTGATCACGGCCAGAATGCCACCCTTGCTGCCCAGTTTATTGACAATGAACTGACCGTCTTGCTGCCCGATGATGAAATTGTCCGGGCCGACATAGCTCGTGTAGCCGCCCGACCACTGCCGGTCCACCAGGACAACGGGGATACCGGCCTTCTTTAGGTCATCCAGCGCTGAGGGAAGCTGTTCCAACGGTCCGCCGCTGATGATCATGCCATCGACCTTCTTGGCAATGAGATCTTCGATGTCGGAATTGAGCTTCGCGGCATCGCCGCCCCCATCGGTGCTGTAGACCGTGATATTGGAATAGGCGCTGGCTCCATCTTTCACGGCCTTGTCCATGCCGATGAAGTAAGAGCAGCACAGGGTATAGCTGGACATGCCGATCTTTATGGATTTTGCCTGCGCATTGGGAGCAACGGTCGACGTGGTTCCGCAGGCAGCCAAGAAGGTGGCGATTACGACCAAAATTGCTAACGATTTTCGGTTCATTTTCTTTCCTCCTGACCAAAATGAGTACGTTGTGGCAAGGTGCCAGCAATCCGAACCGTGGGTAGCAATTGCCTAGTATGGGTTCGCGGTTCACCTCCTTTTCCAGCTCAGCTGGAGGGGTTCTCGGTTACGCTTTTCGGCATAGTCTTTAGGATCCTACATCCGGTCGCTCATCGACGGCGGCGGCCGTCCCTTCCATCGCGCCAGCGGCGCGCCTAGCGATTGCTCCGCCGGGCGAGTACTGCGAATAGAATGATCACTCCTTTTAGGATTTGCTGGTAATAGGATTGCACGTTGAAAAGGTTCAGCAGGTTGTTGATCAGCCCCAAGGTTAATACGCCGCCGAATGTTCCGAGTACGCCGCCCCCGCCACCGCCGCCCAGGGTAGCTCCGCCGATCACGCAGGCCGCAATCGCATCCAGCTCGAACCCCGCGCCCAAACTGGGTTGCGCAATCCCCAGCCGCGAAGCCAGGAGAACACCGGCCAAGGCGGCGCACAACCCGGAGATGATATAGGCCAGGATGATGTGGCGACGGACGTTTATCCCCGCCAAGCGGACGGCTTCTTCGTTCCCGCCGATGGCCACAATCGCCCGACCGGCCGTGGTGCGATTGATAAAAAAAAGCGCCACTAAAAAGGCCGCGAGCATGATCAATATTGACAGGGTAAAGGGGCCGAAGATCGCCGTGCTGAAAATCGTCCGAAAGGATTGATCCAGCGGCGTGATGGGTGTTTCGGAATAGACATACACCAGCCCGCGAATGGTGCCCACGGTAGCCAGAGTCACGATGAAAGGTTGGAGCTTAAAGCGCGAGATCATGAATCCGTTGAACGCCCCCGCCAAGACGCCCACGCTGAGCGCGATCACGATGGCAATGGGCAACGGCAGATGCTTGTTGATCATCCCCGAGACTACGATGGCCGAAAACGCAACCACGGAACCAACGGACAAGTCGATCCCGCCGGTCAAAATCACCACCAGCATGCCCAAACTGATCAATCCATTGGTCACGATCTGGCGCAATAAATTGGAAATATTTTGCCCGGAGAAGAAAACATCGGACATCGAGGCGGCCACCAGGATTAACAGGAAGAAGGCACCCAGGAATGAATAATCCACCCACTGCCGGCGAATCCGCTCCGCACTCATTTTCACCAGCGGAATCTCCCCCATCGCCCGCAATCGATCCATCAGGTTTGTCATACATTCACTCCTGCGGCGGCGGCCAACAAGTTTTCTTCGCTGGCTTGCGCCTTGGTAAATTCCCCCACGAGATTCCTTTCCCGCATAACCCATACCCGGTCGCTCATTCCCAGAACTTCCGGTAATTCGGAGGAGACCAGGAGAATTGCCACGCCGGAGTTCGCCAGATCGTTCATGATCTGATATAGCTCGACTTTCGTGGCAACATCGACTCCGCGGGTTGGCTCGTCCAACAGAAGGACCTTGGCCTGTGTGAGCAGCCACTTCGCCAGAACAACCTTTTGTTGATTGCCTCCGCTGAGATAACGGATAAGGCGTTTCGATTCGGGCGGCCGGATGTTCAGGTCCTGGATCTTCTGTTGCACGCCTTCGTTTCGCCGGCGCATATTGAGAATCCCCCAACGGCTGATGCGGTCTAGCGAAGCCAGGCTGATATTGTCACCCATCGAGCAACTCAACACCAAGCCGTCGCGTTTCCGGTCTTCCGTCAGCAACGCAATCCCGGATCGCAGCGCGTCCGACGGCGACTTCAGGCGCAGAACCCGGTTTTCCAACCGCACTTCGCCGGAGGTTGCCGGTTCTGCGCCGAAGATGGCGCGGACCAGTTGCGTGCGGCCGCTTCCGACCAAACCGAAGAACCCAACAATTTCACCCCGGCCCAGCGTAAACGATATATTGTGGAATGATCCCTCCCGGCTGAGTTTTTCCACTGCGAGAACCGTTGGCCGGGCTTTGGCTTCGCGTTTGGGATAGATCTCGCTCAAAGCACGCCCGACCATCATTTTGATTAAAGTGGACTGGTCGGTTTCTTTCGGCCGGACGGTGCCGACCACCTGGCCATCCTTCAGCACGGTGATCCGGTCGGCAATTTCGAAGACTTCATCCAGGCGATGGGAGATATACAAGACCAGCGCTGAATCCTGCTTTAGTTTCCGGATGAGCGTGAAGAGGCGTTTGAGCTCCTCCTGCGAAAGAACCGCGGACGGTTCATCCAGGATGAGGATGCGCGGTTTGGTCGCGACCGCTTTGGCGATTTCCACCATCTGCTGCTGCGAAACGCCCAGATGCGAAACGCGGGAGCGTACGTCGAGTCCGCTGAACCCGATCTCCTGCAGGATATTTTCCGCTGCCTGGTTGGCTTTGGGCCAGTCGATCCATTTCACCGATTTGGTGACAGGCATCTGCCCCAGTAAAATGTTCTCGGCAACGGTCAAGTGTGGGATTAAACTGAATTCCTGGTATACCGCCCGGATTCCCAAACGGTGTGCCTGAAAAGGATTTGCCACGTTGATGGGATGGCCGTCCAAGAGGATCTCGCCCGAATCTCGCGAAATGGCGCCGGAAAGGATCCGCATGAGCGTTGATTTTCCGGCGCCGTTTTCCCCGGAGATTGCGTGGACCTCGCCGGCTTCTGCCGAGAAATCCACATCGCGCAAGACCAACCCGCCGTCGAAACTCTTACAGATCCCGTGCATCTGCAAGGTATTTCGGCTTTCTGTGGACATGATTACTCCGACTGAAAGATGGAAAGCGCATCGTGGAAGATGATGATCTTCTGCTCTGTCATCTCCAAGAGGGAATCGTGGATGCCTTCGCGGCCGTTCCCGCTCATCTTGATCCCTCCGAAGGGCAGCGTCTCTACCCGCAAGGCGGAAGACCAGTTGACGATAACGCCGCCCGCTTCCAAGCGGTGGGCGATGGTCATCGCGCGCGAGATGTCATTGGTGAAGACGGCCGCCTGCAGCCCGTAGGGCGAATCGTTGGCCAGCCGGATGGCTTCTTCCACGTCCTGGAATTTAACCAGCGGCACGACGGGGCCGAACGTCTCCTCGCAGAAGAGGGGGACCGAGGGGGGCACGTCCCGCAGGACGGTCGGTTCCATGAACGCGTTGCGGCGATGGCCGCCGGCAATCAACTTGGCGCCCGCTTTGACCGCTTGGTTGACCAGCGCTTCCACCTGGATGGCGGCTGCCTCATTAATTAATGGTCCCACGTCGGTGTCTTCTTCCAATTGATTGCCCACTTTGAGGGCTTTCGCTTTTTGCGCCAACGATTCGGCGAAACGGTCGTAAATAGGCGCCGCGACGAAGATTCGCTTGATGGCGCAGCAAATCTGGCCGTTTCCTCGCGCCAAACGACCCAAGACCACAGATTGAACCGCCTTATCCAGATCGGCGTCGGAGCAGACGATCATCGCGTCATTTCCGCCCAATTCCATATGGACCTTCTTCAACGTTTGGGCGCCCAGCTGCGTGATTTTGATTCCGACCTCGGTGCTTCCGGTAAAATTCACCATTTTTATACCGGGCGAGCGCGCGAGGTAATCTCCGATGATGGATCCAGCGCCGGTGACGACCTGGTGCGCGCCACGCGGCAGACCGGCGGCTTCCATTAATTCGGCGATCTTCAAGATGGCGAGCGGACATTCCTTCGGCGGTTTGGTGATTACGGGATTTCCCGCCGCCAGGGCCGGAGCGGCCTTGTGCCCCCATAGTTCGACGGGATAATTAAAGGGCACGATCGCGGCCACCACCCCCAGCGGTTGGCGGATGGTAATCGCAAAATTCCGTTCCTGGCCGGGGACGGCATCCATGGGCACCACGCGGCCGAAGATGCGTTTGGCCTCTTCCGCAAAACCCCGGAAGATCCTCGCCGTCACGACCACCTCCGCCCGGGTTTGCTGGATCGGTTTGCCGTTCTCTTTGGCCAGAAGTTCGCCCAACGCCATGTGGTTGTCCATGATGGAATCCGCGATGCGCAAGAGGATTTCCGACCGCTTATGGGCGGGCATCCAGCGCATGCGCTCGCGAGCCGCTTGAGCCGCCTGTATGGCCTTCTCAACGTCTTCCACCGAGGCGGCCGGCGTGCGATCGATTATTTCGCCGGTGCCGGAGTTGGATACATCAATCCATTGTCCAGTGGATGATTCCACCCATTGGCTGTCAATCAGCATCTTCATGATTTATGCCTCCAGATTGGGTCGGATTGGAAATTGGTTTCCGAAAACCACGTTGAGCACGGGTGCTCGTCACACCCCGAAAGGTTCCGTTGCGTGTTTCCGCGACGGGATGTCAACTCGGCGAGGGGACCGGTCGCACAGGCCGCGAATACCCCATGCGTTGGGACACCCGGTACGAGGCGTCCCGAACCATCGCGCCGAACTCCAAACGCCGTTCCTTGGTCATGCGCTCGACCGGAGCCGAAGCGCTTAAGGCCCCGATCACTTTGTTCTCAAGGTTGAAGATGGGGCCGCCGATGCAACACAATCCCATTTCGTTCTCTTCGGCGTCCACGGAAAATCCCCGTTCGCGAACGCGGGCGAGCTCCCGGTTCAGCGCGTCGACCGAAACGATGGTGTGCGGTGTACGCGGAGCGAGACCGTGCCGCACCACTTCTTCGAGCAAGGCGGCCGGGGCGTGAGCCAGGATGGCTTTGCCGAGCGCGGTGCTGTACATGGGCACGCGCATCCCGATCGAGGAATGCATTTGGATGGAGTGACTGCTGTTGATCTTGGCGATGTAGACCACGTCGATCTCGGAAGGGACACCAAGATGGATGGTCTCGTTCGTTTGACCGGCCAGTTCGTCGAGGATGGCGGCGCTTTGATTGCGCAAATCGTTGTTGCTCAGAAAGGAGCCGGCCAGTTCGAAAAGTTTGATCCCCAAATGGAACCGGCCTTTTTCATCCCGCTCGACTTTGCCCAGCTCTTCCATGGTTACGAGATACCGGTGGGCGGTGCTTTTGGATACATGCAGATGGCGCGCTACATCTAATAAGGAAGCCCCCGCATCTCCACGCAAAGCCAGTTCGTCCAGAATGGAGAATGCTTTCGAGACGCTGGACGACTTTCCGCTTTCTGATTTCACTCGCCCACACCTCGCGAGGGGTTGTATTACGCGTTCTAATATTTAGAACATCATTCTACATATTAGTATATATTCATTTTCACTAATGTCAAGAAGAATAAAGGACAACTTTTCTTAAAAGTTAGTCACCTGGATGAAAAAATATTCTGAAACCATGGCAAAGGTTACGGCGAATCCGGAAGCAATAGTTCCCCATTTTATGGAC
>PLND01000050.1 GCA_003141675.1 Anaerolineae bacterium
AGGATTTCCCGTCCGTCGTTGGGATTGTAGGGGTAAGGCCGGACGAGAGTACTGGTCCATTCCCAAACATTGCCGGCCATGTCGAGCGCGCCGTATGGGCTGGCGCCGGCTGGATAGCTTCCCACCGGAGCTGTATCCGCATATCCGTCGTTATAGCCGGGGTTTGCAACGGACAGCGGGCAGTTGATGTCGCAAAAGTTGGCCCGCGTCCCGTCCAATGGGTCGTTGCCCCAGGGGAATCTGCGCGCATCGGTGCCGCGCGCGGCTTTCTCCCATTCCGCCTCCGACGGTAGTTTTCTGCCGGCCCAATCGCAGTATGCCAGCGCCATGGACCAATTCACCCAGATGACCGGATAGTTCGAAAATTCCGGGTTGCCAAAATACTTTGGGCGGGTCATGGAATCTTTCCGGTAGGGGGGTTTGCAAACGCCGGCATCCACGCAGAGTGCGTATTGGCCGTTGGTAATTTCGTATTTGTCCATCCAATATCCGTCCAAATATATGGTACTCACTGGAATTTCGGGATAGGCTCGCCCGCCCTCAAGTGATTTTTTAGCGTCTTTGTCATCCGACCCCATGATGAAATCGCCGGCCGGAACATATACCTGCACCATCTTATCGGTTTCGCTGACACGGATGGATCCCATGGTCGGTCCCGGTGTTTCCGTCGGTGTGGGTTGCAGCGTGGGGTCGGGAAGAGGCGTGATGGAAGGAAGGATTTGCGTGGGGGCGACGACAGTTGCCGTAGAAGTGGCAATGGAAGTGGAAGTGGACGTGGCGGGATGCACTGCGGTGGCCGGGGAGGAACAGGCGGCGAGCAGCAGAGCGATAAACAGGAAGGAGCCAGATCTGAATATCCTCCGCCAATATTCATCTGGGATCATCAGTTTCATTTTCTTGCTAAAACGGTCTCGCAGGGAGTCGTGCGGCGGGCGAAGTTCATTGGATCCGATTCCGGTCTGCTCGATGAAGGATGACATTTTATTTTCCATTGAAGAAGTAAACCTGCCTTGATGGAATTTCGGCCGATTATATCGGTTTTCGCGTTTTCAGTCAAAGAATGATCAACAATTGGTTATATCGGCTTCTCGACCCGCATCATCGGGAGTGCCGACCCACTGAATCTTGGTGCCGTTGGGCAATCGATGGATCGGCCGGTTCGGGTTTCTGGTGTACGCTTTCATTGGGCGGGTGACGGGGCTTGGATACGGTTGGAAATGCCGTAAATCGTAGATACCCATCGGTGATGTGATAGCATTCCTGTAATCGATTTCTCCGCAATACGCCGCGGCTGGGTATCGTTGGCAACAACTTGGGCATGCGTTGGATCATTGGAGAAACTCTATGGCAAAGTCCAAGTCATGGGATTTTCCGGGGAGGACTACATGGATAAAAAACCCATTCATCCAATGAGGATCAGTTCCGCGATCAATCTTCTCGCCGGTGTGCTCTGGGTCGTTGCGGCGTTCCATCCCATTACCGGCGGAACACGGATCGATTATTGGTACATCGTCTTCGGTGTGTTTTTTCTGGCCGCGGGAATCGTTGGATTGCTTCAGGCAAGGAAATAAATCAGATAAAAATTAAATGACCCAATTTGAATACAAACGCAACTCGCTAGAATTTCCAGGAGCGGCGTTTTCTCTATTTGTTTATCGATGGGACAATTAAACCCCGGCGCAATACGCCAAGCCGACGGTACCCGGTCCCACATGAGTGCCAATCACCGGACTGACCTCGCTGAAGACGGTTTCCTCCGGATGAAACCGATTTCTCGCCCGATCCAGCAGTGCTTTGGCTTCCTCTTCCGCGGCGGCCTGCAGCGTGCCGATGCGCAACGGCCGGCGTGAGCCGATTTGCTGTTCGATGATGTCCAGCATCCGGTCGACAGCCTTGCCTTTGGTCCGGACTTTATCGAGAACTTCTACTTTGCCTTCGCGGAGGGTGAGGAGCGGCTTCATATTGAGGGCCGCGCCCAGGAAAGCCGCCGCCCCGCCGATCCGCCCGCCGCGCCGCATGAATTCCAAAGTATCCACTACAAAAATGACCCCGCTATCCGCCACCGCCTGCCTGGCAACCTGCGCGGCTTCCGCCAGATCGGCGCCGCCTTGAATGGCGCGGGCCGCCGCGAGCGTGGTGAACCCCAGCGCCATCGCGGTGGTGAGGGTATCTACGATTTCGATTTTTGCATCGGGGAACGCCTGTTTAGCCTGGACGGCTGAATCAACCGTGCCGGAAAGCTGGCTGGAAAGCAAGACCGCGAGAACGGAGTTGCCTGCTTCGACGATCGGCCCGAACACTTTTTTGAATTCATCCGGAGAGGGCTGCGAGGTGGAGGGCATCACTTTCGCGGTTTTAAGCCGCGCATAGAATTCCGCCGGCATCATGTCGACCCCGTCGCGGAAAACTTCGTTGCCCCAGACCAGCGAGAGCGGCACGATCCGGATTCCGTGCTTGAGGATAAGCGGAGACGGAATGTAGGCGGTGCTATCGGTGACGACGATGACCCTGCCCATGGCGTTCCTCCAGCTAGAGGTTATGTTGCGGGGCTGATTATACCTTCTCCCGCGGTGGAAGCCCCGCTGCGGAAGCGGCTTTTCCGCCTGCAGCCGCGTCGCTCGCCCGGTGCGATCTTTCCGGTCAGGCGGCGAAGCCTTCTCCATCGGTTGACTTTCCCTCCCGCGCCCCTTTACAATGCCGCCATGGATCCAGAGCGAAATTCCACCACGCTGCTTCACCGCGGCCGGCGGTTCGATGTGCCGGCCGGTTCCACCCTGCGCGACGCGATCCGCAAGGTCGGGCTCTCGCCGGAAGCGGTGCTTGCCACGCAGAACGGCGAACTGATCACCGACGACCGCATTCTAAAGCCCGGCGAGGAAATTCGCCTTGTCGCGGTGATCTCCGGAGGTTGACCGTGAAGTGCCGCAAGTGCGGAGCTCCCGCCGCGATCAATATGCGGGAGCACAAGCTGGCGCTTTGCCGCGAGCATTTCCTGGAATGGATCCCGGAGCAGACCGAACGCGCGATCCATCACTACCGCATGGTTGAGCGCGGGGAGAAGATCCTCGTAGCCGTGAGCGGGGGGAAGGATTCGCTTTCGCTCTGGGATGTACTCCACCGGTTGGGCTACGCGGCCGACGGGTTGTACATCGACCTGGGGATCGACGAGGGGATCGCGTATTCGTCCAAGTCGCGCGCTTTTTGCGAGCAGTTTGCCGCCCGCCAGGGGCTTACGCTGCGCGTGGTGAGCGTGCCGGAAACGTACGGCCGGTCGATTGCGGAAGCCACGCGCCTTTCGACCCGCGGGCGGAAAAAACCCTGCTCGATCTGCGGCTTGGTCAAACGCCACATCATGAACCGCGTCGGACGCGAGCAGGGGTACGCCGCACTGGCCACCGGGCACAACCTCGACGACGAGGCTGCGGTGCTCCTGCATAACGCCATGACTTGGTCAGGCGGGTATCTGGTGCGCCAAGGGCCCGTGCTGCCCGCCTCGCGCCCGGGTTTGGGACGAAAAGTCAAGCCGCTGTGCCGCATTTACGAGCGTGAAACGGCGGCGTATGCGCTGATGCGCGGGATCGACTACATCTATGAAGAGTGCCCCTTCTCCGTAGGATCATCCACGCTGTATTACAAAGATGTGCTCAACCGCCTCGAGGAGGACCGGCCGGGGGCGAAGTTGCAATTTTATCTTTCGTTCCTGCAGGCCAAGGATGGCGGATTGTTCGCTTTGAACGCTTCGGGGGAAGCTGAGCTGCACGATTGTGTCACCTGCGGCCAGCCGACGTCGGCGCCGGGGAAGTGCGCATTTTGCCGTTTGTGGGATTCCCTCGCTCCCGCACTCCCTCTCCCGCAAGATGGCCTGCGGGAGGGCGACGGCGGGCAAGGAGAGATGGGCTCATGAAATCCAACCGTTTCTATCCGCTGATCACCGCGGTATTCGTCACCGCGCTGCTCGTTTCCAATATTGTCGCGGTCAAGCAGATCCAGATCGGACCGTTCAAGCTCACGGCGGCGTTGCTGATCTTTTCGGTTTCGTATATCTTCGGCGACGTGCTCACCGAGGTCTATGGATATGCCAAAGCCCGCCGTGTGATCTGGATCGGGTTCGGGTGCAACCTGCTGGCGGTCGTGGCCTTCATAACAGCCGGCTTGCTTCCGCCTTCATCCACCTGGATGCTGCCCGGGTTCGCGTCCCCGCAAGCCTCCCAGACCGCGTACGATGCCATCCTCGGCTACACTCCGCTTATCCTTCTGGCTTCGTTCGCCGCCTACCTAGTCGGCGAGTTCCTCAATTCGTTCGTGCTGGCCAAGATGAAAATCTGGACCGGCGGCAAATGGCTCTGGACGCGCACGATCGGCTCCACGCTCGTGGCGCAAGTGGCCGACACCGGCATCTTTGTCGGCATCCTCGCCCTGGGCGGGTTGGTGGCGCCCGGGGATGTGCTGCCGATCATTTTGGGAGAGTGGCTTTCGAAGGTTTCGTATGAAACACTGGCGACGCCGATCACTTACCGGATCATCAATTGGTTGAAGCGGGCCGAGGACGAGGATTATTACGACCGGGGTACGGATTTCGCCCCCTGGAAATATTAGCGGATCGACCATAGACGATGGACCATGGTCCGTGGTCTCTATTTATATTTAGTGAATTGTGGAATTTAACTGATTGGTAGGAATACGAGAATTCGTCCCTATTCAATAACGGCAACCTGCGTCTGGTGATGGAGGAATCCTTCGACGGCAAAAATTACCAGCGCCGCCCAGATGATGCAGAAGCCGATCAGCCGCTCCGTGGTGAGCGGCTCGTTGTATAGCAGCACGCCGATGAGGAAATACATCGTGGGGGCGATGTATTGCAGCACGCCGACCAGCGAAAGCGGGATGCGCTGCGAAGCCGCAGCAAACATCAGCAGAGGGACGGCGGTAACCACCCCGGCGCCGACCATCAGGAGGTTGGAGATCATGCCGGAATGCAAGAATGCGCCCGCGCCGGTCGCTTCGGTATAGAGAAGAAAGAGCAGCGCCGGAAGGAAGAGAATCCCCGTCTCGAGGGTCACACCGTGCAGTGAACCGAGCGGGGCGGTTTTTTTGATGAACCCGTACACACCGAAGGAAAACGCCAGGATCAATCCGATCCAGGGCAGGGAGCCGTAGGCGACAGTTAAATACACCACGCCGATCGTGGCCAGCCCGACGGACACCCACTGCCAGAGCCGCAACCGTTCGCGGAGGATCACGACGCCCAGCACCATGCTGAACAGCGGATTGATGAAGTACCCCAGGCTGGTTTCCACGATGAATCCGGCGTTGACGGCCCAGACGTAAGTGAGCCAGTTGATCGCCAGGAAAATTGCGGCTGTCGAGTAGATCAATAGAATTCGCGGCGACGAAATCGCCGCGCGGAATACGCTTCCCTGGCGCAGCCATAATACGATAAAGAACAGAAAGAGAAAGGACCAAATGATGCGATGGCCGAGAAGTTGCAAGGCCGGCACCTGCTCGAGCCATTTCCAATAGATCGGGAAGAATCCCCAGAGGACGTACGCTCCGACGGCATACCACACACCTTTTTTCAAGTTGCGCCTTCCTGGGATCGAAGGATACCCAGCGGGTGACTGTGCATTTATCGTGAACCGGTCTTGCGCGGGCGTTGTCCCCCCAGTCGTGCTTCCACGCTGGCAATTTTATCCGCCATGGACTGATCGCGGTCGGTGCGGGTGTGAATCTTCAGAAGGGTCGTGATCCGCGGCGCGCCCATGCGGTGGACCGTTTCGTGGCATAGTTTAACGGCCGCCAGCACTTCATCCCATTCTCCCTCAATGTTGGTCCCATTCGCATGAAGCTGGGTCGAGAGCCCGGCATCGGTAAGCACCTGCTCGCAGGCCGCGACGTACGGCGAGAGCGATACCCCCGCGCCGATGGGAATGATCGTAAAATCCGCAATGACTTTCATACGAACCTCCGTTTACGATCTTAGCGATGAGGAAAACTCCTTTTACCGCAAAGCCCGCCCCGGCGGGGTGGGCCGGGGGCGCAAAGGGCGCAAAGGGCGCTAAGAGATCATGGAGTGATTATAAATTATTTACCATGCGATGGATTCCATCTTTGAGAAGATGTACGTTCCAATTGATTAAAAAACCCAGCCGATAATCGCGTAGACGCAAATAGGTCAATAATTGGGCTACATGAATAGGTAGTACCCTTTCAACGGATTTATTCTCAATGATTACACAATTCTCAAAAACCATATCCAATCGATAGCCTGCGTCGATGTGTAGTTCTTCGTATATCACCGGTTGTTCCACTTCACATTCCACCGAAAGGCCTCTCTGGCGTAATTCATACACCAGGCATGCCTGGTACGCGGATTCCAGCAAACCCGGTCCTAGCGCCCTATGGACCTTTATAGACGAATCGACAATCTGTTTGCCCACCTCTTCAATGTCCATTCTATATTTCCTTTGCGCCCTTAGCGTCTTGGCGGTGAGATTGCTTTCAACAAATCCTTGGCAGCATCTCCCCCGGCAGCATGTCTACGATCCGCGTCCCGCCGATGAGCGTGCGCAGCCGCACCTGACTACGGGGCGCGTCCGTCACGCGGCCGATCACCACCGCTTCGACTCCGTATTTGTGCGTCCGCATCGCCGCGAGGATTTTCCCGGCATCCCCCGCCGCGACGAACGCCACCAGTTTGCCTTCGTTGGCAACGTAGAGCGGGTCGAAGCCGAGCATCTCGCAAGCGGCGCGGACGGGAGCGTGTATGGGAATGCTCCGTTCATCCATTTCGACGCAGACGCCGGATTGCGCGGCGATTTCACACAGCGTGGTAGCCAGCCCGCCGCGGGTGGGGTCGCGCATCGCGTGCACTTCGCCTGCCGACAGCATCGCCGCCGCCAATCCATTGAGCGGCGCGGCGTCGCTTTGCAAGTCCGTCTCGAATCCCAACCCCTCGCGCGCCGAGAGGACCGCAATGCCGTGATCCCCGATCGCCCCGGAAAGTATTATCACGTCGCCTTTTTTGGCGCCCCCGCCGGAGATGGATTTTCCCGGGAGAAGGCGTCCGATGCCCGAAGTGTTAATGAAGAGGCCGTCGGCTTTTCCCTTTTCCACGACTTTTGTGTCGCCTGTGGCGAGGTACACGCCGGATTCGAGCGCGGCTTCCCGCATCGAACGCACCACGCGATCAAGCGTCGCGAGCGGCAGACCTTCCTCCAAAACGAAACCGCAGCTGAGCGCAATCGGTTCCGCACCGATCATCGCCAGGTCGTTGACGGTTCCGCATACGGCCAGCCGGCCGATGTCGCCCCCCGGAAAGAACAGCGGCCGGACGACGTAACTGTCGGTGGTGAACGCCGACTGCCCGCCGCCGGTTTCCACGATCGCCGAATCGTCGAAGCCGCGCGGCGCGGCTTCCCCCAGCGCGGGTAAAATCACGCGCGTGAGCAGGTCGTAGCTGAGCTTGCCGCCCGAACCGTGGCCGAGTACGACGCGCTCGCCGGGTTGCAGGGGCAGGGGGCAGGAGAAGTTTTCGAAGTTGGGTGGAGTGGGCATGAAAACCTTGCCGACCTAACCCACTTACCCCGCCTTCACCCCGAAACTTCACCGGGGTTCCGGCACCCCTCTCTCCCTTCCTTTAAGGGAAGGGAGAGAGGGGATGGGGGAGAGTGGGTTAGGTCCGATATCTGAAATATGCCGAACAGGATCCCTCGGCGCTGACCATCGGCGCGCCGAGCGGGCTTTGCGGCGTGCATTCTTTTCCGAACGCCGGGCATTCCTTCGGCGTCTTAATCCCTTGGAGTACCTCGCCGGCGATGCACAGCGGCGATTCCTTCGGCGTAATCATCCCCACGTCGAATCTTTTTTCCGCATCGAAGTCCGCCAGCTCGTCGCGCAAGCGCCATCCGCTGTGCGGAATGACCCCGATCCCGCGCCAGGCGCGGTCGCAATCCGCAAATACCCGCGCGATTGTCTCCTGTGCGGCGCGGTTTCCCCCGCGCGATACCAGGCGCGCGTAGGCGTTCTCCACTGCGAAACGTCCAGCCTCAAGCTGCTTTACCGCGGCGAGCATCCCGGCCAGCAAATCCACCGGCTCGAAACCGGTCACCACGATCGGGACGTGNNCCGGCGGCCAGAAAGGCCTGCACGCGGTTGCGCGGCGAGGAAAGGATCGCACGAACGGCGGGTGGGACGCGGACGTGGGAAACCAGCACGGAAAAATTTTTAATCCCGCGGTCTTTTGCCTGCAGCACGGACATCGCGTTCGGCGGCGCGGTGGTTTCAAATCCGATCGCGAAG
>PLND01000002.1 GCA_003141675.1 Anaerolineae bacterium
ATCAATCCCGAAACGAGGGCCAGCCCGAGGGCCCGGTTCAGCACGTTTTTCAGCGCCGCATTATTTTTGCGCCAGTAAGGGGAGCCAAAATAGATAATCCCCTGGTCCAATCCAAGCGGGCTGATCAAACTCAGGGTGCGCAAAACCGTCCACCCGATGGCGTATAAGCCGAAGGAATCCGGTCCGAGGATGCGGGCGGCGGCGATATCGCCCAGGAAGGCCAGGCTGCGGCCGAGGATTTTCCCGCTCAGCGAAATACTGGCGCCGCCGGCCAATGTGGAAACATCGGCCGCTCCCGCGTCGAGCGGGGCGGGGTTGAGTTGGGGATCCTCGGCCGGAGGGCTCACGAATTCCTTTTCCATTCGCCGGATGGTCGACCCTTTCAGGAGATCGATGCCTGCGGTAGGGCAGGGCGGATACGCTTACGATTGATTTCGATAATCACGACGGAATTAAAAAAACCGGGCTTCTCCAAAAACTCGACGATCGGTTTGGCGTTTCCTTCGGGGCTGCGATCGACGTTGTTCAGGGTGGTTACTGGTTGGCGGGGCGGTTCATACGGATCGTCCACGCCGGAAAAATTTATGATCTCGTCTTGGTAGGCGCGGGCGCACAGGCCCTTGGAATCGCGCTGTTGGCACATTTTGATCGGGGGGCCGGCGTACGCCATGATGAATCGGAGAGGGCTAATAGGTTCCGCGGCGGGAAAAAACGGCGCCGATTGCCTGGAAGAGAATCACCGCATCGACGGGCGGGGACACCGCCTGGTTCACGCCCCGCTCCCGACCAGTACGACCCAGACCGTCTTCATCAGGATATAGATATCCATCCATAAGGACCAGTTGCTGATGTAGTATTCATCCATCTGCAGACGTTGTTGAAAAGATTTCTGATGTCTGCCCATTACCTGCCACCAACCGGTCATGCCCGGTTTGACGCGCAGGATCACCGACGCATATTCCCCGATATCCCCCAATTCGGACGGCATGTAGGCGCGCGGTCCAACCAGACTCATTTCCCCGCGAAGCACATTCAACAATTGGGGGAATTCATCCAAACTGAAAATGCGCAGCCATTTCCCCACGCGGGAAACGCGGGGGTCATGTTGCAATTTATGGAATTTCTCATATTCCGTTCGAGCCTCCGGATTATCCTGCAAATACCTTTCCAATTGCGGTTCTGCGTTGATGAACATCGTGCGGAACTTCAACACGGAAAAACGCCGCAGGTTTTGCCCCAGTCGCTCTTGACGAAAAAATGGCGACCCCGGCGATTCGATGGCAATGAGCGCGGCGAGAAACACAAGCAACGGGCTGAGGATAATTATTAATAGCAAAGACCCCACAATATCCATGAGCCGCTTGGACCAGATAGACTCGTTCCTTAAGAGATGATAGCTATATTCCAGGCCCAGTTTGCCGTCCAGATCCCGGGGTTCCACCCACAAGGAGCCGAATTTATCCGCCTCCCGCACGAGGATGACCTTTTGGAAATGTTGATTCAGTATGCGCGCATCTTTTTCGATCGGGTAGTCCATGGATGCGGCGATAATCATCACCTGGGTTGGTATGGTTGGATTCTCTTTCCCAATATCTTGGAGAGGTAAAATAGCTTGTGGCTGCCATCCCAGCCGGCGCACGCTGCTCAGAGAGTTGGATACCTGCCTTGCCCACTCGCCGTCGCCATAAACGACCACCGGCACGCCATACCAGGAGAAGCGGGAGAGCAGGTTGCGAATGACAAAGTGCGCAACCGGCAGTATCCCGAGGGCCAAAATCCAGGCAATGATCAGAACGGAGCGGGGTAATTCTTGAAAGGGCTTATTTAGGTAGAAAACGGCCGCGAGAAGGAAAAAGATCAGCGTCACGGATTTGGACATCCGCTCCAGTTCCCTAACGGCGGTAAGTCCGTAGCCGGGGTAAAGACCCTGAAAGAGAAAGGTTACAACCCCCACGAGTATTCCCGCTTGCGCGATCGGCAACGCGGTCTGCCAAGTCAGGCTGCGATCAATGCTGAAAAGAAACACTAAATGCGGCGCCAGGATTCCGCGGATTATAACCGCCAGATAGAAGATGGCATAAAACAATAAGGCGTCCGCCGCTATCAAAATCCCTGAGACGAGTAATTTTTTAAACATTGCTCAATCTCCCGCCGCTGATTCGCCGGCTTCTCGAAATATTAAATAAATTGGGACAGCACCTTGAATCCACCGCCCGTTTTTGCGGGTCGTCGTCTAGGAATCCCGCCGGCGACAGGCACCCACAAAGATGGAAAAGAGGGTGAAATCGATCGATAGGCGGCGGAACATGGCCCTTTGTTAGTTAATCATACCGCAATAAACTACTTATAAGGAAAACAACCGGACCGGTTAGCATTGCTTTGCTGGGGGGAGCCGTCAGACCATTGGCAGCCCGGCGAAAGAACCATGGGGGATGATCTTGCGCAAGTATCCAGACAGAAGAAGAGCTCACGGCGTTCGCCGGCAGGGAGAAAAAACCCTTCGGGTCCAAGGAAGGGGTCGGAAAAGATCGGGTTTACGTGAGACCGTTACCGAGTAGGTGGTGGAAGCGGCAAATCCCTTATATTAAAATTCCCCCCTAATTGTGTTAGCAGCCGTCGAAAAAAGGCCAAATCGACGCATAAGCGACAAAGCTTTCTATCCCCGTTTGAATAGTGTTTCTAAAATGACCAGAACAATAAACCGCGGGTTATGATAAAGGTATCTCCACCACAATCGCCTGGGTTCCTGGCTGAGACGGTATAGCCATTCTAAACCGCTATTCTGCATCCAGCGGGGCGCCTGGCGCTTGGTGCCGGCAATGAAATCGAACGCCGCGCCCACCCCAAGCATGACCGCCTGGATTCTGCCGGAATGATCCGCCATCCAGCGATCCTGTTTGGGGCTTCCCAGGCCGATAAAAAGGATGCGCGCCCCGGATGCATTTATGTTTTGCACAACTTTCCCATCTTCTTCCGGGGAGAGCGTCCGGAAGGGCGGGCTATACCGATAATTTATTTTTATATCGGGGAACCGTTCCGTCAATTTTAAAGCCAGATAGTCAAGCACTTCCGGTGTACCGCCCAGCAGCCCGACCGGGATGCCCTCCTGAGAGGCCGCCTTCGCCACCTCCAGGGTGAGCGTAAGCCCATAGACGCGGGTTTGACCTCGCGCACCGCGCTGGCGCATGGTCCATACCAGCGGCACGCCGTCGGGAGTGACCAGGTCGGCCCGATTGACGATCCGTCGGTATTCCGGCGAATCAAAAGCATCCATGACGGTCTTAACATTGGCCACGCATACGTAACGGCTTTCCTTTTTCTGCGCCCACGCCAACACTTGCTTGGTTGCTGACGGATAGCTGGTGGGATCGATCCGTGTTCCGAGAATTAAATAACCCATACATTCCTTTGGGGGATTAGCGGATAAGGAGAATGTTAATTAAACCATCCTAATATTTCGTCAGAATCCACCCGGACCCGATTCCAGATTTCATGACGCCAGGATTGGATTCGAGGCCAGACCCGGTGCACCATGCTGAAGGCCGCCAGCGACGAACGCTCGAACAGGCAGAGATAGCCCAGAATTTTTAGATCGTACCAGAGTATATATGGGCAATCCCTCCGCCATCCTTGCCGGCTTTCATTTTTGAGCAAAAGCAGATAGCGATTCTTAACCGCATGAATTCGCACCGCCGACGACATCTGCCCGCGTTGAGAAGGGTGAAAGCCGCGGGGATGAAAAGCCACTGCCTCCGGCGTATACCAGCAGCGCCAACCCAGCAGCCGGGCCCGCCACGCCAGATCCACGTCCTCTTTATGAATGAAGAAACTCTCGTCGAAGTATTGACTGTCTATCCGGAGATCCTCCAGCATCGCTCGCCGGTAGAGCGGGGCGGCTCCGTCCACTCCGAAGACTTCCTCCGCGCGGTCGAACTGGCCGGTATCCGCTTCCCCGTGACCGCGCAGATACTGGTGGCGCCGCCGGTCTATGAACAATCCGGTGGTATCCAATCGAGGTGTCTGGTTTGTTTCAACCGGTTGAAGAAGCTTTCCAGACGCCGAACCATAATCGGGTCGCGCTTCCAGAGCCGAAACCAGCGCGGAGACATAATCCGGTTGCATGGTTACGTCCGGGTTGAGCGGCAGGTAATATGTCCCTTTGGATGCCCGGATGGCCTGATTGTGGGCGTAGCAAAAACCCGTGTTGTCGGCGTTGCGGATCATGGTTTCCGCCGGGAAATATTGATTAACAAGGTCCAGCGAGCGATCGGCGGAAGCGTTGTCCACCACGATCAACTCCCGGTTAACATATCGCTGGCGGGCTATCGCGTCCAGGCACTCAGGAAGATGAGCCGCGCTGTTCCAGGTTACAAGACCGATAGAGACGAATGGGTCGGACATTTAGTAGTTCACCTTTTGGGTCTTCGCTCGGCGGAAAAGATCGCAGCAGATAACCGCATCACTCCAGGAGTGGTAACAATTACCAAAATGTATGGATGCATATTTCCAATTCGTCGCATATTCATAAAGTTCTCGTTTCTATTCGTTCTTGGCGATTAACGCTTTTTTAGAGTTCGATATTGGACCCATGCGACGATTAAGTCCATCGAGAGTCCCTAATAACATCGCCAATAGCTTGCTTGCTTTCTTATCTTCAAAAAGCAACAGTCGGATAAGACCATAACTATTATTGACCAACTCGTAGAAGAACCAATGTGGAAATCGATAGGCATACAGCAGAACCATAGGAATACGATTTCGACTAATATAATACCATCGCAGGGGCGAATGAAAGGTGGGATGCATTGTGAGTGGACCGACCCGTCTTTTTTGTTGATTCCCCAGGCGGTGTTGGAGACGGGCTTTACAGTTTACAACAATAGTGTACCCGTTTTGTTTTGCTCGAAGACAGTATTCAGTATCTACATAATCAATAAAAAAGTCATCACGAAAGGGGCCGATCTTTTGATAAGCCTTAAGATTATAGAGTGCTCCTGAAGTGATAACGATGGTAACATCTTCCAATTTCTGACTGTCGGAGCGGATTCGCTCGAAAAAGAAACGACCATGCGGTCGCATATAGCGGAAAGTTATTCCACCAGCAGGATCTTCGATCATAGGCGCCACAATGGCAATTTGTTCGCGTTGGGGGTGGGAATAAAATGTATCAAGGATTGTTTCAACCATACCCGGCGCCGGTTGACTGTCTTGATCGAACACAAAAACGAGATCGGAACCTTGATTAACTAAACGAGCAAAACCTTGGTTGAGGGCGGCCGCTATTCCTAGATTTGTTTTGTTGAAAATAAATTCGATATTCCCCAAATTATCCTGAATGGCTTGTTGGAAAAAGCTACGTTTTTCAGGCGTGGAACCGTTATCGATAATGATCACATGATCGAGCTGATTCCTCCAATGAAATAGGTTTTCATAAAATTCAGAAGGCGGATTATATGTGACAATTATTGCATTTGTATTCATAAGACCTTTTCTTGTGTTATAAAATATTTTCTGTAATTTCAATAAGGAATTGATTGGGAGTTAGCCTCGCGGTTACAACGCGAAATAGGTGTCTGGTTATCTACCATCGGTTGCAACAGCTTGCCGGCTGTTGACCCATAGTCGGGTCGCTCTTCCAGCGCCGAT
>PLND01000072.1 GCA_003141675.1 Anaerolineae bacterium
CACCCGGCCGGATCCGGCGCGGAAGTAAAGTTGGCTGAAATAGAAAAACTCCGCGCACCCTTGCTGTGGACCGGATACCATAAATATGCCGACTGTTCCGCCGAGGCGTGATTCTGCAGATAACCTGGTGAAATCCCCAACTGATAGTCGTCGTCGTTCATCGTAGAATCGCAATAATCGCCTTTCAAGTTTGCGTCCAGAAGAATTTCCACACTATCCCCTTTATACAGGTTGGCTCCCCCGCTCGTTTCTTGAACGAAGATATTATCCGCCACCTTCACCGCGAAGTAGAGATAAGTTTTGTCCCAACGCAAACCGTACCGCGCCGTGTTTTCTGTTTTCCCGGAAATTAAATTGGGAACGGAATACCCGAGGGAGTTGCCCCAATCGGCAAGCGCACCGTCGATTTTGGGCGGGTCGGCGGTGAAGTAGGCCGAAACCGGCGTTGCGTTGTCGGCCGGCCGCAGGTCCAGCGGCGTGCAAGTGTTGGCGGTAGCGACCGTGATTTTCACCCAGATGAATTTGGTTCCGCCGGACTCGATGCCGAACCGCAGGCCCTGCGGAGTTTGAATTTTCCAGAATCCCTGATAGACGCCTCCGACGGATGGAGCGGTGAGATTGACCGAGAAAGTGTAGATTGCATTCGGGGGAACGCTGGCCGTGAACGGTGTGGAAGCCGGCCCNNTCATTTGATCGCCATGGTCAAAGACCAGCGCGTAACCCCTGCCCCAGGAACAAGTGCCGGTATTCTTCAAAGTCCAGGTTTTAATGAACGTCGATCCCGGCGCGATGAGCGTTCCATCCGGGATGGTCTCATTCACAAACATCGCTCCATTGGTGCAATCGGGAGCCGTGGGCGAAATTGTGGCTGATGGCGCGGGGGACGCGGTTTCCCCGCCCTGCGATTGAGGGTTCGCCGACTGCAATGCGGTCGGCGTTAGGGGATTATGAAAAAGCGCGGTAATGGTCAGGTTCGGCGTGGGAAAGGCAAACAACGTTGGACTCACCGGCGCCGGTAGGACACATGCCCCGAGATAAATTGCCAGAATGAACCCCGCCAAGATTGAAGTCCGGGTGATTTTTTTCATGATATCTCTGCCTTTGGATGAAGCCATCCGGTCAGCGAGAGGAAGGCGGTTTCATTTCCAGCACCGCGGAGGGAATTCGACCGATAAAGTGATCCGGTGCCTGGTCCGCGTTCGCCGCTTTTTTCGACTTCCGGCGCCCAAAGGATTTCTCGCCCCATTATATATCGGATACCGGCAACCGCTAACGCATAGCCGCGGAAAAAAGCCGCCATCCCGATTGGGATGGCGCAATATTGGGAATGTTCCTGGGTGACCTCGTGGCAAACCGGAGGCGTCGTGGTTTTCCCATATCCTGGATATGCTCACATACGTTACTCCTCCATTTGGAAAAAAAAGAGGCGGACAAAATGTCCGCCTCTTTTGAAAAACAGACTCTTCTCTTTACNNGCGGTCCGGTTTTGACCTCTATTTCCATTGTTCCCCAAAGCGTTGGGTTGGAGGGATAGAGGCGCTTGGGAGCGGTGGAAATCATACCGTCCTGTACGTTCTGCCCGGGATGATTGTCGTCGGATACGGAGAAGGCGAATCCGTAGTATTCTCCGCCGGAGGGCGTAATCCCGAAGATATTCCAAGGGATTCTGGCAATCATGACCCATCCAGTTTGTGTTGCCCACCCCGCCGGAGAAGGGCTGGCGGAAGCGACGACTACCTTGGCACCCGATTTATCGAGCGGGTACCACAAATACGACGCCGGAGAGGTNNGCTCCGGATCCGGGGGAGATCCCAAACTGATAATCGTCGCTGCTCATTCCGGTGTCGCAGTAATCACCCTTGAGATTCGTATCAAGGAGGATTTCGATGCTATCGCCTTTATACATATCGGCGCCCTGCGACGTATCCTGCACGATTGTGCCATCTGTGACCTGCACCGCCATATAGAGATATTCNNGTTTCTGATGTGGTGCCAAAGACCTTCGTGGTCACGGAATCAGCCAGCGGAAGGATCCATTCGGGGCTGATTACACTCCAGTTGATTGTCGGCGGAGTGCCGCCGGTTTGGTACGCCTCAATCAGTGAACCGTTGGCGCCCGGCCGTTGGTTTTGCCCGTTGCACGCCGGAACAGCCGGAGCGAGCGCGACCGTGGTGATCTTCACCCAAAAATCCTGGTTCGGCGCATTAATCCCAAACCGCACGTTCTGGGGACTCTGAAGCTTCCAGAATCCCGTATATTGGCCGCTGGTTGCAGGTGCGGTGAGATTTACGGTGAAGGTGTAGAGCGCGTTGGGAGGGACGCTCGCTGTGAGCGGCACGGTAGCGGGGCCACCCATTTGATCGCCGTTGTCGAACACCAAGGCGTAGCCGGCTCCCCAGGTGCAGGTGCCCGTGTTCTTCAGCGTCCAGGTTTTAATGAAGCCCGTGCCCGGGTTGATTAACGTCAAGTCCGGGATGGTTTCGCTTACGAACTGGGCCACGTTAGTGCAATTGGAGGCCGTCGGCGAAGGGGTCACCGTCGGTGTCCCCGGGGTCGCCGTCGCTTGCGCGACGGTCGCCACAGCCCCCGTGGTCGCTGTCGGTGGAATCTGGAACAGCGCCGTCATCGTCATGTTGGGGGTGGGGAACACAAACTGCGTCGGGGTGGACGACATCGGCAGGGCACACGCTCCCAAAAACACTGCCAGAATACCAGCCGCCCAGATTTGATTGCGGGTTGTTTTTTTCATAGCATCTCTCCTTTTTTCCAGAGACCGTCCTGCCTGCGCGGAACCGGAAATCCCCAGGGCTAACCTCTTCCTTCCTTGTGGGGCGGGTGGGAATTGAACCCACAAGGGNNTGCGTCTGCCAGTTCCGCCATCGCCCCAAACCGCACCGCTTTATTATATACCGGGCGTCCGATTTGAGTGTACCGGCGGTTCTTTTGCAGCCCGTCCCGGACTCCGGGGCGGCGGCCCGTCTTGATTATCTCCAGACGGTCGATTTATGTTATCAGTTCCTGTTGCATATTCTATGCCAGATCAATTCCTCCCATGGGACGAAATGCCCCTCCCGTGGATTCCCGCTCCGGGCAAGAGCAGTTCAAAATGAGAAGACGGCCTTCCGTTGCAATTCAAAGTAAATTCGTTTATAAGAAGGCCCTCATGACCCGGAAACCATCGTCGATGGAATTCTCCGGAGTTATTGGGAGCAAATCGTTGATCAAATCTCCGATCTTCACCTGGATCGAAATCAACCTCAGCGCCATCGAAGATAATGTGCGCGCACTTCGCACGATCGCGGGCGTCCCGATCATGGCGGTGGTAAAAGCCAACGGCTACGGGCACGGCGCGGTCGAGGTTTCGCGCGCAGCGCTCGCCGCCGGATCTTCCTGGCTAGCGGTTTCCTGCGCGGAAGAAGCGCTCGTGTTGCGCGAGGCTGGCATCGCCGCGCCCATCCTCGTTCTGGGGATGGTCACNNNATGGGCCGCCTGGGTACATTGCCCGGCGAACCGACCCTCGCCTTGGCGCGTAACATCACTTCCATGCCGTCGATGCATCTGGAAGGGGTGTTCACCCACCTGGCCTGCGCCGATGAGGAAAACCCGGCCCCAACCGAATCCCAATTGGCAAAATTCTCCTCCACGCTGGAGGCGTTGCAGGGGATAGGCGTCCGTCCGGCGTGGATTCACGCCGCCAACTCCGCCGCGACCCTAGCGTTTCCGCAAGCGCGGTTCAATATGGTCCGCAACGGCGTGGCCATATACGGCGTCCACCCTTCTCCTCAAGTTCGTCTGCCGTCATCCTTCCGCCCCGCATTATCCTGGAAAGCGCGCCTGGTGTCCTGCAAGGTGCTGCCTTCGGGGTGGGGCGTCAGCTACGGGATGGAATATCACACCGCCGGAAAGGAAACGGTGGGTGTGATCCCCGTGGGATATGCCGATGGCTGGCGGCGCAACCGGTCGAACGTCGTGCTGCTGCACGGGAAACGTGTTCCGGTAATCGGACGCGTGTGCATGGATCAGTGCATGGTCAAACTGCCCGAGGGCGCCTCGCTGGGCACCGAAGTGGTGTTGATCGGCCGGCAGGGTGGGGAGGAGATCCGGGCCGAGGAAGTGGCCGCACGCTGGGGAACAATCAATTACGAAGTGATCACCGGCATCAGCGCGCGCATGCCGCGGGTGTACGCAAGGGATTAACTATTCGAATTCGTCGATCGCTTCAATAGCACGGAACCTGAATCAATAGGCCTCCCTCAGAATGAGGGAGGCCTATTCGTCTTTTCTAATGTTATCCCGTCATGCCTGGCTTNNCTCAACCCCTCGCTCCACGCGCCGGCCGCGCCGGATGTTTTATCCACCAACCGGACGAAGAGCAGCATATAGCTGATTTCTTCAGAGGGATTGGTTACATCCAGTGTAATATCCGTGCGGTCGGGCGCGCAGCCGCCATAGAAGAACGCCATCGGGTTCACCGTGGGCTTGAACTGNNATCCCGCCGGAGGTGGGAGCCGGCGTGAGCGTGGGTGCCTCCGTCACCAGCACGCACTGCGAGAAGCCGGACGTGCTGCCGTTCGGATCGGTGGCCGTAGCGGTGATGAACATCCCCGGGGTCAGCAGGAAACTGGAGACGGAAACCCCGCCATGGAACTCCGCCGATCCGGTGCCGTCGGTCGTCGCGGCGGTGTCCACCATGAAGCGCTGGCCTTCCCCGTAGCCGGACGGATCGCACGTATCGTTGGCGAACATTTCGATCTGGTAATGCGTATTCGCGGCGCCTTGCATCGTGCCCATGACGACGGCGTTATCTCCGCTGATAAAGGCCGATTCCACGGTCGGGAAATTCTGCCGGTCGTTCGCTCCCGTATCCGCGTCGAGCGGATCATTGGGGATGACGTTCGGCTCGTCGATCGCGATTCCCAGGATTCCATTATCGTAGATGTGGTTTTGGGTGACGCGGTTTCCCGTTACCGATCCCATGATCCATACGCCGAACCCGCCGTTGTAGGCGACGGTGTTGAATTTCACCGTATTGTCATCCGCCTCTCCCCGGATCACGATGCCGTTGTACTCGTTCCCCAGCGCGGCGATTCCATTCACTTCGGTTCCGATGAAATTCCCGATCACCTGCGTATGATCGCGCTCGATGACGATACCGTTGTTATGGTTGCCGGAGATCTTGTTACGGTATTCGCCCGATTCGCCCCCGATTACGACCCCCGGAGCCATGACGTGGATGCCGTCCATATTGCCGATGGCTGCGGTTGCGTTCGGGTCGGTGCCGACATAGTTGCCCCAGATATTCACCTGCCCGCTGCTGCATCCNNGCGTCGTCGACGAGAATCCCTTCCGCCAGGTTGCCCGATATGACGTTCCGCGCACCGGGCGTAATGCCGCCGATCTGAATCGTCCCTTCGCAGGATCGCACCTGGATACCGATGGCGTTCCCAAGCGCCGCCGTCTCGGCGCGATTCAAACCGACGCGATTGCCTTCGATGATGGTAGGTCCGCGGTTGATGGAAATCCCGTGCACCGCGTTGCCGGAGATGAGGTTACCCGCTCCCGCCGTCTCCCCTCCAATGAGCGTGATATCGCCTTCGCTGTAGATTCCGTTCCCTTGGTTGCCCAGCCCCGCGTCCCCGGCGGCGTTGGTGCCGATGGTATTGGCCTGGATGTTGTTCTTTTGCGATACAGAACCCAGGATCTCGACCCCGTTGCCGTTATTAGCCGAGATCACGTTGCCCTCCGGAACNNCGCCGCCCCCGCGGCATCGGTTCCAATAAAATTACCCTGGATGGTAGCCCGGCTCTCGAAACTACCGCATCCGCCGGCACTGATCTGGATTCCTCCTATCCGGTTACCGGAAATTACATTGCGATCCCCGTACGCGCTCCCGCCGATGACGGCTCGCACCGGGCTGGCTATACCGCAGGTGATATCGATCCCCCAGCCGTCGTTGGGCATATTCACATCGGCGCCGCCGTCGGTGCCGATGTAATTTCCTGCGATCGTCACGTCCGGCGCCTGGATGTTGATTCCGTTGCCGGTAAAGTCCACGATGATCAGGCCTTTCACCACACTGCCCGCCCCTTGGATGATCAGCCCGGTAGAGCCCGGCGTATAACTGCCTTCGAGTTCAATGATGGGACTGTTGGTAAACCCCGGCTGCGTGGTGCCGTCGAGGATTACGGTGTTCGTAATCGCCGGCAAGGGGGTGTTCGGCCGGATCATCTTCACCACTTCCGATCCGGGGATGTTGAAACGGATCAGCACTGTCCCCGCCGTGGCATTGGCGCGCTGGATTGCCTCCCGCAGGCTGCAGGATTCGCCCGGATGGTTGCACAGCCCCTGGCCTTCGTCGCCGGTGGTGTTCACCGTCAGTTCGGACGAGGGAGTCGGGGTGGGAGCCGGTCCTCCGCCGCAGGACACCATTCCCCAGCAAGCAGCAAACAGCACAGCCGATAGACAGAATAACTTTTTCATGGGTCGCTCCTTTGCATCCAAAGCTTGTGCGCCGTTTGAAAAGCGTGCGCGCTATCAACCATGGGTGGCCGGCTTCTTTGTAGGCGTCGGTGTGACCGCCGCCCCTCCGCAGCGCCCTAAGCTCACGTCCCCAAAGACGCCGCTGCGGCCGATTTCCTTCTGCGCCTTGTTGTACGCCACGAACTGATATTGCAGCCANNCTCAACCCCTCGCTCCACGCGCCCGCCGCGCCCGATTTTTTGTCCATCAATCGAACGAAGAGCAGCATGTAATTGATATCCTCCGGGGGATTGAGCACCTCCAGCGTGATCTGCGCGCGATCGGGCGTACAGCCGCCGAAAAAGAATTGCATCGGGGAGACACCGGGTTTGAATTGCATCCCGCCGGAAGTGGAGGTGGGCGTGAATGCGGACGCTTGCGTCACTGGAATGCAGTTGGAGAATTCTGACGTGTCACCGTCTGAGCTGGTGGCCGTGGCCGTGATAAAGCCACCGGCAATAAAATGATAGGGCTCGTATATCCCCGTGACATCGGCATGCCCCCCCGCGTTTGTGGTCACGATCTTGGAAGCCGCCATCTGTTCGCCTTCGCCGTAACCCGTTGGGTCGCAGGCGGTATTGACGAAGAATTCCACAAAAAAGAGTGTTTGCGGAGCACTGTCGAGGGTGGCCGTGACGGTCGTCTGCCCCGCGACCGGATCGTGGATTGCCGAAACCATCACGGGGTAATTCTGCAGGTTGTTATCGCCCGTGTCGGCGTCGCCCGGGTCGTTGGCCAACACCGAATCCCCGCCCAACGCGATCCCGAGTTTGCCGTTGTCCCAAATGTTGTTCCCGCTCAAGGTGTTATTACCGGCCGAGCCGCTCTCGGTGATCACCGCCACGCCGTGCCCGCCGTTGTGGGAGATGGAATTCGGATACTGGGGAGTGCCGATCCGGTTGTTATCGCCCTTGATCAGGATGCCGTCGCCGCCGTTGGGCAGTTCGTTCAAGCCGCTTTGATCCATACCGATCCTGTTCCCCGCGACCTGGGCATGGTTGTACAGCAACAGGCCCTCCCCGTGGTTGCCGGAGACCAGGTTGCCCTCGCCATACAGGCTGCCGCCGATCAGCATGCTATACGCCCCGCTCGTCAGACTGATTTCCACCCCGATGTCGTTCCCCACAGCGGATTCTCCATCGGCGCTCGTGCCGATGAAATTGCTCTGGATCTTGATTACCGTCGCGGGAGCTACCACCGCGATCCCCGCGCCGCCGTTTCCCGAGATCAGGTTGCCCTTCCCCGAGGAGCCGATTTGATGGTTGGTCCCGGAGACGTGCACGCCGCCTTTGATGTTTCCCAGCGCGGCGGTTCCCAATTTATCCGTCCCGATACGATTTCCAAACACGGAGGCGGCGTTCGAGGAATCGTCCAGCCAGATNNAGCGTGCTGGTGTCCGGCACGGCGGGCGCGGGCAAGACGAGCCTGGCGGCGCATTTCGCCTACGCGGCCGCCGCGCGCGGCGAGCGGTGCATGTGGTTTGCCTTCGAGGAATCGTCCAGCCAGATCCCGAACAACTGGTTGGCGGAGATGATGTTTCCGTCGTTGATTCCGCCGATTTGCACCGCTCCCAATCCAAAAACATACACCCCGCTCATTTGGTTGCCCACTGGAACCGTTCCCGAAATGTCGGTTCCGATGAAATTCCTCTGCACTTCATCGGAGTCGGAGTTGATCCGGATCCCGTTGCCGATATTCCCCGAAATGATGTTCCTCGCCTCCGGGACGCTTCCGCCGACCATATTAATATTTCCGTCGATGGTGACGCCGTTTCCCTGGTTGCCAAGCGCCGCGGTTCCCGCAGCATTGAGACCGATCAAGTTGCCTTCGATGGAGTTCAGAGCGCCGCTGATCATTACGCCGTCGCCGTGGTTGCCGGAGATCACATTTCGGGTGTGGAGGAAGTCCGTCCCGCCGATCGTGTTATTGTCGCTGGCCACCACGATTCCGCTGGCCTGGTTTCCCGCTGCCGCGCCATACATATTGATTCCGATATAGCAGCCTTCGATAGTGTTGCTTCCGGGAAAGCTAATCAGGATTCCGCGCCCGCTGAAATTGATGATCGCCAGGCTCTTCACGGTGCTGTCTCCGCCGCTGAGAACCAAGCCGTCCACGGAACCGCCGCCCACCATGCTTCCGTCCAATTCGATCAGCGGCGAGGTACCATTAAAAAATGGCTGAGAGGTGCCGTCGATCACTACCGGAACGGTGACATCCGGCAACGCGGACGAGGTCTTGATGGTCCTCGGGCCCCCTCCGCCGATATTGAACTTAATCGTGATGGTTCCCGGCAGCGTGTTGGCTTTATTAATCGCTTCGCGCAGGCTGCAGTGCGCGGCGTTGCATGTTCCATCATCAGCGTCGTTGTTCGAATTAACGGTCAACGCGCCGAGAGGCGGTAGAGTGGGGACTGGACTTCCTCCACCGCACGAAGCGAGAATCGCTCCGATGGCCAGAACGGATAACGGGATGAGCAATCGAATCGGAAGGGATTTCATGGCATCTTCTCCTATCGAACCGGAATATTTATCAAAAACGGAAATGTACGGCAATCCTCAACATCGATTGGACCGTCCGATTTTGGTTCTCTCTATGTCCGGAGACCACTCCAGCCAGGCCTATCCCCGATTCCGATGCCGGGGAACGAATCGGCTGTTCAGATTGGATTATACGGATCACCTACCGGTAAAACCTCCAGAGAATCTACATACAATCTCCGGGGTGGTTCCACGAACGCGTTTCCCGGATTGGCCACGGGAGAAAATTCAGAAATCGCCGGCCGACTGGGGAACGGCCCGCCGCAAGAAACTCGGAATAAGTATAGACGAAAAACCAAAATCGAATTTTTTCGGAGTGTAAAACGGGGGCAGCCAACCCTATCGGAGACCGGTAATCCGTTCCGCCGCAATCCGGTCGGCCTTGCCCATCGGATACGAACGGAGCTGGGAAATACCCACCCAGCGCACCTCCGCGACACCGATCGGCCGCGGTCTACCGCGCATCCGATCGCAGAAAAACACATGCAAGGTTATCCGAAAGTGAGTGAACGCGTGTTTCACCGCAATGAGCTTTTCCCGTACGCGCACGTCCACTCCCAGCTCTTCGCGCAACTCGCGCCGCAGACAAGCCGGCAAAGTTTCGCCACGCTCGCGCTTTCCGCCGGGAAATTCCCACATCCCTCCAAGGATCTTCCCTTCGGGACGGCGCGCCAACAGCGCCTTGCCCGATCGTAAAATTGCTGCGGCCGTTACGTCGTAATGCGGAATACGCGCCGCTTTCGCCCTCACCGGCAGCCGGTTCTGGATCCCCCGCTTTCTGGATTCGCAGCGAGAAATCACGGGACACTCGGCGCACAACGGCCGCCGCGGCAGACAAACGAGCTGCCCAAGGTCCATCATCGCTTGGAAGAAATTTCCCGGCGCGCTCCTGCCTCGTGCGCTTTGAAAACATTCCATCAGATCATGTTCGGCGCGCGCATCCCGGACTTCGCGCCGGTAGGCAGACATCCGCGCGAGGATCCTGCGGGCGTTCGCGTCGAGCGCAATCGCACGCTCGCCGTTCGCAAGCGAGGCGATTGCCGCCGCGGCGTATCTTCCAATGCCGGGGAGCTGCTCCCACTCCGACGCGCTTTCCGGTAATCGACCATCCGCACGGCCGACGACTTGCTTTGCGGCCCGGTGCAGATTCCGGGCGCGCGCGTAATAGCCAAGTCCTTCCCAGATCTTTAAAACGCTTTGTAAATCAGCCCGTGCCAGATCCTTCACGTGGGGGAATCTATATAAAAAAGACCGGTAATATGGGATGACCGTTTCCACGCGCGTTTGCTGCAGCATAATCTCGCTGACCCAGATGCGGTATGGATCGCGCGCAGCTCGCCAGGGAAGATGCCGGTTCCGGCGTCGGGACCAGCGAATAAGAATCGCTCCGATGGGTGTTTTGTTTGCGGGGGCAGGCATCAGACCACGCGGACTTGCGAGCCACCGGCGGTCTTGGTGACTTCGATGCGGGCGGGGAAGGCGTCGCGCAGTTCGTCGAGGTGCGTGATGACCAGGATCCGGTCGAAATCGTTTTGCACGGATTGAATGGCGGAGATCAGCCGCTCGCGCCCGGCGGCGTCCTGCGTGCCGAAGCCCTCGTCGATAAAGAGCGCCCGCAGTCGGGATCCCGCCCGGCGGGCGAGCAGCTTGGAGAGCGCGATGCGGATGGCGAAGTTGATCCGGAAGGCTTCCCCGCCGGAATACATTTCGTAGGCGCGCGTCCCGAGCTCGTCGGAAATTTTTATCTCGAGCGTGTCGCGCGCGTCGCCGGTTTTGGTCTCGCGCTGGGTCTCCATGCGCAACCTCATCCTCCCCCCGCTCATCTCCCCCAACAGGCGGTTGGCTTCCCGTTCGACCTCGGGGACGGCCGTTTCGATGACCATGGTCGGAATCCCGCGCTTGCCGAACGCCTCGCGCAGCTCCTCGAAAACCGACAGTCCGCGCCGCGCCGCGTCCAGTTCCGTGCGGCGCTCCTCGCGTTGGCGCGCGATTTCCTCGAGTGCCGCCAGAGTCTGGCGCGCGCCGCCCACCCGTTCGTCGGCAAGTCGTTTCTCGAGCCGCGCCCGATCCAGACGGACGCGCAATTTTTCGGCGTCCGCCAATCCGGCGCTGGCCTCGCCCATTTGATCTTGGATCTTTCGCCGCGCGGCGTTCTCATCGTCAAGCGTCTTGAGCCACCGGCTTGCCCGGGATTGCGCGGCGGGGATTTTCTCCCGCGCGCCACTCGCAGCTCCGAGCGCGGCATCCGCTTCGGCCAGTTTCCGTTCGAGGGCGGGAAGCGATTGCAATGCAGCTTGCAAAGCAGAGGCGTCCTTTTGCAGAGCATCGATCTCTGCGGCGAGGTCCTTGAGGCGCGCGGCGTTGGTTTTAAATTTTTCGCGGCGCGAATCGATTTCGCGCGCCAGTTCCTCCATTACACGTTTGCGGTGTTCCGGTGTAAGCGGCTGGCCGCAGGTCGGGCACTCCGGCGCGGTGGAGGTTTCCAGCGTTTCCAGCCGTTTCTTGATTGGTTCGGTTTGCGGGGCAAGCGCGTCGTTTTCGCCGCGCAACCGACCCGCCATACCGATCAGCTCGCGGATCTGCGAGAGATCCCGCTCCAGCTCCGGCTGCCGCGCGGCGAGCGCCGTCCGCCGGACGCGCAGATCGGCTGCTTCTTTTTCCGCTGCCGCATCGTCGGCGCTCTTGCCGAGAGCGTCAAGTTCGGCGCGCGCTTCTTTTAATTCCCGTTCGGCTGCCTGTTCGCGCCGCGCGGCCTCCTCTGCCTGGCGTTCGAGTTCGGCCCGGGCCGCGCGCCGCTGCTCGATCGCCGTCCAGGAGGCTTCGAGTTCGGCAAGGCTCCCGGCACTGGAAGCCGCATCCCGCAGGGCCTGCCGCAACTGCTCCTCATACTCGTTCCGGCGGACAAGCTCCCGCTCCATCTCGGAGAGCCGCTCCTCGACGCGTTGAATCTTCTCGCGGCTCTGGCGGATTTTTTCCTTGGCGCGGTCCTCGAAGAGCGCCCAGCGGTCCAGCCCGAGGATGGCGGCGAGAATTTGTGTGCGCTGGAACGGTGGTTTGGCGGTGAATTCATCGGCCCGCCCCTGCGCCAAGAACGCGGAATTGACGAACGTGTCGTAATCCAAGTGCAACAGTCCGTCGATGCGCTCCTGCGTGGCGCGCATGGTCGGCTCGGATAGGCCGCGCCACTCCCCGACCGCCGGATCCCATACCTGCAGTTCCAGGAGCGAAAGCGTGGTTTTCTTCTCGATGCTCCGCTGCCGGATCACCAGGTAGCGCGCGTCGCCCATCTCGAATTCCAAAGCCACCCGCGTCTCGCGAAGGTTCTGATAGATCAGATCATCGGCCGAGGCGGAGCGCGCCTTGCCCCACAAGGCCCAGGTGATCGCGTCCAGCAGCGAGGATTTTCCTGCGCCGTTCTCGCCGGAAATGCAGGCGATATGAATTCCCTCGAAGCTGAGGGGATCCGGGTCGCGGTACGCTAAAAAGTTATGGAGTTCTAGTTTAACCGGAATCATCGCTGTTTCGGATTGTTCCTTCTTCCAAGGCGGAGACCATAGACCATCGACCATGGGCGATTGTCGATGGTTTGAATTTGATCGCTCCCGTTAGCATACGCCCTACATATCCCATTTCAATCGCGAACCACGAACAATGGAGTGCAGATCATGAAAAACCATCAACATCGAACCATCGGCGATGGTCTATGGTCTATTGTCCATCGTCTTCTTGGATGATCTCCTCCGCCGCCTGCAGCAATTCTGCGATTCGGTTTTCTTCGACGGCCTTCGCACGGAAATATCTATCCAATAGTTCCAGCGGGGTGAGTGATTCGGCGCTATCGGTGCCGAGACGGGTGCGGACTTCCTGGCGTATTTCGAGTTGAACGTCCAGGTGGGACGCGCTCTCCGCCGCCTTTTGCACGGCGCGTTCATCGAGAAGAGCGCTTTGCTCGCCGCTCATGGAAATGATGATCCGGACGACGGCGTCCCGGATCTCCGCCTTGCGCAACGCGATCGCGTCGAGCACCGCCGGCGTGGGTTGATCCTCGGTCTTTACGTCCACCCGGATGGTGTGAAACGGACGTGCGCGATCGGGGACGAACTTCCACTCGGTTTTACCTCGCGAAATTTCCGCGAAACAAAAACCCTTCGGTTCGCTTTCCTCGCCAAAGTCAATCCGCTCCAGCGACCCGGCGTATACCACCGGCGGCAGTCCGGTTTCCCCCGCGGTGAGATTCTGATGCTTGTGGATGTGCCCGAGCGCGACGTAATCCCACGCCGTCTCGGCCACCACGCTTTTCATCACGGCCACGTCGCTTCCGAGCATGACCGTGCGCTCGGAACCGAAAGCCGCGCCGGAGACCGTGAAGTGCCCGGCGAATATCCGCGGCGCATCCTGTTTCGCGGCCTGCTCCGAAAGTTCCCGGATATATTGGGCGACTTTATCGCGCAGGATCTGCTCCAGTTCGGGCAGCGATTTGCCCTTGTACTCCTCGTCGAGGAGTAATCGGTTGCGGGCAGGGTACGGCATCCAGGCGAGGTATACCGGGCCGTGCGCCGTTTGTACCAACTGGGAATCGGGTTTGTATCCCACGATCACGTTGGGGATATCCAGCACGTGGTAGATATCCAAACTGGTGGCCTTGGAGACCGTCCCGGGAAGATCGTGGTTCCCCACCAGGAGCAGGGTCGGGATTTTATCGGCAAGTTTTTTAATTCGGCGCGCGAACTCGCGCTGCTGGGTGGGTTCCGGGTCGCGAGTCTTGAATGCGTCGCCGGCGAAAATCGCCAGGTCGGCTTTGTGGTCAAGCGCGTAATCGACCACTTCGTCGAGCCGGTCGAGAAAATCCCGTGTACGGGAGGAGGTTCCGGTGGCGGGGTCCAGCCGGCCGTAGTTTTCCATGCCCACGTGCAGGTCGGCGAAATGAACGAGGCGGATGGGCGGCATGGGGAGATTGTATCAAGATTATCGGGGAGAGTTGCGATCAATCTACCGGCTCCCGGCCGGTTTTCCGGGCCAATCTCCAGGCTCCGCGACCCGGAAAAAAACACCAACTTCCTCCAACAGACCGGGGATTATGGTCAGGAAGTTATCTCAAACCATCGATAGACGGGAATGTACTAAGGCAAACCCGGTGCGTTGACCCCCGCACATACAAACCATTCCCGTCATTCTGCCTATGGGGGAATGATCCAAACGAACTTTTCCGGCAGGAGAATTATCAACGCAAGGGCGAAATGGATGCCGATCTTTCCCGACGGAAAGAAACCCAAAGTGTATAGAGATAGAAAAAATGGCCAGTAGGATCCAGAGCACACTCAGCGGGCAATGGGTGATTGAATTCGATGGTCGATATAGTTCAATTCCAACGATTCGGACAAACGATGCGGCCGGATCATGAGTCGGCCTTTCGATCCGATAGTTGCTCGAAGCGTTCCCTTCGGATACAATGGCCAAAACATTGCAATTGCCATAGGATCAGATTGGTTGCGGGTTGATGGGCTTTTCGGAAATTTTATTCATTTTCCCATTGGAAAATTGACGCGAGGGGAATTGAATCGGCACAGGAGGCTTTTCGCCTCTCA
Source organism: Anaerolineae bacterium (assembly GCA_003141675.1). Classification (GTDB taxonomy): domain Bacteria; phylum Chloroflexota; class Anaerolineae; order Anaerolineales; family RBG-16-64-43; genus FEN-1073. The sequence continues at coordinate 14,643 of PLND01000072.1, forward strand.
CCGCCCAATCGGCTCGGCAGCATATTCACCCATCCATGCAGAGAATATTCCGTTCCGGCATTTCTTATTTGGCAGGCGCCGCCTGGCGCAGGTATCTGGTTTTGTTCCTTTTGGGATTCCTCCTGCGCCTGCCGGTGCTTTTCTTGGCGTTGACCAATCCCGCGCGCGCTATCCCGCCAGGGGACGCACCCGGCTACTATCAACTCGCGATCAACCTATTTCAGCACGGAGTCTTCTCCCCCTCTCCCGCCGCCCCCTTTCAACCTGACCCATTTCGAACTCCCGGATATCCGCTTTTCTTGGCGCTGATTTTCTTCCTCGCCGGCTCCTCAACACTGGCGGTTGTGTTTGCGCAATCCCTGCTGCATGCGGTTACCGGCCTGGTTATCGTCCGATTGGGAGAAAAGGCGTTGGGTTCCTTACGCATCGGGGTTATTGGATGTGTGCTTTGGATGATCGCTCCGCTGCCAGCCGTCTTCGCCGGACTCCTTCTTTCCGAAATTCTCTTTACTGCATTTTTCTTGGTTCTGCTGCTGGTATTAACTGAAACTCGCTTGGTGTATTCGGCTTTGGGGGGAACGCTTTTGGGAGCGGCGATTCTGATCCGTCCCATCGGGATTTTCGTTTGGCCATCCCTGATCCCCGCATTGTGCCTTGGCACCGGGTGGCGTCGTGCCATTGCAAAATGCACGCTGTTTAGCGCTATGGTTGCGGCGGTTATCGCCCCATGGCTCTATCGCAACTATCTCATTTTCGGACGGGTAACATTGGAAACAGTACAGAGCAACCTTTTGTATTACAACGCTGCCGGATATATCACATGGCGGGATGGCTTAACCCTTGGAGAAGCACGAGATGCGGCGACTCGGTACTACCAGCAATACTTGGCTGAAAAAGGATTGCATCCCGCGACAGCGGCTGAGGAATCCGACGCCATGTACTCTGCGGCGATGCGCATGCTGCTTGCGGATCCGTTCCGGGCAATTTGGTTTAACGCGCTCAACAGTCTGAATGGTCTTCGGCCGGGGGCTTCCTATTTGATAATGTATCTCGAACTGGGAAAGATAAATCCGGACTCTGTGACAAATGGGGAGTTATCCCCGGCAATTTCGAACATTGGCCAGCCGGAGATACTCCTTGTTACGGTCGTCCTATCGGTGTTCTATGGATTGCTTTACCTGCTTTCAGCAATCGGCATTCTGCAACTTCTCTGGGAGAGGAAATGGATGGCGCTAGCCCTGCTGGTGGTTCCGTGCATTCTGATAATGTATATCCCGGCGCTCGCTAGTAACGCCCGGTTCCGGATCCCCATCGAACCCATCCTATGTTTGTTAGCCGCCTTGGCTCTTTGCAAGGCGATCCCGTCTTTTCTTGAATATTTTTCAAAGCGTACTCCCCTTTCTCAATAAAAACGCGGCCGGTAAAGTCCAGTAAGGCCGCACGGTCATCGAGCGCTTCCTCCGTCCCTACGTTAATCATTTTCCGCAAACCAATTATTCGACCGCCTTTCAGATAGGCAACCGGCTCCGATGTTGGCCGATTGGGATTGGCTCGATGGAAATTTCCCATTTCCAGAAATTTCGCAGCAGTTTTTCGGTCGGCTTGCTATGTAGATGAATTGCCCGGCCGCTCTTTGGAGGTTTCCGTTGGGTCCTTGAACATTCAGGCCGTTGAGTCTATCGGATCCTTGGCCATGCCGCCTCCTGAACCATTTTCTCCGGAGGAATTTTAATCATTACGATTTCCGTGGGTGATCACGAAAAGTATGCCGCACATCCTGTGGAACGAAAAATCCCCATGGCAGAATCCTGCGGAAAATGAGATCCTCGAAAAATTAATTTCCGTTGGGATTGGAATCTGCAAGACAGTGCGGCGGACCGTATTGGCCCGATTCCGTGTTGAGCGGCATCCCGAAATATGGCGAGGGATCGAGTGTATTGGCGATATCGGTCTCGTTGCGGAACCCTCCCTGGCCGTCGCCGAGCACGATCGAAAGGTGCAAGTGCACACCGCTGGGGTTGGCTGGATCGCCGGAGTAATTCCCTTGGAAACCAAGCCTCTGACCCATCCTCACCGGCTTCTCCATCGTGCCCGGCGGAAATCCCGCGTCGATGAACGAATTGCCCTGCGGGTCGGCCATGTGGGCGTAGTAAATCCAGATCGTGCGACCCGGCGCGAGCGGATCGTCCGGCACGCGGATGATCACGGCACTCTTCCAATCCGCGAGGCGGGTGAGAAAACCATCGGATGCGGAATAGACCGGGGTTTGGCCGAGGGGCAGGTTCCCGAAGACATCGATTCCCTGGTGCCGCTCGAGCGGCTGGAATGTGCCGCCCCAAAGGTAGCCGATGTAGCCGTCGGTCGGAAACGCAAACAGCGCCCCCTCGCAGCGTGAATTTGCGCGCGTCACCCAGTCCGGATGCGCGGCGGGAGAGTGCAAATATTCCCACACCAGCGCGTTGCGTTTCGGATCGCCCAACCGTCCGCGGAGGATCAGATACGCCAGGACCGCTGCTGCGACCAGCACGGCGAAGAGGATCAAACCCAGCGCCGGAAGGAGCGGGTTCATTCGACGCGCAACCAGGTTCCGCCGGTTCGTTGCCAAATCTGTGCTCCCTTCTCCAAACCGCCGAAAGGCCGAACGGCCACTTCGGCGCGGCCGCTTTCCAGGAAGATATCCAACGGTTCGTACCCGCTGCGGAGCACGGCGCTGGTGAGTCGGCGGTAGCCGTCCGCCAGCGGAGAAACAAACGCCGGATCGGGTGCGCGCCGCTGTCTGGCAGTGAGCACCTGTTCGATGGCGCCGAGATTCTCCCAGGCTCCGTTCCAATCATGCTCGCCTGCCTGCCGTCGCGCCACGCGGAACATCGTTTCCAGGGCGATCGATTCGGCGATTTCAGGCGAGGCGAGGTAATCGGCCGTCATCCCCCGCTTCCGCGCGGCGGGGAGATCCGGAATCCATATGTCGGAGACTTCGCTGCCGGGCGTATAAAGATCCTGATATCTTCTCAGATCGTCAAAAAAGTTGATGGTGAATTTTACATCCTCAACCTGTTCGGAGTCCGGCGCGCGCACCCGGAGTGTGTCCAGCCATTCCGATTCGCAGTCGGCCAAATGCGATTGCAAGTGTGCATTCAGCATCGAATCCAGTGCTGCGCTCGGCGGTTGGACGCTTGCGGGATCGCGAAACATGGCATAGACCCGGTCCCAACCAAACCGATCAATCAGAAATTCCACGAACGCCCCGGCTTCGATATAGGCCGTCTCATGCTGGGTCGAAATAAAAGAATCCGCCAATGTGGCAAGCGGGATGTAATCGCCGGATTGAACCACAACCGCCGCCCGGTCTTCGAGCGGTTCCGGCGTGTGGTAATGCCCGCCGGTCATATACACTGCCCAACCTTCGCTAAGCATCGCGGGCGGGTAGCGGTTCGGCGGGAAATTCGCACCGGCGACGAGGTGAACCATCTCGTGGGTGAGCACCACCGGAAAATCCGTTCCGGTGGCGTTCCGGTCCATATAGGAAAGGACTCCTTCGCCGTCGGCCAATCCGCCCTGGCCATAAAGTCTGGGAAGAAAAACAACGGTGAGCTTCGACGAACTGGCCAGCATCCTGGTAATGATTTCGCGGTAGGCCTGTTCCGTTAATTTCATTAATTCGGCGAGGTCGCGTTCGCTTTCGGTTCCGGTCAGATAATAGTAATTACAGCAAGTGCCTGCCGCTTCCCGCCAAACCGTATTCTGCCGCAACACGGGCCGCAGAGCGGCGGGCAGGATCCGCACTGGGTATTGCAGCAAGGTCGCATTATTTAAAGGATCGGTTCCGGTCCCGCCGGCCGGGTTGACGAAAAGCGTATGCCACCCGCTCTCGTCGGCGGAATTCCAGATCCACGGCCATTGCGCGAGCCAAAAAACGCCCATCCGGTTGCGGGGAAGATTCCCCTCGACCAAGGGGGAAGCGTTGGGAGAATCCAGATGCACCTGCAGTTGAGTATTTCCAGGGGTTGAATCCGTCTGCGCCTCAACCCCCAACCAATCCCCGTCGTACATGGCGCCGTCGGGGAAAACCGATAACCGATACGGGGTGGCGTCCTTCGTCCCGGACCAGTCGGCCGGCAAGGGACGGATTTCCGACCGGTGCGGCGCATTCCACAGTGTCGCAACCGCCAGAATCAGCACCAGCCCGGCCGAATAAGCGATCCGGCGATCAATCATCCTCCGGATTATACCGGGAGCGGGCTTGCAGTTTGGTATAATCTCCCACTCCTGACTAGACCCCCCGGAGGCAAATAGCTACCGGACGGGCGACCTGCAGGAAAGAAAAGGACGCAGAAGTCATGCCTCTTCCAAAGGACCAAAAACAGAAAGTCATGGGCCAGTTCCGCCGAAAAGAAGGCGACACTGGCTCGCCCGAGGTGCAGATCGCGGTGCTGACCGCGCGCATCAACCAGCTCAACGAGCACCTCAAGAAAAACAAGCACGACGAATCCTCCCGGCGCGGGTTGCTGAAAATGGTGGGACAGAGACGCCGCCATCTGGCGTATCTGGGCAAAACCAACCCGGAAAAATACCGCGAGGTGACGGAAAAACTTAATTTGCGTCAAACCCAATAGGCGCAAAAACCGCCTCTCCCAATAGGAGAGGCGGTTTTCTTTTAAGCCCCGCTTTCGTTATCCGATGGGTAGGTTTGAAACAACCTTGGGGTTAATCCCATCGGGTTTGCCGATCTCCCATTCCTTCAGGAAGAACTGCGTAACGATCGGCGAAAGCGGTGTCAGGCAGCGGTTTCCTCTTCGGCTACCGCAGCCACCTCGGGCTCTTCCGGTTTCCGGTCCAGGATTTGCATGACCCCGCCGACCACTTTTGTGCGCGAACGCGGATCCCCCTTGTCATCCTGCCAGTGATCGGTTTGCACGCGGCCTTCCACGTAGACCAGCCGCCCCTTGGAGAGATACTGGTTGCAAATCTCTCCTAACCGTCCCCAGATTTCGACGGGGAACCATTCGGTGGCTTCCTTGATTTCGCCGTTTCCGTTTTTCCAACGGCTGTCCACTGCGAGCGAGAAGGAACAGACTTTCTTTCCGGAAGGCAACGCACGCGTTTCCGGATCCTTCCCCAACCGACCGATTAATTGAACACGATTCAGTGCAGGCATAGTATCCCCCTTTAGATTGTCGGGCCTCAGCCCGGAATAAGTGAAAAAACTATATCATATTTCGGCGCCGTCTGCAACCGGCAAGACGATGGAAAAACTTACCCTTAGCGGCATCTCCCGATTTGCCGGAGGATGGATTCCAGTCAGATCCCGGCGTCATTCAGGTAATATTTTTCGTCAGTCGGGGTCTTGCCGGACGGGTCGAACACACTCACCCAGGTTCCCTCCGGAGCCCAGTTATACAACCAATGCCCATCGGCCACGGGTACATTGACGCATCCGTGGGAATGCCGGCCGCCCAGATTGTTGTGCCAGTATTCCCCGTGAATGGCGCGAGCTCGGTCGAAATACATCACCCAGGGCACATCCCCCACATAGTAATAATCCGATTTGTCCACTTCGAAACTGCCGCTCATCGTCTGGATGTCATATTTCTTCTGGATCTGAAACAGGCCGGGGCGGGTCCAATAACCGGGCAACCCGCTGGCGACGAGCGTGGCAAAAACCATCCGGTCGCCCTCGTATGCCGCCAGGCTTTGCTCAAACAGGTTTATGCTGATCCATTTCACCCCGGCGGGAATCCCATCCGGACGGACGGTATCCGGGAACACCAATCCCAAACTCGTTTGCACGATCCACTGGTTGATCCCAACCATGTACCAGGTTGTTTGATCGACCTTTTGGGAATCGAACACCTCCACCGGTGTGTATCTCGGATAGAAAACGGCATGTTTATCGGCCGACCCGCCCGGCGTCCGGGAGGGATACACGCCTTCGTAGGGCAGCACCCACCCGAAGGGGTGATCGGGGGTTTGCGCGAGCGCAAAGCCGTTAAACTGGTCTTTGTTGGTGATCGGAGTTAAGTCGTCGCCCCGGACGATCCATCCGTCGCCGGTGCGAAAGAAGGTTCCTTCGTCGCGGACGATCCTTTGCACATAAGAGACGTACACAAAGCCCTTATAAATCGAGTGGTTGGCATTCCCCGAAATGGCGTCCTCGACGCTGGAGTAGAAATTCAATTTCGCGTCTTTCCCCGCACGGGCGTAGGAACGATCCAATTGACTCAGGCTGGGGTCGAGCGGCAGGGCGGGCAACGGCCGCCGGGGAAGCAAGCCTGCCTGCCAGTAATCTACGCGCACAGCGCCCGGACCCGAGTTGGAGCAAAGATCCGGGTAATCCATTTGCGATTCGACGGTGCAGATCACCCCGGTTGGCTCGCCGGCGGACGCGCGCCATGGGGCTCTCGCTGCGGCGAACGCCGTGAGAAAAAAGACCGGGAGGATTCCCAAAATCGATACACGAAACACGCGTATTATCTGGGGATTTCTTTTCGCCAACACGTGTAAACTAACCCTATCCAATCTTATGGAAAAAAGGATCTCAATGAAATATCAAAGGCCCGTTCATCACGGGCCAAATGATACTCCCATCCGTGGGTTTTTTATCGAACGGTGAAATCAACGCTTTTTAACCGGCAATTGTCCAACCTCCGGACGCCCTAAGCGGACGGACGGGATCCCAAGGTTACCGGAACATCGACGGTCCCTCCGTCACGGTAAACGGTAAAGGTTACGGTGTCCCCCGGTTTATTGTTCATGACGATATAGGAGACCATGTCGCCGAAACCGTTTACTTTTTGGCCGTTGATAGCGATGATCAGATCGCCGCCTTTTTTCAGGTCCGTGACGTTCGGGATATCCACGGTTCCCGCGCGTAATCCCCCCGTGTCGGCCGGACCACCCGCTACTACGCTGATGATGTAGACGCCGTAAGTATAGGGCAAACCAAGTTCCTGTTGGATCTGGAGGTGGATTTCACTCAGACTGCCAAGCCCGAGGTACGGGTAATCGTATTTTCCGGTAGCAAGCAAATCGGGCAGAATCCGTTGGACCAAATTGCTCGACACGGCAAACCCCAACCCCGTATTGCTCGCAGTTCCTCCCTGGCCGGTGGACGGGGAGAGAATCGACCGGTTGATCCCGATCACTTCTCCCCGCATGTTGAACAATGGACCTCCCGAGTTGCCCGGGTTGAGCGCGGCGTCGGTTTGAATCATATCTCCGATAAGATAGAAACTGCTGTCGCTTGTGGAGGAGAGGGATTCGTCGGTGCGCCCTTTTGCCGAAACAATGCCGAACGTCAGCGTGTTGTACAGTGCAAAGGGGTTTCCAATCGCGACGACCGGGTCGCCGATTTTTACCTTGGAGGAATCGCCCATCGTCAGCGGATGCAACTCGCTAGCCGGAGCATCCACGTGAATCACGGCGACATCGGAATCCGGATCCTTGGCCGCTATGGTGCCTTGGGTCATGAACCCCGAGGGAAAATCCACTTCGATCTGCGTCGCGCTGGCGATGACATGCATGTTGGTCAGGATGTCTCCTTTGGTATCGATGACAAACCCGGAACCCAGCGCGTCGTTTCCGCTGCCTGCGGGGCCGTACGCAATAATCGTCACCACGCCCGGGTTGACCTTATCATACAAAGCCGCCAGCGAGCCGTCGGCTCCGACCAGGCTGGTGGCCGGGGCGGAGGTCGGTGTAGGTAAGGGCGTCTGGGTTGCCGTCGCGACGGCGGTTGTCGGAGTGGCTTTCGTCACCGGCAGCAGCCCGGAACACGCCATCGCCAAAACGCCGAGCACTACCAGAACCATCAGTATTCTCTTCATTGTCATCTCTCCTTGAGAAGCGTCCGATCCATTCCCTTTGGAAGATGAGAACTTCCGCCAAGGCAGCGTTCCCATCCGATCCAAAGGCCGGCCGCTTCGTCATCCGTTGCAGCATTAAACTTGCTTATTCCTCAGTCGAACGAATTCCTCCAGCAGCTTTCTTTCCGGATCATTCAACCGGGTTGGAATTTCAGCGCGCACTTTCACATACAAATCACCCCGCGCCAAAGGGTTATGCAGGCGAGGCATCCCCAATCCGCTCAACCGGATCGATTGCCCGGAATTGGTTTCGGGGGGAATTTTCAACAAAATGGATTTCGCGTCGATTGTCGATACACGCACTTCGCCCCCCAGGATCATCGTAAACACGTCCACGGGAACCTCGGTGGAGAGATCATCCTCCCGGCGCTCCCAACGCGGGTCATCGGCCACTTGTACCTTCAGGTACAGATCGCCCGCGGACCGTCCGGCAACCGCATTGCCTTCACCCGCCAACCGGATTCGCGTTCCAGTTCCGGCCCCCAGCGGGATTTTAACTTCCAACCTTCGGTTGCCAATTTGCACGATTCGCGTGGATCCACGGAACGCCTCTTCCAACGTGATCGGGACGTCCACATCCGGAAGATTCCGGGGGGATGCTCGCCCGGTTTCCGGCCGTGCCCGTTGCCCGCGGGCGAAGGTATCCGATTGTTGGATCGGAATATCCCCGAAGATGGATTGGAAGAAGTCGGAGAAATTGCCGAACATATCGGACAAATCCGCGTATTCGACCCGGCTCCCGCCCTGCGGCATGCCGCCCGCATACTGCGACCAGTCGAACCCGCCCTGCGTTCCGGAACGCTGCCATTGCTGGTAATCGCTCCCCACCTGGTCGTAGCGGGCCTTTTTCTGCGGATCGCTGAGGACCTCGTAGGCCTCGTTGATCTCTTTAAATTTTTCCTCGGCTGCGTGGTTGCCGCGATTGCGATCCGGATGAAATTGCTTGGCCAGCTTACGGTAGGCCTTGCGGATCTCATCGTCATGGGCGCCTCGCGAAACCCCGAGCGTTTGATAGTAGTCTTTGTATTCCATAGTGAAATTGCCTGTCCGGAAATGCGCGAATTTTTCTTTCGATCATTTCATTCTAAGTCGTCGCCGGATGAGCGTCAACGCTTTCCACGGCTTCTTACGAAGCTCTAACGAAACTCTCTCCTCTTTCCAAGGAAGTTGGATTTCCCCGGTGAAATGACCGCCTCCCCGCCGCAAACGACCGTATTAATCGTTCGGTTTGCAGGCTTGCGGGCCGGTATGCTATAGTAGGAACGCAAATTTACCGTGTGACTCGATGTGGAAAATTCGATCGCGGAGATTCATTCCGCGAAAGGGCATCGATTGCCATGCCTGGTCCATCCGAAAAAATTCTCATCGCCGATGAAGATCCGGATGTTTTGGATCTGCTCGCGCGGCAAACCCTCGGACCGTTGGGATATCAACCCTCCATGGCTTCTGACGGCCCGGCCACCATCCACCAGATCCATGTCGTCCATCCGGATATCGTCATCGCCAGCCTTACCCTGCCGGGACTAACCGCAAAAGAAGTCCTCATCGTACTGCGCGCGCAGGGATTGGATCCTCTCGTCATCGTCACCGCGCCGGAAGGTCAGGAAAAGCTGGCCATCCAGGCTTTCCGTTTGGGCGCCAAAGACTATCTCTCCAAGCCGTTGCGGGAAGCCGAGGTGGTTTCCGCCGTGGAACGCGCGCTCACGGAAGTGCGTTTGCGAAAAGAGCGCGAAGCGCTCACCCGGCGCCTGTCTGAAATGAACCAGGAACTCGAACGCCGCGTCAAGGAACTTAGCCTGCTGTACGGGATTGGAAAAGCCGTCATCTCGCTCAACCACCTGGACCGGCTGTATGACCGTCTGTTGGAAGGAGCCCGGTACGCAACCGACACCGAGGTGGCCTGGCTATTGCAGCTGGACGATTCAGGAAAACAGCTGATGCTCCGCAGCCAATACGGATTGCCCCAGGTCCTAGCCGCGAAGGTGAACCAGCCGTGGGACGACGGCGTCTCGCCGCTGGTCATCGCCTCGGGCGAGGGGCTGCGTCTGATGGGTAAAAGTCTTCAGCAGTTTAAAATCGCCCAGGTCTGCCAATCGGTCATGGTGGCGCCGATCAAAGCCAAAAACGAGTGTTTGGGGGTGATCTCGGTCGGCCATAAAGAGGCCAGGGAATTCCTGCAACGCGATCAGGCGATGCTCGACGCCGTGGCCGACTATGCCTCCATCGCGATGATTAATGCCCGTCTCTTCCGGGCGCTGGAAAGCCGCACCGCCGCCAGAAAAACCGACCCGGCTCAAACCGATGCCTGACTCTTCCGTTCTCTTCATCGATCCAAACCGGATGTTTCTTCCGTCCCTCGAAGAAATTCTGGCGCGTCAGCGGAATTTCAAGGTTATCCCTGCGAATTCCATTGCCGATGCCCTAGCGGAGCTGGAAAAAACGACTCCCCGGGCGGCCATTCTCGGCCTGCCCACCGGACCGGAAGCACTCGACGCCGCAACCAAAATCCGCGCCTTCCGGCCGGGCCTGGCCATCATTCTTCTGCTCCCGAAGTCTGTCGGCAAATCGTTTGCCGACGTGCTGCGCGTGCGCGCCGATGAATTGCTCGCCGAACCGGTGCGCCCCGCCGACTTGCTGGCCGCCCTCGACCGGCATTTCGACCGGGGTACCACCTCGCCCATCCACATGCGCGTGCGCGAGTTGGAAACCCTCGCCCAGTTGGGCAAGACTATCACCCGCCATTTGGACCTCGATCAGGCGCTTGCCAGCATCGTTGACGCCGCCGTACGGCTCACCGGCACGGAAGAGGGCAGCCTGATGCTGGTCGACGAAGACACCGGCGAACTGTATATACGCGCCTCGAAAAATTTTGACGACGAGTTTGTGAACACGTTTCGCATGAAGGTGGAGGATTCCTTGGCGGGCGATGTGATCCGGACGGGAGAGCCGATCCTTCTGGACGGCGAGAGCCCACGGAAAATTAAAACCTCCTACCTGGTGCATTCCCTGATCTTCGTCCCCCTGCTGCTGGAAGGGAAGATCGTAGGCCTGCTGGGAGTGGATAACCGCACTGCCCGCCTGCCGTTGCACGACAGCGACCTTTCCCTGATGCAGGCGCTGGCGGAATACGCGGTGATTGCCCTGGAGAACGCACGCCTCTACGAAACCACTCAGGCCCATCTGCATCAACTGGAGACCGTTATCCAGCAGGTGGAAGACGGCGTGCTCATCACCGATCTGGAAGGCCGGATGCTTCTAGCCAATCGTACGATCCGCGGACTGTTCAGCCTGGATAATGAGCCATTGGACGGGCGCCTCCTCAAAGAGGTATTCCCCAACCCCGAACTGCAATTCCTTTTCTCACGGCGCCACTCCGCCTCCCCCGCCCAGCGACGGACGGAGATCACCCTGGCCGACGACCGGATCTTTAACGCGCATCTGACCCCGATCGAGGGCGTCGGGTACGCAATGGTCATGAACGACATCACCCAGTTGAAGGAATTGGACCGCCTCAAAAGCGAATTTGTCTCCACGGTCTCGCATGATTTGCGCTCGCCGCTTACGACCATCCTGGGGTATGTTGACCTGATCGAGCGCGCCGGCCCGGTCACCCGCCAGCAGAAGGATTTCATCACGCGGATCCAGAACAGCGTGGGATCCATCACCACGCTAATCTCCGATCTTCTTGACCTGGGAAAAATCGAATCCGGGATCGATTCCCAGAAGGAGACCGTACTGCTCAACACCCTGGCGCGCAACGCGCTGGAAAGCGTCCGCCCCCGTGCGGACGCCAAACACATCCATCTGGTGGTTTCGCTGGATGAACATATTCCATCCCTGAACGGAAACCCCATCCGGCTGCGGCAGATGATTTCCAATTTGCTCGATAACGCGGTGAAGTACACTCCCGAGGGCGGAAGCGTCAATCTTTCCACACAGCGCGAGCAGGGCCAGATCCTGCTGCGCGTCTCCGACTCCGGAATCGGAATCCCATCCACGGAAATTCCGTACGTCTTCAATAAATTTTACCGGGCATCCAATGTGCAAAATACCGCCGGAACCGGGTTGGGGCTTTCCATCGTTAAATCGGTGACCGAATTACATGGCGGCCGTGTGTGGGTGGATTCGACGGATGGCAAAGGAACAAAATTCACCGTGGTCCTGCCCCTCCCCAAAGAATAGAAATCTCAAAAACTGAGAAAACTGTAAAACCTCATTCACCCATGTCTAAAAACCCCATCCTTATAAAAGCATCCGGCTTGTTCCACCTTATCCTATGGCTGTCTGGATGATGGATCGCCGGATTCGGGATTGATCCGGTGTATTCGAAAAGCGAGTGTTTTTATTCCTCAACCTACGGGTCTTATCAGCGGTTTCAATTCGATAAATATCTACCTCAATAAAAAACAAGAGGAATCCTCCGGAAAAGAGCGGGGATATTAGATAATTATTGTCCAATATCAATTTTCTTGACACAGAACGATTGTTCGTGTACGATTGTCGGAGTGATCGCGGGGTGAATTCGATCGCAGGAGGTGTTTTAATGCGGGAAACTGGAATTACCGAACGTCAAGCGAGAATGAAAACCTTTATCGAGGCCTATTTTTCCGACCACGGATATGCCCCGACTTACCGTGAGATCATGAAAAACGTCGGGATTCCTTCCCTCTCCGTCGTTCGCTATAATCTTGAACGCCTACAGAAGGAGGGCCTGATAGAAAGAGACCCCCGCGTGGCGCGAGGAATCCGCCCGCAGAAACCGGGTTTGCGACCAATTCGAATCTGGGGATATATTCAAGCCGGCGAACCCACTCCGGTTCCGGGGATAAACGAACCCGTGTTTGGCGCCGACGAGGCGCTGGCCATCTCCCAAGACCTGCTCCCGCGGGATGAAAACCTGTTCGCCCTTATCGTCCGGGGGGATTCAATGATCGACGCCATGGTGCACGACGGGGATTATGTAATTCTTAAACCCCAGCAGGAGGCGCGGAACGGCGAGATGGTCGCCATTTGGCTGAAGAACCGTGAAGAGACGACCTTGAAATATTTCTTTTTCGAGAACGGCAAGGTGCGCCTCCAACCCGCCAACCCCACCATGCAACCCATCATTATCGATGATCCGGACGAAAACCTGGAAGTGCGCGGTAAGGTAGTCATGGTGATCCGCCCGCTCGAAAAACGGCTCCCCTTGGCGCAATAATCCATCCCTCTCACCGCAGACAAGCCCGGGCTTCCTCGGGCTTGTTTTTTTTTGGACCAGTATTTGATACACTGCGCGGTTGGAGCCGGAATTCCATATGACATTTTTCGAAGTGCTATTGATCGCCGTGGGATTATCCATGGATGCGATGGTCGTTTCCCTTTGCGCCGGAGCGGGAGGCTATACCACGTCGCTTCGGCCCGCTCTGCGGATATCCTTTGCCTTCGGGTTTTTCCAGGCGATCATGCCGGTGCTGGGTTGGTTTGCGGGGAGCGTGGTCTCCGCCTGGGCTGCGGGGATCGATCATTGGCTGGCATTTGGCCTGCTTGCGTTCGTGGGAGTTCGCATGATCCGTTCCGGTTTGCGGGCGGACGAACTCGACCCGTCCTGCGATCCCACCCGCGGGTCGACGCTGATCGTCCTTTCGATCGCCACAAGCATCGACGCACTCGCCGTGGGTTTTTCGATCGCCCTGCTGTCGGTCCCGATCCTTCTTCCGGCTCTCTTGATCGGCGCGGTGACTTTCTCACTTTCCTTTCTTGCGACCCACATGGGCCGGCGGCTCAACCGCCGGTTCGGGAAACGGATGGAGATCGTCGGCGGACTGATGCTGGGGCTGATCGGTTTGCGGATTCTCCTTGCGCATCTCTTCGCGTAATCGGCGGGGATCAAAGACCCCGCCCGGTTGCGTTCCCCGCCTCCCGAGGCGCCGGTACGTCCGGTCACTGGCGGATTCAATTCGCCAAACGTATAATCTTTTACGGAGCAGCGAGAATCCGCAATGAAAATAATCGACCTCTCCCTCCTGGGGGAAGCAACCGGAAAGAACCCGTTCACCGCCTGGCTCAGCAAGACTTTCGGCGAAGGGCGGCATGGTCAATCGGAGCTGGACGCCCAGGACCAGGTGATATTCCGCCTGGAGAGGACTCTGGGGAACGAGTTCACCCTCATCCGCGAGATAAAACTTCCGGGCCTGAGCACGCCGATTCCGATGGTCTTGGTTGGGCCGTCAGGGGTTTTTGTTTTTTACGCCAGTTCGGTGAAAGGATCGTTTCGCGCACGCGGGGACACTTGGTTGAAATTGGATAATTCGGGAAATATGCACGTCTCCAACCCCAACCTCCCCCATCGGACCCGGCTATATTCCGAAGCGGTGCGGAAATTTCTCTCCCAAAACAGCATGCCCGTCACGGATATCGAACCGGTGTTGCTTTTCTCCCAACCGGAAGCCTTCGTCGAGAACATCAAGGCGCCCATCCGCATGGTCATGTGCGACGGCCTGGAGAGCTACGGTGGAAGCCTGCGGCTGCTCAACACGATTTTTTCGCCGGAGGAGTGCGCCAATATTGTCCGGTTGCTTTCCAATCCCGAGGGAAAACCGACCGTAGCGGAGGAGATCTCCGCCGAGGCCCAGGAGATTTCCGCACAGCCGGTCATTATGCCATCCGGCGAAACGCCCATGGCGGAACCGGTGCAGGAGACGAACTTCCATCCGGAAGATTCATTGCGCAACGCGTTCGGCGAACCGTACGCCCCGGAACTCATTCCCATCCCTCCGGTCATTGAAGAAGCCGTGGAGCAGCCGCCGCAGGCTTCCTTTTCGATCAGCGCCCTGCTGGCCCGGACGCATATGAAAACCAGCCAGCTCACGTTTCTAGGCGTTGCCGCCATGGTGGATCTGTTGGTTATCTGCGGGTTGCTGGCGTTCGTTCTCATGCGAATGATCCGGTAATCCTGCAGAAGGATTGCCCGCCCGAATCTCTATCACCGTGTCCAATCTTTCCCCATCGCCGTGGCTCTCGGTCATTATTCCCGCCTACAACGAGGAACGGCGTCTGCCCGCCACGCTCGAGAAAGTCCAGGCATATCTTTCCCGGCAATCGTTCACATACGAAATCTGGGTCGTCGATAACGGCAGTACGGACCGGACGGCCGATCTAGTCCGGGAATACGGGCGCCGCTTTCCGGCCATCCAGCTGGCGCAAACCCCCCTTCGCGGGAAAGGTCTTGCGGTTCGGACGGGCATGCTCCGGGCCGCGGGCCGGTACCGTTTTTTCTGCGACGCCGATTTATCGATGCCCGTGGAGGAATTCGAACGGTTTTATCCCCCCCGGTTGGCCGATGCGGATCTGGCCATCGGATCGCGCGAAGCCAAGGGCGCGCGCCGATTTGATGAACCCCCATACCGGCATTTCACCGGCCGGATTTTTTCCCTTGCCGTCAAACTGCTCATCCTGCACGGCTACGAAGACACGCAATGCGGATTTAAATGTTTCCGCGACGCCGCCGCGGAAGATCTGTTTTCCCGGCAGCGATTCAACGGTTGGTCCTTCGATGTGGAGGTGCTCTATTTGGCCCGCCGGCGCGGGTACCGCATCCGCGAAGTTCCCATCTCCTGGCACTACCAATCCGACAGCCGGATCCGCTTGGTGGGCGATTCGCTTCGGATGTTTACCGACCTGCTGCGCATTCGCTGGAACGGCATGCGAGGGATCTATGACCGACCCAACCCGCAGGCGATACCCAAACCTTGACAAGGAACGCCGCCTACTGCGGAACGGGTTTTTCCGGGTGGCGGGCCTGGATGAAGCAGGCCGGGGCGCATGGGCGGGACCGCTCGCGGCCGGGGCAGTCATCTTACCCCTCCATCTTCCCTCGCTTCGAACCGAACTGGCCGCTGTGCGCGATTCGAAACTGATGACTCCCTTGCAGCGGAAAGCCGCCGCCGTCCGGATTCGATCGATCGCGACGGCCTGGTCGGTGGGCAGCGCCTCCGCCGAAGAAGTGGACCTCCTCGGCCCGCTCCAGGCCACCCGGCTGGCCATGCTCCGCGCAATCCATGAATTGCCGACCGATCCAGACCATCTCTTGATCGATTTTTTGATCCTGCCTGGGTCCCCACTGCCCCAAACTGCGGTCACCCACGGCGACCTGCTCTGCCTATCCATCGCCGCGGCATCGGTCCTTGCCAAAACCTGGAGGGACGAACAGATGGTCGCCCTGGAGCGGATATATCAAGGATACGGATTTGCCCGTCACAAAGGATACGGCACCCGCCAGCACGCCGAAGCGCTTTTCCGTCTAGGTGCCTGTCCGGAACATCGGCAGTCGTATGCTCCGCTCCAGCGTATCTCCGAACTCCCTCCGGTATAATGCGCTCAACCCAATTCCCATGACCCCACGCGATCCGAACGACCTGTCGATTGAAGAACTGGAACGGCTGCTGGCGGCCAAACGCCAAGCTGCGAGGAAAGACCGGATCCGGCGCTTCGTGCACTCAGGCCGCGCGGTATTGGCCGAGCCGACTATGCCGCCAAGCAGCTCTCCGGCCGCCGCGCCGGTTTCCCCGCCGCGCGTCAAAAACCCGCTGGACCGAGTGCTCCTCTTCCTGGAAATCGGCGCGGCGATCGTATTGGGATTTGTCGTTCTGCAATTCATCTTCCGGCTTCAGGAAATCAACCGCGAATCCATTGCGCTTGTTTTTTCCGGCACGCCGTCCGCCACTCCGCTGATCACCGCCGTCGTGCTGCCCTCTGGCCATACGCCACCGACCACACCCGGTGGAGCGGCGCCCAACGACAATGAAGTGCCGGCCAATCTGCGCCCGTTGCTGCAATCGTACCAATCCCTGGCCATCCCCACCCGCGGTCCGGAGCAACCCCTCCGACTGGATCTGCCCAGCCTAAATAAAATCAACATGACGGTGGTGGAAGGCGACGGATGGGAGCAGCTCAAGCAGGGAGTCGGCCATCACATCGGCAGCGCCAATCCGGGGACGGCCGGGAATGTCGTGCTTTCCGCTCATGACGATATCTACGGGGAACTTTTCCGCGATCTGGACAAGATGAAACCGGGTGATGAAGCCGTTTTGTATACCGCCACCCAAAAATTCTATTATCGCGTCGTCATCGTTCAACTGGTCGAGCCAACGGATGTGTCTATCATGGGGCCCACGGTCCGTCCCACCCTGACGTTGATTTCATGCTATCCTTATATGGTGGATAACCAACGGATTGTGGTGACGGCGGAGTTGGCGCCCTGAGCCTCCCCCAAAATACGATTTACCAAAGGATTTTTCTTTTCCCGAATGTTGAAAGAGAAATATCCGAATATTTCACCCCACCCGTATCGGTAGAGTTAACTTTCGCCCAAACACGGCGGTTGGTGCAATTTCAAAAGAATAATTGGAAGGAAAAATGTCCATTGGGGGTTGTAAATATTTCCAAAAGGATTGCATTTTTGCAGGATAAAGAATAAGGTTTTCCTTAGAATACAGCTTTTTTACACCCCCGACGGATTCTTGTGCTACAATTCGCCCGGTTTCCCTCCGGCGAATAGGCCATTTCTCCACAGGATCCTCGTTCAACGTATCGTAGTGGAATCCGATCGCCCCGGGAGAAGGTATCTTTCGATGGAGAACCGAAAGGAAAAGGATTGTCAATGAAGGAAAAAAGGTATCGCACCGCCGCGCGCGAGGATTTAAAAAATCCGGACTACACCTATATCCGACGGGATTTGCGAAGAATCCTACTCATAGCTTCATCCTTTATCATCATTATGGTCATTCTTGCGCTCGTGTTTAAATAAACCTGGAAAGCAGACAACGTATGTCTTCCTATCTGCCAACGCCTAAATCCAAACAACCGAAAGTTCAAAAGCCGCCGGAACCGAAGCGAGAACCGGAGCCTGCGCCATCCTCCGAACCGTCGGCGCCTGTTCCTCCAGTAACCATTCGTCCCCGCGGGCTTCCGGAATGGGCCAAGGGCATGTTGGCCACCTTGCTTGTGGCATTCGTCGTCCTGGTGGGATTTGGTTCCTTTGGCCTTGTGCGTACGGTTATCGGCAGCGGAGGAACGAGCTTCAATCCCTTTAATCCCCCGCAAGTGGACAATACACCCCTCCCGGGAGTTACCCCGACTCAACTCCCGATCGTTCCAGAATATAAATCATGGAATGGCGTCGACCGGGTGACGATCCTAGCCATGGGGCTGGATGCCAGGGATATCGGGCCGGAATCCACAAGCACCGCCGCTCGCACTGATACCATGATCGTCTTGAGTCTCGACCCGGTGACGAAAGTCGCCTCGATGCTCTCCATCCCACGAGATCTCTATGTGGATATTCCCGGATATGGATTCGATAAAATTAATAAGGCCTATTTCGACGGCGAAGTAGACCGGTTGCCGGCAGGCGGCGCCGGCCTGGCCATTCAGACCGTTCAGAATCTGCTCGGGATCCCGATCGATTATTACGCTGTTCTCGACTTTAATTCCTTCACCGCATTTGTCGACACTATCGGCGGGATCGAGGTATACGTCCCCTTCGACAACATGGTCATCGACCCGGTGGGGCCGCACAACACTACGACGCTTAATTTCGGATGGAATCACCTCGACGGCGCGCTGGCGCTGGGGTATGCCCGGGCCCGTCACACGGCAAACGGCGATTTCGACCGGGCGGCCCGGACCCAACAGGTGATCCTCGCCATCCGCGATAAGGTTCTCAATCTGAACCTGCTTACGAGCCTGCTGCTGAAAGCCCCGCAACTCTGGAGCCAGGCCAGCAGCAGCATCAAGACTAATCTGACCATAGACCAGATCATCCAGTTGGCGCTGATAGCCAAAGACATCAAACGCCAGAACATCCGCCAGGGAGTGATCGACAACGACCAGCTTTTGGCCATTGAGACCATCAATAATGAAGACACCCTCATTCCAGACATGGAAAAAGTCCGGGAGTTGCGCGCCAAGGTCTTTACTTCCAACGGGGTGCTCGGCTACGCCACCCCACCCACCGATCTGACGTCCCTTGCCTTTCTGGAAAACGCCAGGATCGAGATCGTCAACGGCACCAATACCAGCGGGCTGGCCGGGGCGACCAAAACCTTCCTCATCAGCCACGGCTTTTCCGACGCGAACATCACCACCCGGAGTGCCACGGCGGATGAAATTAGCGCTTTTCCGGCGAACACTCTGATTACCGACTTCAGCGGGATGCCCTATACGATCCGCTACCTGTCCAGCTTGATGAATCTATCCGCGGCGGATTTAGTGACCGATATCAAGCTGGACGCCAAAGTGGATATTCAAATTTTTCTGAAATATGATTGGACAATTCCGCAGTAATGACCACTGGAGTGGATAACGATGAAGCAGGGAGCGGAAACCCGCCCCCTGCTTTTTTTAATTCCAGGGGATGATCTCTTCGCGATTCGATCCCACCGATACAAGCGACACCGGAACATCCGTCTCGCGCTCGATCTTTTCCACGTACTTTCTCGCAGCGCCGGGGAGCTCCTTGCGGGTTCTCGCCTGGCGGATATCCCCCTCCCAGCCCGGAAGGTCCTCGTACACCGCTTCGAATCCGTCCAGCCGGGACGCCCCCATCGGAAGATCCCGGTAGTCGCGGCCGGACCCGCGGTAGGCATTGCACACGCGGATGGGATTCAATCCGCTGAGAATGTCCAATTTCGTCACCACGAATTCGGTGATGCCGTTAAGCCGTGTGGAATATCGGAGCAGGACCAGATCGAGCCAGCCACAGCGCCGTGGTCGGTGCGTGGTGGTTCCGAATTCATCCCAGGGCAGCGATCCGTCCCCGCGCAACCGGTTGCCGATGTCCCCCGTCTCCTCGGTGGGAAACGGGCCTTCCCCGACTCGCGTTTGGAACGCTTTGACCACGCCGATGATCCGTCCCAGCGATCGGGCTCCGACGCCCAAGCCGCCCAAAGCTCCGGCTACCCCGGTGCTCGAACTGGTGACGAACGGATACGTCCCTTGATCCAGGTCCAGGAGAGCACCTTGGGCGCCTTCCGCCAAAACCGTCTTTCCGTTTCGCAGAGCCTCATCCACAAGCCAGAGCGTATCGGCCACGTACGGCCCGAGGATTTGCGCGTATCGATAGAACTCAGCTGCAATCGCGTCCGCAGAGAGCGGCGGGCAGCCATAGAGTTTTTCCAGCATCTCATTCCCGCGCAGGATGTGGGCTTTTATTTTATCGGCGCACTCCTCGGGCTGCGCCATCGCTTCCGCGCGGATTCCGCGCCGGTAACTTTTTTCCGCATACGCCGGGCCGATCCCGCAACCGGTGGTTCCGATCCGCTTGGCGCGGGAGGCTTCCTCGGCCTTGTCCAGGGCGATGTGCATCGGGGTCAACAAATGAGCGGCGGGGGAAATTTTAATCCGCTCTGGATCGCACGCTACTCCCTGCGATCGGAGCTGCTCCATCTCCGCCAGCAGGCGCTGCGGATTGATCACCATGCCGCTTCCCAAAACACATACGGGGCGGGGATGGACGATCCCCGACGGAATCAAATGCAGGCGGAAAATTTTTCCGTCGGCTGTTACCGTATGTCCGGCGTTGTCGCCGCCGGAATAGCGGGCCACAATGGCTGCTTCGGATGCGATGGCATCCAGGATGCGCCCTTTTCCTTCGTCGCCCCATTGTGCGCCAAGAATCACATGCATCGGCATAGATCACTCTCCTTCCGGACCGGGGCCGCCTTTGTTCAGGCGCTAAACGAGGGCGTCGTGCAACGCCCTCGCCGTCGGACCGGACCGATATTCCTCGGGTTCTCTTGGGTTAAGTATGCCATAAAAACACCTCCTCTGCATCCCCCATTTTCCTTCCGCTTCTCCCCTCAAACGGATTTATGAAAGATGCGTATATATCCTAGGAAGCGAAACCCGATGCTTTTCTCTCCTTTGCTCCGGGAGGTGCGATACAATACGCAAAAGGATTTTCCGCCGTTGGAATCCCGTCTACCCGAACCCGCCACCCCTGTTAAAAAAACCGCTCTTCGAATCGGAATCACCCGATTTGGGCGTTGGCTGATATTAATCGCGTTTTTTACGGTCCTGCTGTTCGGACTGTGGGCGACTCCCCCGGGATTGCTTGGCAAAGCGGACGCAATCGGTTATGCCGTCTGCCACCGGATCGATCTGCGTTCCTTCCATCTTGGAGACCGGCAGCTTCCATTGTGCGCGCGCTGCACGGGAACTTTTCTGGGCGTCATTATCGGGGTGGCAATTCTGATCGTTTTCGGACGCGGCCGCTCCATCGCCTGGCCTCGAAGGTCGTTGTTCGCAGTGCTGGTTCTAACCGCCGTTCCGTGGGGCTTCGACGGGGTAAATTCCTATCTTTACCTTTTTCCAGGGTTGCCTCACCTGTACACGCCGCAGAACTGGTTGCGTCTGACCACGGGAACTTTTCTGGGATTGGCCATGGCGGCGGTTTTTCTTCCGGCGGTAAATCAGAGCCTGTGGAAAACCGGCTCGCCGGTTCCGGTTCTGAAAAATTTCCGCGAGCTGGTGCTGTACTTCCTGGCGGCGCCGGTGTTGATCATTCTGGTGCTTCTGGAAAATCCCATCATCCTCTACCCGCTCGCCCTGCTGAGCACGATGGGCGTCCTGTATTTGCTGACGGGAGTCTATACATCGATCCTGTTGATGTTGTTCCGGAAGGAAAATTTTGCCGAGACGATTCACGACGCCTGGCCTGTTCTCGTGGCCGGATTGACGATTGGCTTGCTCCAGATCATGGCGATCGACATCGTCCGTTTCTATTTCACCCACACCTGGGGCGGTTTCAACCTGGGCGGATGAAGCAACGGACGGCGGGGGAAAAACCGAGGCGCGTTTCTGCCCTGACGACAGCCCCGCAGGAGGTGAGGAATGGATATTTTTTCGGCGTTCGGATTATCGGTCAGCGCAGGATTGAACGCCTACATCCCGCTGCTCGTCGTGGGATTGCTGGCTCGCTATACCGGTACGATTAAACTCAGCCCGCCCTGGGACACGCTGACCGACCCTTGGGTGCTGCTGGTACTCGCCGTTCTACTGCTGGTGGAAATTCTCGCCGACAAGATTCCGGCCGTAAACCATGCCAACGACGTCGTGCAGTCGTTCATCCGTCCCGTGGCCGGGGCCATCGTGTTTGCCGCCAGCGCCCACATAATCGCCAATGTCCATCCGGTCATCGCTATGATCTGCGGATTGTTTGTAGCCGGCGCGGTGCACGGCGCCAAGGCGCTGGCCATCCGCCCGGCCGTCACGGTCACCACAGCCGGCGCCGGCACACCGGTCGTGAGCACCGTGGAAGACGTTCTCGCCACTGTGCTTTCCGTCGTCGCCATTTTGGTGCCCGTGGTACTGGGGGCGTTGATTTGCATCGCGGCCGCATGGATCATCTGGATGATATGGCGCAGGATCAACCGCGAAGCCAATAAAGCCTGATCGTGCCGCGAGGGTATACCACAATCAACGTCCGAACCGGATGAACGAACCATCGCAGTCAGTCGACGGGACCCCTCTCTCAACCGGTTTTGGCGCCAGCCCAGGCGACCTGGATGCGCTTTTCCGGGATATCAGGTACAATGAGAACCATCCGCTCTATGATCATCATCGTTCGGAGGAGGATATTCCATGGTACAGCAGACGCCGGTTCCAGCTAAAAAATCCAACAACTCTCGCAATATCGTCATTATCGTAATCGTCGTTGTTCTTATCCTCTGCTGTGTTTGCATCGGCGGAAGCTTCCTCTATTTCTGCGGTGATCTGATCACCGGCGCCGGTAACTGCGGCATTTAGTTTGGCACGTTCTTTCCATTAATAAGGAATACACTATCGGGCGGCCTTTTTTCGGCCGCCCTTTGCTTTTTATTCCACGAGCCATGTCCCTTTGGCTGGAATCCAAACCAGTTGCTCCTCTTCGGGGAATGGTTCAGCGGATGAACATGCGATTTCCCGAGACGAATCGTCCACCAAGAGAACCCGATACCCCTCCTCCCGCCGGATGGATTCCCTCACCACTCCCCGGATTCCCTTTTGAGCGCCCGTCGTTCGGCGGGTAAACGCACCCCCTCCGGGACGAAGAAGAATCCATCCTTCTTTTCCGATGGCCGGCAGGCGTTCCGGACTCTCCGCCGGAAATTCGCCCAGGGAGGTTTCGATCCGCAGCGGGCGTCCGGAACGCACCCGGCCGGGAAGGATATTCCCCAGACCCAGGAATTTCGCGACCCAAACCGAAGCCGGCCGCGCGACAAGCTCTTCCGGAGATCCCACTTGCACTATCCGCCCGCCGTGCAGAATCGCCACGCGCGCAGCCACCGCGAAAGCCTCTTCCTGATCGTGCGTGACGTACAGGGATGGGGTCCGCATCGATTTCAGCACGCGGCGGATTTCTTCGATTAATTCTTCCCGTAACGCGCGGTCCAGCGCGCCGAGCGGCTCGTCGAGCATGAGCAATCCCGGCCTGGGAGCCAGCGCACGCGCCAGAGCCACTCGTTGCTGCTCCCCGCCGGAAAGTTCCGCCACGCGTCGATGCTCGTAGTGCGCGAGGTTGACCCGCGCGAGCGCCTCACGCACTTCGTTCTGGATGCGATCGCGGGGCAGCTTTTTCATGCGCAGCCCAAAGGCGACATTTTCCCCCACGTCCAAATGCGGAAACAACGCGTAATCCTGGAACATCAACCCGAAACCGCGAAGGTGAACCGGCATCCGTGTGATCGTCTCTCCGTTCCAGAGCACCTCTCCACGATCGGGCGATTCCAATCCCGCGGCGATTCTGAGAAGGGTGCTTTTCCCGCTTCCCGAGGGGCCGAGCAGGCAAACCGTTTCGCACTCGCCGATTTGCAGCGAGACGTTCTCCAATAGGGGGTTTCCCTCGTACGATTTTCCAATGTCCCGCAATTCCAGCATCCCGATCCTCCCCGTCTCCGATTCCAGCGTTCCTCATTCGCGCGTCCGCTCAATGGTTGTTACTGCGACGGCGCACAGCAGCATGAGCAGCGTCGCCATCGCCATCGCCTGGCCGTAGTTCAGCCCGCCGGGTTGCGAGAGGAACCGGTAAATCGCAACCGGCATCGTGGGAAAATCCGGCCGGACGATAATCGTTGTGGCGCCGAACTCGCCGAGTGAAACGGCGAAGGCGAACGCCGCCGCCGAGAGCACCGCCCGCGCCGCGATCGGAAAATCAACCGCTTGCCAAACCCGGAAAGGCGAAGCCCCCAGCGCGGCGGCGGCTTCACGCAACCGGGCGGGAATCCCTGCCAAGGCCGGTTTCAAACCGCGCACCACAAACGGCAGCGCGATCAGGCTGTGTGCAACCGGAAGCAAAAGCGGGGAGCGAATGAGATCAAGCGGTGGGCGGGAGAGCGCTACCAGCATCCCCAGTCCCAGCGTGACCGCCGAAGTTCCAAGCGGCAACAGCAGGAAAGGTTCGATCAAGCGGTCCAATCTTCCGGGCCGGGATAGCAGCATCGATGCCGGAATTCCCATTCCGAGCGCGATGACCGTGGTCGCCACTGCCACCAGCAGCGAATTGCGGGCGGACTCGATCGGCGTGGCGAAGAAGGCGGCCTCCTTGCGATTGATGAACAGCTCGCGATAATAATCCAGGGTAAATCCGGTCTGCACCGCGGTCCGTTCCCCGCGGGCGGCTTCCGTCCGCAGGAACGACGACGCGACCGGGGAAATCAGCGGCATGAAAAACAACGCCCCCAGCAGGCAGAGAACCGCGGCGAGCGATAATTTCTCCGCCGCGGAGACCGGCTTGCGGGCAGTTCGATATCCCACTTTCAGGGTTGCGGATTCGGCCCGCTGCGCGAGCCGCGTGGAAATGACAACCAAGGCCAGAGTGCAGCCAATCTGAACAATGGAAAGCAGCGAAGCCGCCGGCAGGTTAAATGCCTGCAAGGCCTGAATATAGATTTCCGTTTCCAATGTGGAAAAGCCCGGACCGCCCAGGATCAGGATGACGCCGAAGGATGTGAAATCGAACAGGAAAACAAGCGCCGCCGCCGCAAGAAGGGAGGGAACTAGAAGCGGAAGCGTGACCCTACGGAAAGCCTGCCACCGGCTGGCGCCCAGCACCCGCGCGGCCGCCGGAAGATTCGAATCCAACCGTTCCCAGGCGCTGCCCACCAACCGAAGGACGATCGAAGTGTTATAGAAAACGTGGGCCAGCAGTATCGCTCCGACCGAATGCAGGAACGGAAGGGGCTGGCGGATCAAACCGGCGCCCTCGAGCGCCAGATTGACCCAGCCGCCGGGTCCAAGCAGCGACTCAAAACCCGCCGCCACCACAACCGTCGGCAGGATGAACGGGACGATCAGAAACGCGCGCAACAACCGCTTGAGGGGGAATTCATACCGGGCAAACACATATGCGCCCGGCAATCCCACGATCACCGTAAGCAGGGTTGAAAGAGCCGCCTGATAAAAGGTAAAACCTGCCGCATTGAGAATCGTCCGTGCAGAAAAGGCTCCCAATCCCACACGTAACGCCGCGCCGGCTCCCATGCGGAGGATGGACAAGAGCGGAATATAAAAGAAGATCCCGACAAACGCGACGGGAAGAATCCACAGCAGCGCCCTTCCGCCGGAGAAGGATTTACGCGGTATCGGACCGATTTCCATCCGGCCTACGGCAGCATCGTCTCTTTCCATCGGTTCATCCATTCATCGCGGTGAGCGGTAATCTCCTCCGGCGCCAGCGTTGCGGGCCGGGAGGGAATGGGAGCATATTTTGCGAACGCGTCGGGGAGCGCGGCGCCGCTTTTCACCGGGTACATGCTCATCTGCATCGGGATGTCTTCCTGAAAGGCGGAGTTCAGCATGAAATCGACGAACTTTTCTGCCGGCGCGCGGTTGTGCGTGCCGGCGAGAATGCCGACAAACTCGATCTGATGAAAGCACATATCCGGCCCTTCGAGCGCGGCGATGGGCGGCGCGGAGAGCGGCGGATCGGCATAGATCATCTCATACGCCGGATCGGTAGCGTAGGAGACCACCATCGGTTGCGGTCCCTTGCCGCTCGACCCGCTGAAATTGGTGTAATACGCCGTCTCCCAACCATCGACGATCGCCACCCCGTCGGCCTTCAAGGATTTCCAATAATCGAGGTAACCGTCCGGTCCAAAATGGGCAACTGTAGCCAATAGAAAGTCGAACCCGGGAGAGGACGTCAACGGATTTTCCACCACCAACAGCCCTTTGTACTCCGGGCGGGCAAGATCCTCCAATGTCTTGGGCGCGTTCAACCCGCGCGATGCGAACCAGGCGATGTCGTAATTGACGCACACGTACCCATGGTCCACCGGAAGGGCGCGGTTCTGCGGGTCGAGCCGAAACTCCGGCGGAATGGAACCGAGCTCCGGGGAGGTGTAGGGGATAAAAATTCCTTCGTTCAATGCGCGGGTTAATAACGTATTGTCCACTCCATACAACACGTCCGCCAGCGGCGCTTGTTTGGTCAGGATCGCTTTGTTCAGCATCTCCCCCGCGTCACCGCCTTTCAAAACGGCCACTTGGATCCCCGTCGATTGCTCGAATTGCTTCAGGACCGAGTCGCTGACGGCGAAAGAATCGTGCGTCATCACCGTCAGGGTATATCCGCTCTGCGGATTCAAGATTTGGCAACCGGCCAGGATCGGCAGAACGAAAAGCAACCCCAAAAGGCGGCTGAAGTTTTCTCCCCTCGCGCCGCAAATTCCCCTTACTGGTCGATGGACCGCGTATGGATGCATAGCAATACTCCTCGCTCAAGGGAAATTTCCGCCTGGCTCTCCGACATGCGATTGCTCACTCCGCGCGTCCGGCTGGGAAGCAAGGTTTCTTCCCGCAGGGGATATTGCAGCCCCTTGGTCACCACGCCTTGGGCGGCCATCCCAAACGGAATGAGCGAAACGACGTCTCCGGCTGCGCCGTGCAGTATGGCGCTCTCCCGCACGCACAACGCTTCCTCGCGTCCATCGTCGATCCGGATGTCATACTCGCGGAGCGCGGGATCGGCCAGCAGCGAAAGATTGGCCAAGGTCTGATCGGTCCTCCCGCCCAGACCGCCGACGATCAAAATGGAAGAAAATTCCTCCCGGAGGGCGAACCAGACGGCGAGTTCAAGGTCGGTTTCGTCCTTTTCGGCGGGATGGATTTGCATATTGGTACCTGCGCGCTCGAGGAATTCGCGTACCGGATCCGGCAGCGAGTCCAAGTCGCCGATCAGGAGATCCGGCGCGCGGCCGCACTCGAGCGCATGCCTGGATCCGCCGTCGGCGGCGATCCAAAAATCATCTTCCCGTAGGAGTTGCCTCGCGGCATTCAGGTCCGGGAGTGTGCCATTGGCAAAGATCACCGCGCGTCTTTTCTGCATAATAAAAATCACCCTCCGCAGGCAGAGGGTGAGGATTTGCAGCATCATCCCTTCGCCGGCATTATCCGGAGCAGGTTCTGCGGGTCGAAGGCTATGCGCCTTCCTCTCAGCCCGTGCACGGGCTCCCCGTTCATCCGCGGAATATTTTAAATCCGTCCCGCGAGCCAGTCAATCCCCGGGTGTTGAAGCGACGGGTTTCAGGAGACGGACGTCAATCCTCCGCCAAGTCCCAATCCGGCACGACGTCCAGATCGAGCGTATCCCGCTGCCCGGACTGGAAACGGAAATATCCGGCGGCGGCCACCATCGCGGCGTTATCGGTGCACAATTCCAGCGGCGGCATGCGCACCGGGCAAGGTGCGTCGCGCTGTAACGCTTCGCGCAACGCTTGATTGGCTGATACCCCGCCAGCCACCAGAATTTCCCCGGCCTGGAATTCCCTGGCCGCGCGAACGGTTTTTTTTGTCAGCACGTCCACCACGGCCGCCTGGAAGGAAGCAGCCAGGTTCTCGACGGGCAGACCCGGTTCCGGCGGGTTGATTCCCGCCGCCAGATTCGGCTGCCTCCGGCGCACCTCGCGCAAGACGGCCGTTTTCACTCCGCTGAAGGAAAAATTCCACGAATCGTCCAAGAGCGCGCGCGGGAAGCGTACGAACTCCGGATTGCCGGAGCGGGCGGCCGCCTCGATCGCCGGACCGCCGGGATACGGCAACCCCAGCAGCCGGGCCACTTTGTCAAACGCCTCGCCGGCCGCATCGTCGAGCGTCCCGCCCAATCGCCGGTACTGGCCGTGACCGCTCATGACATAAAGATCGGTATGCCCGCCGGAGACGATCAAGCACAACGCGGGGAACCGCTCCGGGCTTTCTTCCTGAGACAGCCATAATGAATAAATATGCGATTCCAGATGATGGATTCCCAGGATTGGCAAACCGGCGGCCAGCGATAACCCCTTGGCCGCGTTCACCCCCACCACCAAGGAACCCGCCAATCCCGGGCCGCGGGTCACCGCCACCGCGTCCAATTCCTCCACGCTTAAATGCGATTCCTCCATCGCGCGGCGGATGGCGGGCTCGATCGTTTCCACGTGGCTGCGCGAAGCCATCTCCGGGAACACGCCGCCGTATTGGGCGTGCAGTTCCCCCTGCGAGATCAGGATGTTGGAGAGGATCCGGGTTCCGTTCTCGACAACGGCCGCTCCGGTATCGTCGCAAGAAGTCTCGATGCCAAGGATGCGGACGTCAGGCGGGGAGGTTTTCGGCGTCATCGGACCTTCTTTCCGCTCTGGCGGATTTTTTTTCGGCTGCGCATCGGAAGGCGGCCGGTTTTCCGCTTGGTGCTGGAGGCTTTCTTCCCAATCGACGCAGTCTTGGTTTTGGATCCGCGCCCGACCGGAAGAACCAAGTCCAGCGGATACGGTGCAATCACTTCAACCCTTCCATCCGGCCGCATCCACAGGGTGTTCTCCAATCGAACTCCCATCTTGCGGTCGGGATAGTACAGCCCCGGCTCGAGGGTGAATACCGCGCCGGATTGCAGCGTATCGGAGTTGGTTTCCGCGTTCGAAAAATACGGCGACTCATGCACGTCCAGCCCAACCCCGTGGCCAAGGCTGTGCACGTAGCCGCACTCCGTTTGCGGATCGCTTTGGACCGTCGGATGCCCCATCGACTCAAACAACCGGCAGACGGACATTTGAACTTCCTTGGCAGGCATCCCGGGGCGGATTTTTCTTTCGGCCTCGGTATAGGCACGCAACACCTGTTCATGCAATAGCTCAACATCCTCGGGGGCATATCCCAGGCACCAGGTGCGGGTGATGTCGTAGAAGTAGCCTCCTCCCACTTCGCAAGGAAAAAGGTCAAATACGATCGGTGTTCCCAGAAGGATCGGGTCTTGGTCGATTCCGGTCGAATGGGGAATGCCGGCATCGCGTCCCGGTGCGAAGATGAGCCCTTCGGGAGACTCCCCGCCGCGCTGGGCGAGCTTCGTGCGAATGAAGGCTTTCACCCGGCCGACGGTGAGCGGATTGCCGTCGCGGCCGACGAGAAAATCTCCCTTCGATGCATGGGACGACAGAAATTCGGCTGTCTCGCCGATCACGGCGGTCGAAGCCAATCCGATCGAGCGGATATGTTCGATTTCCTCGGCGCTTTTCGTGGATCGGGCGCGGGTTAATGCCGGGTCCGCACTGTCGCTGACAAGTTGGATGTCCGGCGCCTGAGAGGGAAGCTCGGCCATCACGGCGTACGCCGAGGATAATTCCACCGTCCCTCCGACCGCGACCCGGCCGCGCACGCCAAGTTCCCGGAACATGCGGGCGATGCGGATCGCTCCGGCGCGGACGGCGTCCCCCTGCGCCTCCTTGAGGATCTGGTCGAGTTTGAATTCGTTGAGGTTCCGGCAGCGCAGGCCGGTCCGGGCCGCCTCCTCCCGCTCCATGGGATAGTGGAAGAGCACCGGCGGCTCGTTGCGTTTTTTGATCAGATCCGTCCGGGTGATATTTGCGACGCCGGTGAAATAAACCATCGCCGGATTGTGGTTTGCCGGTCCGGTGATCCACAGTGCGTCCAAATCGCGATCGGTCATCAGTCGGTCCAGGTCTTGTTTCATGGAGATCTCCGTTCCCGGGGCGAATCTTCCAAAGCCGTTCGCCCCCTCCTTCGGCCGCGCTTAAAAATATATGGAGATTATAGCAGTGGCAGGCGATATCGGCTTCATCCGAACCCACAATTCGCGGAGGGCCGCCGCGGATGCCTCCTGTAATCGTGGTATCATTTTGCCGCGAAACGGATATGAGCGAGCAACAGAAAATCACTATTATCGAAGGACCGCCGCCGGTGTTCGAGGACCCGGGAGAAGCCTGGCCCGCCAGCCTAGGCGACAGTATCCGGCCGTTCCGGTCCGCCCTGACCCGCATGCGCACCTTCAACGGGCCGGCGCTGGTCGAACGCTGCTACCACGCCTGGAAAAA
The DNA here is from genome assembly GCA_003141675.1 of Anaerolineae bacterium. Lineage (GTDB taxonomy): Bacteria > Chloroflexota > Anaerolineae > Anaerolineales > RBG-16-64-43 > FEN-1073. The sequence continues at coordinate 44,827 of PLND01000072.1, forward strand.
CCGCGATCCGATTGTGCTCGAATTCCGGGCGCCCGACGGACGGATCACCCAGGCCCCCATTCAAGCCGCGCGGTTCGTTCCCACGGTGGAAGGGCAATTGCTGATGTTGTGGGTGCGGCTGAACCCGGAAGAAGTGGAAACCGAAAAAGGCTCCGAGGAATAATCGGGGAGGTCTGGAATGCTTCCGTCCGACGTCGATATGGAACGGTATCCGGGATTGAAGCGCTGGGTGATCGGCTGCTTCTCCGGCCACAAGAAAGTCAACGACATCATCTATCAATTATGCCAGCAGACCGGATGGGATTGGAACCAGGCAAAACAGTTCGTCGATCAGGTCGCCCGGGAAAACCAAAAGGAAATTCACCAACGCCGGATGCCGTTGCTCCTGGGAATCGGCCTGCTGATGATGGCCAGCGGCACCATCGCATTCGTATCCGCCTTTCCCGACTTGCAAACCACCCTCTCGCAAATGGAGCCCCCGTTGGATCTCAGCCGGGTCGTCGAATACATTTTCCTCGGGCGCAGCGGATACCTGCTGGCCGCGAAGCTGGTGACCGGAACGGCCATGGTCATCGGAGGCGGCATCGGAACCTTGCGCGCTGTGACGGCGGCCATGACCGGCGCGGGTGAAGATCTCCTGAAAAATCCCTCCCGTAGACCGCAGTGATCAGGCACATCGGCCTGCTTACTTTGTGCAGGATCGCGGTGGAGAATCCATAGTGTTCCACGCTCTTCCCGCGCCGTTTCCCTAAGCGCCCGGAAAACTAAAAAGGAAAAACTTCATGAATAGTAAATCCATGCTCATCGCGGCGGGCGTTGGCGGGTTGATCATGCTCGTCCTGACAAAGATCCCGTTGATCAGCTGTCTCAACTGTTTGTTTTGCATTAGCTACTGGGGCAGCGGAATCCTGACGGTTTGGTTTTACCGCCAAATGGAAAAAGACCAGCCGGGTTTGGATATCGGCCAGGGAATCATACTCGGGCTATTGGCCGGCGTAGCAGGAGCCGTCCTGGCGTCGCTCTTCGGCGCTATTTTTGCGGGGACCGGCGCATTGTCTGCGGTAAATGCGATCCGGAACGTCCCCGGCCTTTCAGAGAGGTATCCCGCGCTTTCCGGAGATTTGTTGCGGCAAGCGACATCCTTCGGTGGGGGGCTTTTCGGCGGGTTACTATGCAACTTGGTTCTATATCCGGCGTTCGGAGCCATCGGCGGGGCGATTGCAACCGGAATCATTTGGAAAAAGAAATAACTTTTTATTTGCCATTTTTCCTAAGGCTACGGCCGGATATCCCGAAACGGAATCCGGCCGCGGTTGTTTTAACACTATGGAACCATCCGATCGTAACGGTTGCGGGGCTATTCTTCCACGAACGTGCCGCCGTGAATTTCCTTTTCTTTCAAGGTCCGGTGGGAATCAAAGTGAAGAACGACCTCGATCGTCTGGAAGCAGCGGCCGTTGCCCTGGACGATTTTCCGGCAGGAGTATGACTGCGGGGACCCGGAAGGACTATATTCCACGCTTAGGTCGTTGGCCAGATTAACCGTGCCGGTCAGGATTTCCCCGCACCGGTTGCACTTCACCTTGACCGGATACAGCATGGATCCCCCCGTCCCGCTTCCGCCAGAAAACACGTTGAGGATCCTTTGCAGCAGACTCATGGGATTATCCTCCCGGAAATCCTGCGAAATTTTTTCAGCCTGCGGTTTCAGGCATGCAAATTCCGAGTGAAAATTCAATCCGGCATGATTTGAGAAAGAATGCCGTTTTTTCCGGACCGTTTCACCTTATACATCAGATCGTCCGCAACTTGAATCAATTCGTCGGCGGTACAAAGTTCATCCTGGCATGTCGACAATCCGACGCTGAAGGTCAGGGGCCAATGGTTCGCGTTCATTTCCCTGACCATATTCTCCTGCGCCCTTTCGGCGATCGCGCGGGCGGCCTCTTGCTCGGTCTCCGGCAGGAGGACGGCAAACTCGTCGCCGCCAAACCGCGCGACAATATCCGTCAACCGGACGGAATTCTTCAACGTGCCGGCGACGATCGCCAGTGCGGAGTTTCCAGTCTGATGGCCAAGCGTGTCGTTGATCGTTTTAAAATTATCCAGATCCAGATATATGAGCGAGATGGGACGTTTGTATCGGCGGCTGCGTTCGATTTCCTTTTGCAAAAAATCAAAAAAGGCGCGCGTGTTGTACACTCCCGTCAGGCTGTCGGTCATGGCCATCTTGCGGATGGATTCCATGCTCCGATGCAATTCTGCCACCAACCAGACCGTAACCAGAAAAAAAACCAACCGCGAGAGGATGGCCCAGGCTCCGATCATGAAGTCCCGGTAGATCAGCCCCGACATCACCTCGGAATCGTAGGCGGCCAATACTCCGCCTACCAGGGAAACCGCCACCCCTGCGCTCTCGTTGACGAACCAAGTGGCGACGACAATGGGAACCAGATAAAAGACGGTCAGCGCCACTTCCGTTCCCATTTGCAGATCGATCCAACCCAAACCAAGGATCAGGAGGATGCTGAATAGGAACAGCAACCCCTTTTGGACATTTCGGGAAGGATGGGGAGATAACCTGATACTCATGCGAAAGCTTTTTCCTCGCGCGCAGCCGCCCAACCGATTATATTCTTATTTCGCCGCGAACAAGGTTTTCCCGCGACTGTCTTCCCCCTTGCAGTCAAACGCGGTCATTGGGATAATTCCCCCAGCCGGAGAGTAACGTGTCAAAAACCCGCACCGAATTCGTCTGCCAACAATGCGGCTATTCCAGCCCGCGCGGATTGGGGCGCTGCCCGCGCTGCAATGCGTGGAATTCGATGGTCGAGCAGGTTTCCGCCGCGCCGTCCCGGAGCGAATCCTTCTCCGGACCGGCCGCTTCGCACCCGCGGCGGCTGCGGGAGGTTGACGGCAGCGAGGAGAGCCGCCTCCCGCTTCCGATCGAGGAATTCTCGCGTGTACTCGGCGGGGGCGTGGTCCCCGGATCGATTATCCTCGTCGGCGGTGATCCGGGGATCGGGAAATCCACCCTTATGCTGCAGGCTTCCTGGGCTCTGGCCGGTAAGTCCGGCCCGGTGCTGTACGTTTCCGGAGAAGAATCCGAACGGCAGATGAAAATGCGCGCCATCCGGCTGGCCGAAGGCGCGGATCCGGCGGGGAAGGGGCGGATCGAACCGGGGCAATATCCGGAGGATCTATTCCTCGTCACCGAGACGCGGCTGGACGCCATCCTGCAGCACGTGCAGTCGATTTCCCCCAGAATATTGGTCGTGGATTCCATTCAGACGGCATACCTGCCGGAACTAACTTCCTCCGCGGGTTCGGTCTCGCAGGTCCGCGAATGCGCCTCCCGATTGCAGGCGCTGGCAAAATCATCCGGCTTGGCGGTATTCCTCATCGGCCACGTAACCAAAGAGGGAGTCCTGGCGGGTCCGCGGGTACTCGAACATATCGTGGATACCGTGCTCTATTTGGAAGGCGACCGCTTCCAAAGTTACCGTCTTTTGCGGGCGGTGAAGAACCGCTTCGGCGCAACCTCCGAAGTGGGAGTGTTTGAAATGCGCAGCACCGGTATGGTGGAAGTGCGCAATCCGTCGGAAGCATTCCTGGCCGAGCGGGCCTCCCAATCGCCGGGGTCGGCGGTGGCTGTGATCATGGAGGGAACCCGGCCGTTGCTGGTGGAGCTGCAGGGTCTGACCAGCCCGGCGACTTACGGAACGCCGCGCCGCACGCCCAACGGCGTGGATCTTTATCGGCTGCTCCTAATCTCGGCGGTGCTCACCCGCCGGGCAGGACTACGCGTTTCCGAGGAGGATATCTTCGTCAACGTCGTCGGCGGCCTCCGGGTAAGCGAACCCGCCGCGGATCTCGCCATGGCCGTCGCCATCGCTTCCGCGGCCCGGGATCGCCCGGTATCTGCGGACCTGGTGCTCATCGGCGAAATCGGACTCTCGGGAGAATTGCGGGCTGTAAGCCAGACCACCGCCCGTTTGCGCGAAGCATCCGCCCTGGGGTTCCGACGCGCGGTCGTTCCGCGCACGGTCCGCCCCGGGGATCCGCCTCCGAAGGATATCGAACTCGTGCCTTGCCGGACCCTGCGCGAAGCCATCGAAAAATCCCTGGTGGCCGAATGAACGACACCAAATTGCTGACCCGAGTGGTAATTTTTGTCTGGGGAACGGTCGCCGTGCTCATCCTCGGTTTTTTGGCGTACCGCAGCGGTCTGGCGACGGCGGCTCTGTCTATTATCATTCCCGATACGCCCACCCCCATCTGGACGCCCACATCCACCTTTACGCCCACCTACACTTCCACGTTCACGATCACCCTCACACCGACCGCAACGATTACGACGACTCCCACGGAGACCTTCACTCCCTCGTTGACACCGACGGTCACCCTCACTCCAACCGAGACCCCGCTTCCATACGCTTCCGGCCCGATGGTGATCGGCACATCGGTCGGCGGACGCCCGATCGAGGTTTATCGCTTCGGCAACGGTCCCGTGGAGCGCCTGACGGTGCACGGCATTCACGGCGGGTCCGAATACAATACAATCGACCTGGCAGATCAATTGATCGCAGCGCTTACCGCTCATCCGGAAAAAGTCCCGGCGCAGGTGACGCTTTACATCGTGCGTTCCCTCAACCCCGACGGCGACGCGCGCGGGCACAGTTCGCGGGGACGGGTCAACGACAACGGGGTGGATTTGAACCGGAACTGGGACGCCTACTGGAAACTCCAATGGAATTTGGACGGTTGCTACATCCTCACGCCCGTCACCGGGGGCCCCAATCCGTTTTCGGAACCCGAGACGATCGCACTCCGCGATTTCATCCTGGCCCATCATTTCAGCGGCCTTATCGCGTATCACAGCGCAGCGCTCGGAATTTTCGCCGCCGGCCAGCCGCCCTCTCCGAAGTCTGTCCGCCTGGCGAAAGCCATCGCCGCGGTATCCGATTACCGGTATCCTCCGGTGGATACAGGCTGCCAATATACGGGAGACATGAGCGATTGGGCTGACTTACAGGGAATACCGTCGATTGATTTGGAATTGAACACCCACACGGATCCCGACTTCGCAATCAATTTAAAAGTAATAGAGACCTTCTTAAACTGGAATAGGTAAATTTAGAAAAGAAACGGGATCAACCTGGCGACTTTTTTCCGGTAGCGCAGATACTCTTCACCGAATTGGACGATCAAACGGCGTTCTTCCAGTTCACTGCCGATGAGAATATACAACGTAATCGCGGCATCAAACGCCAGCGTACCCGTGGTGAGAATGGGAAAACACCACAGAATCAATAATCCGGTCAAATACAACGGATGGCGCGCTATCCCATAGGCTCCGGTAGTGGTCAGCCCCGCCGTGGACGGCGCACTTCCCAATTGTCCGAATCCCATAAAAAAGGCCGGATCGGAATGCTGGAAGGTATACGCCATGAGCATTAAGGCGGCCAATTCTATTGTTACCAGGATCGCCCAGCCGGGCCACGGGACGGCAACCAGTACCGGGCCGATATTCGCCGCCAGCAGCCCGAGCACCGGGAGCAACGTAATCCCCGCCGCGAAATTAAATCCCAGACGGTACCAATGGTCAGCCGAAGGGCCAAACATTTTTCTGGCGGCCGCTTTAACGCCCAGGCTGGCTAGCAGGCTGTGCACAGCGCCGTACACCAGAGTGGAGCAAAATATTAAAATCGCGCCCAACATTGTCGAATCTCAAAAGTATTGTAAACGCGAATCAAACGGCGCGCTTGGTTGCATCTCCCCACGGTTTGACGGATAATCCAAAATAAAGAAACATGCCTTCCTTCGCCTAAAGGGCGGAATGATCCTCTGGGGACGCCTTAGGACCGATATCGCCATCATCGTCGGAGCAGATCCATGACCACAATCAAATGGCAACACCTCCTATCCGATTGGATGGAAATCCGGCAATCCGACAGGGCGGAACGCTGGCGCGGACAGCTGCTGACTTTATTTCTTCTCGGCGGCATTTTCGTTCTATTGCCTGTTTTTGTAATCAATCTGATCCTTTGGCTCCTCTCCTTCTCCGAGGAATCGCGACTGTTCATCCAGGTCGATGCCTTCAGCATTGTGATGGTCTGCGGATTGTGGTGGATAAACCGGACAGGCAGGAACCGCCTTGCCTCGATCCTGTTTCTGGGAATAACCTCCCTAACCGTATTCCTTTCCGTTCCGGGTACGGAATACGAAAGCGTACTGATCATTTCTGCGATCCCAATAATCTCTTCTTCCTTCCTGCTGACCCCGGCCGCTTCCTTTATCGTGCTGGTTATCCAAATCCTGCTTTATACGGAGGTTTTTTTTCGCACTGGCGGCGCGGTTCCCTACAATTATTTATCCATCCTGGGTATGGGGTTTCTGGCATTCATCTCCTGGATTTGCGCATCCTGGTTCCAATCCACTCTGGCGCAGGCGCAATCCTCACAAAACCTGCTGCAGATGGTCACCGGAAATATGGTGGATGTGATCGGCCACATTGACGCCAGGCGCACCCTGGTGTATGCCAGCCCTTCTGTCCGGAGAATGTTCGGTTGGGATCCGAACGATCTGGAAAGAAAGTCGGCTTTCAAATATGTTCATCCCGGCGATATTCACGCCTTGTTGGATCAGGTCCGAAAAGCGCTTGCAGAAAAATCTTCATCCATCCGGCAGGAATTTCGATTCCGCTGTCTGAACGGGGATTATTTGTGGGTCGAATCGGAGACCCGGCTGCTCTATGATCACACCGGTCTTTTCGAAGGCGCAGTTTTTGGAATCCGGGATGTTTCCGGGCGGCGGAAAGCGGAGACGGCCCTGCGGGAGAGCGAAGACAAGTACCGGCGGCTGGTGGAATTCTTCCCGGATTGCATTTTTATACACCAAAACGGCCGGGTCGTTTTTGTCAATCAGACGGCGGTCCACACCTTCCGAGCATCCGAACCCTCGGAGATTATAGGAAAAAGCATCATGAGTTTTGTCCATCCCGAGTATCAAACGCTGGTGCGGGATCGCATGGCAAGGATGGCGGAAGCTAAATCACAATTACCGGTCCTGGAGGAGAAATTCGTCCGCAGCGACGGTTCGCCGCTGGACGGAGAAGTGACCGCCATCCCGTTTGTTCTGGACGGTGAGATGGCCGTTATGGATGTCGTCCGCGACATCACGGAACGGAAGAAGGCGGAAGAAGAAATCCACCGGTTGAATGCCGAGCTGGAGAGGCGGGTGGAGGAACGCACGGCGCAACTGGAAGCCGCGAACAAGGAATTGGAGGCCTTTGCCTATTCCGTTTCGCACGACCTGCGCGCGCCCCTGCGCAGCATCGACGGGTTCGGCCAGGCCCTTCAGGAGGATTACGCCGCCGTTCTGGACGATCAGGGGTTAGATCATCTGCAGCGTATCCGCAGCGCCAGTAAACGAATGGGCCACCTCATCGACGATCTGCTTAATCTTTCGCGCCTGACCCGCGGCGAAATCCATCCCCAGAGTCTCGATCTGACCGCAATCGCCCGAACGGTCCTGGAGGATTTGCGCCGCATGGAACCGGACCGGTCCGTGGAATGCATTCTTCCGGACAAACTGCAAGCCCGGGGGGACGAACGCCTGATGTATGCAGTATTGGAGAATCTACTAGGGAACGCCTGGAAATTTACTTCCCGCCGCAAACAGGCCCGGATCGAATTGGGAACCGCGTCGACTCCGGAAGGGGAGACCGTTTTGTTCATCCGCGATAACGGCGCCGGCTTCAGCATGGACCACGCCGATAAACTCTTTCACGCCTTCCAGCGGCTGCATACGGTCCAGGAATTCCCCGGGAACGGCATAGGTCTCGCGACCGTCCAGCGGATCATCCACCGTCACGGCGGCAGGGTCTGGGCGGAGAGCGAAGTGGAAAAGGGTGCGACGTTCTATTTCACTCTACCCGCCGAACCCCCGGCCGGATAGGAGCCTCATGAAATCTTCTTCTCCATCAGCCAGGCGGGTTCCGATACCTCCTGGCGCTTCCCCAGGTGGTCGATATAGGACCAGCAACCGGCATCTTCCGCAATGATGCGATAACCTTGCCGTTCGTAGAGGGAACGCGCATCGCGGTTGTCTTTCTCCACCCCAATCGACGCCGTATCCATTCCGCGTTGCCGTAAAATTTCTTCCGCTGCATCCATCAACCGCGTGCCCAGACCGCGTCTTTGGAATGCGGGTTTTACCCGCAGGGAATACAGATAACCACGCCGCCGCCCGTCGGCAAAGCGCGGATCACTGCTGTTCCACTGGAGGAAGATCTGCCCGACGATTTCACCGCTTGGCCGGTGTTCCATCACCAGCAACAGCCTTGTCCCCATGCGCATATCCTCAAACGCCTGAAGAAACAGGTTGCGGAAATGGAGGAACTCACCGTTCCATTCCAAGGCTGGGAGGTCCCGCTCTTCCAATCGCCGGACGATGAATTCTTTTTCCGCAACTGTTCCGCCTTCGGCAATCCGGGGCGGAATCTGCATCTCATCCTGTATGGATGTCATGATCCACTCCCGGTTTCCGGCCCCCGGACCGGCATTTCGGATAGAAGCTCATCGAGCATCCGCGTCTCCTCTTGGGCGGATCCAATCCGCCCGTCGAGCCGCGCGGCCCGTAGGGCGCGAAGAATCTCCCCATACCGCGGGCCGGGTGGAAGCCCGCGCCGTCGCAGCGTTTCACCATCGGTCTCAGGTTGAATGATCCGCCAGCGGGCAAGGTAATGGCTCAGCCGTTCGCGTGAAACGCCGGTCGAATTGACGTACGCTCCCACCAATGCCGGTTCGGGGATGTCTTCCAGTGTATCGGCGATCCGGCTGGGAGGTGCGTCTCCCGCCAGGCTGTCGAGCGCATCGAGCGCCTGGCGCGCAACCAGGAGCAGTTCGGCATCACGGCGGGGAAAGTTCAGCCGTACGAGAACCCCTTCGAGCACTGGTTTCGGGTGATCCAGGAGCCACGCATTCATCGGGGAAGGAAGGCTCCGTCCGTCGGAGGCAAGGGCCCAAAACGGATCGGGGGTAAAGGCGCGTGCCGCACCGACGTGCTCCGCGTGCAATGAACTCCATTCCAGCCCCGGATAAATTCCACCCAGGACGTTTAATTCACGCAGGCGCCCAAGCGCATCTCCGGGTGTGGGCTCATCAAAGATCGCTTCCAATTCGTGCCGGATTCGGTCGCCGCTCACCCGGTGGAGGAGCGGCAACGCCAAGGCGATCAGATCGCGCGTGCGCGGTTCGATCCGGAAACCCAACCGTTGCTCCAAACGGACGGCCCGCAGGATCCGCGTCGGATCATCAATGAAGGAAATCGAATGCATCACCCGGATCTGTTTTTCCTCCAGATCGCGCAACCCTCCCCAGTAGTCATATACCTCGCCGAAGTGGGCCGTGTTGAGCGAAAGCGCGAGCGTGTTGATCGTGAAATCGCGCCGGTGCAGATCAAGCTTGAGGTTGCCGCGTTCCACTTCCGGAAGCGCCGATGGATGCGCATAGAACTCGGCCCGGGCAGAGACCAAATCCAGCGATTCCGGCATCGAAGCATCCTCAGCCGCAGGCAGACCAAGCGCCGCGGGGTCCACCTCCCGGAGAAGCCACTTCGCGGTTCCAAAGCGTTCGTGGCTGCGAACGCGCCCACCGTACTCGTCGGCCACGTCTAGCGCCAACGCGATCGCGTCGCCCTCCACAACCAGATCCAAATCATAGGAAGGAATCTTCAGTAGAAGATCGCGAACCACACCGCCCACCAAGTAGAGGGGGATGTGCTGCCGGTCTGCCACGGCGGCAACCGCATGGAGCAGGGCGAGCCGCGACGCGGGGAATCCATGTTCGAGCCGGTCCCTCAGATTGAGACGGCCCGCGGAAGGGCCCGGCGCGAGCGCCTTAAGCAGGTCGGTCCGGGTGACAATTCCCACCACGCGATCTCCTTCGGGGGAGACCACCGGGATTTGACCCCATCCCCGATCCACCATCAACCGCTGCAAATGACTCACGGAATCCCCCAGCTGAACCGTCACCGACCCGCCTTCCATGACGCTTTCCACCTGTGCGTGCTGCATGCCATGCGCCAGCGCCCGATCCACCGCCCTGCGAGTGAGCAATCCGACGACTTTGCCGTCCCGCACAACCGGAAAACCCTCGTACCCATAGCGGGCCATCCGCTCCGCGGCATCGGCGATGGTCAGATTGGCTTCCACGACCTTGGGCCGCGGCGAATAAATTTGCGCCACCTGCATCGGCGGGGTGATGCTCGCGGGAAGCGCATCCAAGAGTTCCCGGCGGACTTCGTCGAGCGTGCGGCCCCGGATCAGCGCGGCGGCGGCGCGGTTATGCCCGCCACCGCCGAAACGTGCGGCGATTTCCGAAACATCCAGATTGTCGGTGGCGGAACGCGCCACCAACTGGAGATGCGTACCGAGATCCACAACAACGAACAGGCCATCGGGCTCGAACAGGTCCCGCAATTTATGCGCGATGGTGGAAATCTCTTCGACGCCGGTGTCTGCGACGGCTTGCGCCAGTACAATCCGTTGCCCCTGGATAACGAGTGACTCCACGCTTTCCAGCAGCCGGTTATAGAGCTCGCGTTGTCCGGTCGAGAGCGGGCGGTTGAGGAATTCCGTCGTGAGCGCCAGACTGGCGTTTTGCTCCAGAAGCCACGCCGCAGCCCGGACATCGCGCGGCGAGGTTCCGGCGTAGGAGAGCGAACCCGTATCCTCGTAAATCCCCAGGAGCATCAGGGTGGCCGCTTCCACCGTCAGCGGGTTGGAAAGAGTTTGTAGAGATTCGACCAGCAGGGTCGTCGCCGCGCCCACCATATCGATGGCGGAGGTCCATCCCGGCGGAAGCGGTTTGTGCAGCGGATGGTGGTCCACCACGTGGATGCGCGTGGCTTCGCCGACCCCGTGGACCGTCGGCATCGTCTGCGTATCGACCAATGTCACCCGGTCCACCCGGTCCCGCGGAAGATCCTCCAAGGCGTCCAGGGGAAGTTCCTCGCCGTAGAGCGTCAGGTAATCGCGCACGTTCCGGTTTATCCTGTGCGGAATCACGGCGCACGAAGACGGTTCCAGCAGGCGAGCGGCCAGCAGGGAGGCCATCGCGTCGAAATCGGCCTGATCGTGCGTAAGAATCAGATGCATGCGGTCCTTCCGGTTCGATTATACTTCCGGGAGAAATCCGCGGAGATGGATAACGGGAAAACAATGGAACCCGAAGAGCTGTGGGAACACCTGCTTTCGGAAAAAACCGCATTGATCCTGCGCGCCTGGCAAACGATAAACTCTGAAGAACGGGCGGCCGTAAAACTTCATTTGCAGGCCATGTCCCGTGAAACCGATTGGCATCCGAGTCAGCGCCGTGCGGCCGGCGCCGCGCTGCAGTGCATTGAGGAACTGGAAGAAAAATAAACCGCCGCATCGCGCGGCAGGTTTTCCCTTGTCGGGATTGGCCGAATTCCGGCAAGGGGGAGGGAGCGAAACAGGATCCATCCGGGAGACATACATGACGATTGAATTCCTCCGTGATATCGATACCTGGAGCCGAATGGAATCGGAATGGAACGCCTTGCTCGCCCGCAGCACGGCGAATTACCCCTTCCTCCGGTATGAATTTCAACGCGCCTGGTGGGAACATCTCGGGGGCGGGGAATGGCCGTCGGGGGAACTTCGAATCGCCGCTTGGAGGGAGGACGGCGTTCTGCGCGGGGTCGCTCCGCTCTTTCAAAGCACGCGCGGGGGGGAAATGCGATGGTATTTTATCGGCAGCGTGGAAATATCCGACTACCTGGATGTGATTGTAGAAGGCGAACATCATTCCGCTTTTTGCACGGCGTTGCTCGACGCGCTCGGATCTCTGCCGGATTCGGAATTTCGCGTGTTGGATCTCTTTAATTTGCGCACAGCCTCGCCCACCGCATCCATATTGGAAGCCGGCGCCGGGCGCCGAGGCTGGAAGGTAGACCGCGAAACGCTCCAGATCTGCCCCGTTCTGGCTCTGCCGGAATCCTGGGAGGAATATCTCGCGGCGTTGGATAAAAAGGATCGCCATGAAATCCGTCGCAAGCTGCGCCGCAGCGAGGGTTCGGAAGAACCGATGGAATTAAAACTCGCCGACGCCGGCGCGATGGAGGATTTTTTCTCCTTGATGGCAGCCGATAAAAATAAGGCCGGTTTCCTTACGCCGGCTATGCGCGATCAATTCCGGTCCATCGCCCGGTCGATGGAAGCGGCGGGTTTGCTTCAGCTTGCGTTTCTGCAGGCGCAAGGGCGCAACGTTGCCGCATTTTTCAATTTCGATTACGGCAACCGAATCTGGGTCTACAACTCCGGCATGGATCCGCAATATGCCGCCTCCTCGCCCGGCTGGATCCTGCTGGCTTTGCTGGTCCGGCGCGCCATCGAGCAGGGGCGGGAGGCGTTCGATTTCATGCGCGGCAGCGAATCGTATAAATTCCAATGGGGCGGGGTGGGCGAACAAATTCACCGCTTGACGATTCGAAAAGTTTGACCGTTGCAATATGCAATCTGATTTTTGATTGAACTCAATCCGTTTTAGAATGAAAACCGATATTCATTTGTAGATTGGAAGGTAATTTCGTTTTATACTTGCGATAATCCCAATTAGTATTGGTTACAAAATTGATCAATTTGCTCTTTCTCCGGTTGTGGATAACTGACCAAAAAATGTGGAAAACCGGGGAAAAACAGCCGATATTTGTAGAAAAAGCTTCCTTTTTTGTGGATAAACCTTTGGAAAAACAAGTCTTTTTAGTGGAGAAATACTGGATAGATTGTGGATTACCCGGCCCGGATTAAAAAAATAGTTGCAGCCCATAATCCCGCTGCCACTGCGCACGCCGTGATCCAAAGGGCATAGGCGGCCAGCCGCTGGTCGGTTCTCCAGGCCCGCCATCCCAGAATCGCGTTTAGGAGCCACACCACTCCCCCGGTGAGAGGCAGAATCAGCAACCTGGTCGGATTTCCCGGGCTGGACGGCAGGCCGGAAGGAGTGAATCGAAACGGCTGATCCGGCGGCATGCCGGATTGGAAGGCCAATAAGAAAACGCCGAGCGATATGATAAGGATCCATCCGCCAATAAGGGGCGCAAGCGCGGATCTCGTTTTTAGAATATCCAGAATGAACGGAGGATGCTGATCGGATATCGGGTCGACTTTCTCGAGGTTTCCCCGAGCCGAAAGGTCGGCTACTTTCTGAGCGAAGCCGGCCGGATCCGAGGGCGAGATCGCCCAGCGACGGTGTTTGGCGATCAACAGGAGCAATGATCGTCCCCGGTCAGTGGCGGTCCATTCCGCGGTTTCCTCCCCTTCAGCAGCCGCCTGCCCCTGCCAGGATTCCAGCCAACCCGGACCGGCTTTCCGCAGGGCGTCGGAGATTCTTCCCCCGGAACGTATTTCCTCTATCTCCTCGAGCGGTATAACTTCCCTCCGCGATCCAAACCGGATATTCAACGCCCCCGCCGGGGTGATTCCATAATATGCGGTCAGGAGCAGATAGATGCGATACGCACCGGCCGGCATCAGGATCGATACGGCCGCCAGGATCGCCAGCCCTGCGGCGGAAAGCATTCCGGAAGGAAACGCCAGCAGGAGATAAACGGAGATTCCACCGAGGAGTATGCACACGGCGGCCAGCAGAAGATGGCCGATCAACAAACGGCCGCGAACAATCGGAAAACGCAGCATCATGGAATGGGCAGCAAACGGGAATTTACCGGTCTACGGCCGGATTGGGAAACCGCACCCCGTCCGGATTTCGGCAGAAGATCGGATCGCCGGGGAAAAGGCAACGCGCGTCGGTCGATCAACCATTTAAGGGACCCGGATAGATCGGGACGTTCCAGGCGCGGAACTTGGGTTCCATCCCCCGGACGATGCGGAAATACAGGTCGCGCAATTTGCCGACGAACGGGCCCATCTTTCCATCGGCAACTGGCCGCTTATCGATATTGGAAATGGCGCAAATCTGCACACCGGTTCCACAGAAGAACGCTTCTTCCGCCAGGTAGACCTCCGTCCGATCGATTGGGCGTTCCACGACCGTCATTCCCAACTCCTCGCGCGCCAATTGGATTACCGTCCGACGGGTGATGCCTTCCAGGATGTTGTCGGTTACCGGTGGGGTGACCAGCACGCCCCCGCGCACCATGAAGAAGTTTTCCGCGCTGCCTTCGGAGATATGCCCGTCGGCGTTGAGCACGATGGCCTCCTCATAACCGGCTCGAATCGCGTCGGTTTTAATGAAGGCCGAATTGACGTATGAACCGATGATCTTTCCCCGGGCGGGAATGCTGTTGTCGTCGATCCGGCGCCAGGAGGAAAACGTTGCCGAAGACCCCTCCTCGCTTTCGATGTACCGGCCCATGGGAATCGATACGATCGAGATGTCCGAATGCAGATCATGAAGCCGGACGCCGATCTGTTCGTCCGGCACGAACGCCAGCGGCCGGACGTATGTATCCTCGCTGCGCGCTTCCTTTCGCAGCAATTCGACGGTGACCTCGGTTAATTTCTCGGGCGTGTGCGGAAGCTCCATGCACAACAGCCGGGCGGAATTGAGAAAGCGCTGGAAATGGTCCAGCGGACGAAAGAGGTACAACTGCTTGTCCGCCTCATTCCAATACGCCCTCAGCCCGCCGAAGACTCCGGTTCCATAATTTAGTGTATGCGTAAGTACGCCGACTTTCGCCTGATCGTAGGGGACGATCTGACCTCGGAAGTAGGCAAAATTTGGCAGCGTCATCTCTTCTTCCCTCCATATTATTCCGTAGAGCAGCCCGGGCGGAATGGCTCTCATTATATCCCGGCCTTGACGTCTTGATTTTCCCGGTCTACACTAACCGCAACAGGCGCCCCCGTCTGTCCGCGAGGTGTGTTCCTCCCGGGCGGGCGGGGTTTTTCAAACCGGATGATTTGCGGAGATTCGGAATGCTGTTTCACGGAGTTCGATAAAGGAACCAATGAACCATCCGGCGCGGTTTTTCGGTCGCAGATTATTCCTGGCCGCATGTTGCCTATGGCTGGCATCCTGCGCTATCGCCGGCCGTCCATTGAAACGGGCGCGTATGGCCACGGCCGTTCCCAGCCCGACGATCACTCCTTTGACGGCGCCATTCCGGTCCACTGGGATCTTACCCTCCCCGCCGGACGGGACACCCGCTCCGGTTTCCACCCCGGTTTGCTCCGAGGACGGGGGAACAGTAAAACCCGAGAGCCTTTCCAATACAGTATCCGGACAAACGCTTGGTTACTTCATTTATCTTCCGCCCTGCTACGAGTCCGACGGCCAAACCCGATATCCGGTCCTATTCCTTTTCCATGGATTGGGAAGAACTCCCGAACAATGGCTCGATCTTGGGCTGGTGAATGAGGCCGACCGGTTAATTCTATCCGGACAAATCCCATCCCTGATGATCGTGCTGCCCTATATTACGGGGGAGGATTCGGACGATGCGGTCATGCTGGGGGATATGCTCCCTGCGATCGACAAGGAGTACCGCACGCAAACCGATCGCAATCACAGAGCGGTGGGAGGGATTTCCCGCGGCGCGGAATGGGCGCTTCGTCTGGCATTGCGACGTGCGGACCTGTTCGGCGCCGTCGGTCTACACAGCCTATCGCCCAGCCAGAACGCGACGGTGGACATATATCAATGGGCCGAAGCAGTCCCTGCGAACATGTGGCCTAGGGTCTACTTCGATGCCGGATATTCCGATCCCCAATTACCGCAAATGCTTGCAATCCTGCAACTCTTTGATATTTTGAAACGCCCATACGAAAAACACATCCCTCCCGGCGATCACAGCGACGAATATTGGAGCGAACATCTGGGGGATTATCTGCAGTGGTATAGCGAGGGCTGGAGATAAAAAAAACGCCCGCCGGATTGCCGGCGGGCGTTTTTTTTTATTTGCCTACGGGTTCCTTTTTCTTCGGTTGAATGCTTCGTACACCGAGCAAAATCACGGCCACCCCGGCTCCAATCGCGAACAAACCCGTCGTTCCCGCGCCGGAAAAAATGTTCAGGGTGACGAAGGCGCCCAACAGCCCGAGGAAAATGGCGATCTTGAGCTGCCATTCCTTGTCCTCATCCAGGAAAGTTGTCGCGGTTAGCCAACCGGTCGCGGCACCCAATAACAAACCGCCGATCGGACGAATCAGGGTTCCAACAACATAGGCCAATTGCTGCCATGTGGAAACAAATTGTTCCATAAAGCCCTCCCACACATAGATTCCCGCGGGTGCACGGGTGTTGCAGAGTGTAAACCCGAATTCCGGACATGACAAGTTGTCTTGAATTCGCCGAGAATCCACATCTCCGATGGGCCTTCGCTCGCTTGACAAAAGCCCTTCTGGATATACAATTAGTTCTATGATACATTTGTTACAAGAGGCATGAGCGTGCAGCTCCGATTGGATTTCCACCAGCGCGAACCGATCTACCTGCAAATCGTCGAGCAGGTGAAAAGCATGGTCGCCTCGGGGGTACTGAAACCGGGCGACCAGCTTCCCACGGTGCGCGAGGTGGCGGCGGATTTGCGCATCAATTTCAACACCACCGCGCGCGCCTATCGGTTACTGCATGAAGAAGGGGTGATCTCAACCCAACAGGGGCGCGGCACGTATGTCCTAGAGGTTCCTCCCGCCGCGGAATCCAAACGGTTAAAGCGGGATCGCCTGCAGGCCATGGTCGAGGGTTTGCTCGAAGAAGCGAAACGGTTCGGGTTTACACCCGAGGAAGTGAACAAGGTCTGGCAAGATGTTTTCCACAGGGGAACGCGGGATTGAGCCGCGGGCCTCTCGCACGCCGAATTTTTTCGTAGGAAAAGGAGACCAACATGATTCCAAACATAGTACCTTCTGCGAAATCCGGAAAATACGATCCGATCGCGCTGCATCAGGTCAGTCCGATCGGTCTTTTCATCTTCGTCGTGATCATGATCCTCATGGTGATTGCGACGGCCGAGATGAATTCCCATCACGTCTCTGATACGATCATCACTGCCGTCGCCGTTTCCGTGACGCTGCTGGCTCTCTACATCCTCTTCGCGTTGAAAATGGCCAGCCAATGGGAAAAGGCGGTTGTGCTGCGCATGGGTAAATTCCAGACCCTTTCCGGCCCCGGCATGTTCTGGATCATCCCGATCATGGATTCCGTCACTTCGTGGATCGACCACCGCGTGATGGTCACGCCGTTCAATGCCGAGAAGACCCTGACCAAGGACACCGTGCCGGTGGACGTGGACGCCGTGCTGTTCTGGATGGTCTGGGACGCGCAGAAGGCCGCGCTTGAGGTGGAGAATTACCGCTCCGCCATCACCTGGGCCGCCCAGACCGCGCTGCGGGAGATCATCGGCCAGATGGCGTTGGCCGATATCCTTATCGGGCGGCATAAAATGGATGCTGACCTGCAGAAAATCATCGACGAGCGCACAACCCCCTGGGGCGTCACCGTGCAATCGGTGGAGATCCGCGACGTGGTGATCCCGAAGGACCTGGAGGACGCGATGTCCCGCCAGGCGCAGGCCGAACGCGAGCGGCAGGCGCGGGTGATCCTTGGGGAATCCGAACGGCAGATCGCCGCTTCCTTCTCGGAAGCATCGAAGGCATATATCGATAATCCCACCGCGCTCCATCTGCGAGCAATGAACATGCTCTTCGAAGGACTCAAGCAGAAAGGCGCGCTCGTGATCGTTCCCTCCAGCGCGGTGGACACCATGAATTTGGGCGGGCTCTCCGGTTTGGTCGCAATGGGGGAAAACCTCGCCAAGAAGGAGTGACCGGCCCGGCTGGCGCTTCATCCCGGTGTTGGGCGTTTTATTTTCCAATTCAAGATTAATAAAATAAGTTTATATTCCGATACAAGGAAGCTTGTGCAAGTGTAGAAATCAGGAAATGTTAATCTCTGGAGGAAGAATACCTAAACCAAGCTCCTCAAATCTGCAGGAGAAAGGATATGATTAAACATTCAAGTACAAGCGTAATAACGGTGTCGCATCTTAAAAAAACCTATGGCAATGTTATTGCGGATGAAGATGTTTCATTTGTGGTGAACGAAGGCGAAATATTCGGATTGCTCGGTCCGAACGGGGCCGGCAAAACAACCACCGTCGAATGCATAACCGGCTTGCGACGCCCCGATGGGGGCACTATTTCCGTGCTGGGTCTTGACCCGCAGGTCGACCGGGACGCACTTCATCCAGTTGTCGGTGTCCAGTTGCAATCCAGCACTTTCCCCGACAGGTTGAAAGTCTGCGAGATTCTAGACATGTATCAGTCCTTCTACCTTAATCCGGCAAATCCAGAAGAGCTAGCTCAGGCGCTTGGGCTCGGCGAGAAACTGGGCAGCTACTATAAAACACTGTCCGGTGGGCAGAAGCAACGGTTGGCGGTCGCTTTGGCGCTCATCGGCCAGCCCAAGGTGGCGGTGCTCGACGAGATGACGACCGGCCTTGACCCGCAGGGCCGGCTCGACACCTGGGAACTTATAGAAAAAACGCGCGACCGCGGGACTACCGTTATATTGGTTTCTCATTACATGGAGGAGGCCGAACGGCTTTGTGATCGGGTGGCCTTGATCGACCACGGGCGCATCATAGCGCTCGACACGCCTTACGGGTTGGCTGAAAAAGTTACCGGTGGCAAGCAAGTACTTTTCTTGCCATCACAACCGTTCAATGACGGCTTGCTTACAACCTTGCCGGAAGTGAAAACCGTTGAACACCAGGGAAAGCGTGTCAAAGTCGTGGGCTCCGGGCAGCTCGTCAATGCCGTTATTCTGACCTTAGCCAAAAACGGTATTGAAGCGCTGGATATCCAGTCGGAAGGAGCAACGCTGGAAGACGCTTTCGTCAAGCTGACCGGTCGGCATATACACGAAAATAAAGAGGTTTAATCAACATGAACAGCACCAGAATAAAAACACCCCGCGCCGCCTTTGGCAAACTCCTGCTCAACGAAAGCAGGTTGGCTTGGCGGATTCCAATAGGCCTGGGGACTGGGCTTGGATTACCTTTATTGCTGCTCGTTATTTTCGGCAGCATCCCGGCGTTGAGCCAAGTGAGCAGTGACCTCGGCGGTTTCTCATATTTTGCACTTTCTTTTCCGATACTCCTCGATGTGACGGTACTGACGCTTAGTATCATGTTGCTGCCCCGCAGCCTGATCAAATACCGGGAAACGGGAATCCTGCGGCGTCTTTCCGTCACGCCCGTGCCGCCGTCGTGGCTGCTTGCCGCCCAAATCGTGATCAACCTGGCAATCGTCGTAGTCGGAATCATCCTATTGACCGCAGCCGGGGTAACGGCCTTCGGTCTTGAACCCCCCAAAAACATCCTGGAGTTTTTGTTGGCCAACGGGCTTACCATGGCTTCTTTGTTCGCCGTGGGACTTTGCATCGCCGCGGTTGTCCGAAGTGACGCGGTGGCTCAAGGGATTGGGGCACTTCTGTTTTTTGCGCTGATGTTTTTCGGCGGCATATGGATACCGCGTCCCCTTATGCCGGCCGTTTTACTCAATATCAGTAATTGGACGCCGCTTGGTTCATCGGTAGATGCAATTCAAAGGGCAATGCAGGGGTTGTTCCCTTCGCCGCAATCAATCCTGGTACTAACTGCTTACACGCTGGTTCTCGGCTATCTGGCGGTGCGCTACTTTAAATGGGAATGACGAGCGGATATCCCATGGGATTCGGTCAATGCAATCCCAAAGATGCCGAAATTGATTCTAGAATCTCAAAATGGTTAATGCCAGGATGTCTTTTTTCCTTTTTCGCCAAGCGCATTTTTTTAGTTTTGTCTTTCTAGGTATATTTATCTAAATGTAAAATAATCCATAATTATGGAAAAATGAACGACCGCGCGGCAAGCCGCGCTGTATCAAAGTACGCAACTCGCAAGAACAGCGCAGCAAGCCCCGCTTTCTACATCTATTACAAATAAAAAAAGCGGGGCAAGCTGCGGGGTATTCATCCCGCGAAAGCGGGATAAATTACAACGCCCAACCTGCGGCTTAAGCCAACTTGGCCTGAGGTTGCGAGAGGCAGGCTAATTGTGTTGTTGATGTTTCGGGTAAAATGAATCAGGTGCTGTACATTCGACCAAGCGGCTTAACCGCCGAGCGTTGGGCAGAACCTATTAGCACACAGGCCGGGAACGAAAAATAACGTGATGAACACGGCGACCGAAGCGAATTCTCTGCGTCGCGTTTTTAAAGATAAAGAGGCCGTCGCCGAGATCAGTTTCCAAGCGCAACCGGGGGAAATCTTCGGCCTGCTCGGCCCGAACGGNNAATCTTCGGCCTGCTCGGCCCGAGCGACGCGGGCGATCGTCAGTGACAGGAGCCATCTACAGCCTGCCGCGGAACGATGATGGACGAGATGCGTACATAGTTTAAAATAGAAAGCTGAGGACTATGGATATTCTTTTTCTCGCCCATCTGCTGAACGGCTTACTGATGATCGCGATGCCCGTCGGGCTGGCGATCTTCCTCACCGCGCGCTGGAAGCTCGGCGCGCGTCTCTGGCTGATCGGCGCGGCGACCTTCATCCTCTCGCAAGTCGGGCATATCCCCTTCAATGCCTTGGCAACCCTGGTGCTCAATCGCACGCCGCTGGCGAACATGACTCCGGAAGCAGCACTGATTTTCAATGCCGTCTTTCTCGGCTTGAGCGCGGGGTTGTTTGAAGAGCTCTTCCGCTACGGGATGTTCCGCTGGTGGGCCAAGGACGCGCGCTCCTGGCGAAAGGGCGTGCTCGCCGGAGCCGGACACGGCGGCGCGGAGGCGATCATCCTCGGGGCCATCGTACTATATGCGTTCTTGCAATTGGTCTATTTGCGCAACGCGGATATTTCAAAGATCGTCCCGGCCGGCCAGTTGGCGCTTACCCAGCAACAGGTTTCCGCGTATTGGTCGATGGCCTGGTATGCCTCATTGCTTGGCGCTCTGGAGCGGTTGTTCACCATCCCGACTCAGATCGCCCTGGCCGTGCTCGTCCTGCAA
>PLND01000045.1 GCA_003141675.1 Anaerolineae bacterium
TTGCCCGCCTCGTTTTCGGGCGGAACCTCTTCCGGCGCGCACGGGACGACCGAGAATCGCTTTTCGTACACCTGCTCACCCATAAATTGAACGTCGAACCGGCCCGGCCCCTCCGGGGAATACACGCTGCGGATGTGCTCGCCGATTGCGCGCGGTCCGCCGATATACAACCGGAATCCACCGCGTTGCCAGAGCAGAAACTTCACCAGCCGTTCCGCATAAAAGAAGTTCACGTCGAAATCCGGGTGACCCTCCGGCAGCAAGACGGTTTCGAAACGGGACAGTAGCTTGTTTTCGCGTTCCAAACCGATAACGAGCGGCACACCGCAGCCCTCCGTAAGTTTGCGGAAGGCGCGATGAGCAAGCGCCGCCGGGCGGAAGGTCGGGTCCAGCGGCGGGGTCAGGGAAGGTTTGATCAATGGCAAGACGGCGGACGCCATCGGATCCCCAATCGTTAGGACGAAGGCTGATTGAAAAGCAGCGAGTAGTTGCGTAAGAGAACGGCCGAAGCGCCGAGGACAATATTATTCGGCCCAAGTTTCCCGATCTCAATGCGCGTATTCTGTGTGAGCCGCTGAAGGCCCGTGCGGACCATCGTCTTACGGATGGCGTCCAGCCACGGTTCGCCGAAGCGGGTCAGTTCGCCGGAAAGCACGACCGTTTGAATGTTCAAAGCTCCCACCAGATTCGAGATGGCAGTACCCAGTGCCTGGCCGGATTCCAGAACCGCTTGCCGGACCGCCGGGTCCCCATTGCGGAAGGCATTCTCCAGATCATCCAGATCGATCGTCTGCCGGTCGGATGATAGGTAGTGTGATCCTTCCTTACGCATCAACTGCAGCGCCCGTTGCTCCACCGCCTGCACGCTCGCCACCGTTTCAAGGCACCCGGTGTTTCCGCAGCGGCAGGGCAGTCCCCCCTCGCGCTGAACAACCACGTGACCGATTTCCCCCGCGCCGCCTCCGTCTCCCTGAAACAGACTGCCGTGGATAATGATGCCTGCCCCAATGCCGTATCGGACGTTGATCACTACCAGACTGTCCTCCGCGGAGTGTCCTTCTCCGTAAGCAAACTCGCCCATGGCAGCGGCTTGGCTGTCGTTCAGCACGGCCACCGGCAGCCGGTAGCGCTCCTGTAAAAGGCGCGCCAAGGGCAGGTTCTGCCAATCCAAGTTGACCGCATTGACCACCACGCCCTCAGCCGAGTTCACAAGTCCCGGCGCACCGACGCCAATTCCGGCCAGAGGTTTTATGGAAAGCCCAATGAGCGAATCCAGAATCTTGAATACCAGCGCCAGCGCTTTCTCCGCGTTGCTCTCTTCCGGGAGGTCGATCCGCTGGATGATCTTCCCGCGCAGATTCACAATGGCACCGGAAAAGCGGTTGCGGGCCAGATCCAATCCGATAAAGTATCGTGAATCTTCCATTAAGCCGAGGAGTATGGGCGTCTTGCCGCCCATCGATTCGCCCGGGCCGAGCTCCGCAACCAATCCCTCGCCAATCAGATCCGCCACGATCTCAGAGACCGTCGTGCGGGTTAGGCCGGTGATCCGTGAGATCTCCGCCCGACTGATGCTGGCGTTTTCAAACAGGAGACGCAGGATCAGATTGCGGTTGTGTTCCTTTGTTTGTTGTCTTGTGGCTTTTTTCATTGTTTCTTTTTCATAGTTTGTTCAATATACTAACAATTAACAGTATATGGATGAATCACAACTTGTCAATAATATAATCGCAATATCACAATTACGATATTATTAGTAGCAATAAAAAATACTGACATTTACCTTCATTTCGAAAGAGGGGGAAAGATCTTCCATTCTTCCTCGACTTTCCCTAAATAAACGTAAGGATATATTGGTAATTTTCGAGGATCGATTGCTCCATTCTCTTTTTAGTAAGCGAAGTTGTCCCAAGGAATATTTTTGGGAAACGCGCCTTGGAAACGCATCATTTCGATCGGCTCGCAAGGAGATCTGAATCTTCTCCCACTCGGAATGCCGGGACGCTAATTGTCCGACCAACTCTGCTGTTTTGGGTTCAGGTTATCGACGATAAGTGACGCGAGGTTTTTGGATAGATAGATGAACGGCTTTGGTTTGGCGAGTTCATTCTGCGATTCGGTTTTCCAGTCCGAACTATTCTTCCGGCGATGTGGACAAGCAATGCTTAATCCCCTGCAGACCTTCCCGGAATTCTTTCTCCGGAGTCAGCAGGCTGACCACGATAACCGGCTCGTCATAATCATAAAGAAATCCCGGTTGAACAAGGACTCCCCAGCGCTTCAATAAATGCAATGCGAATTCCTCGTCATCCCATCCGGCGGGCAGGCCGATCACCGCGTACCAACCGCCGTCGCGGGAGGCGATCGGCGCATCCGGACGATCCTTCAGAATTTCCCGGAGGAGGGCGTCGTTCGCGTTTACGCGCCGGCGGATCTGCTCGCGCACCTGCTTACCCAGCGCCAGCAGGACGGGAGCAGCCTGTTGCACCGGCGTACCCACGGAGAGAAACGCGTCGGCGATGAATTCCAATCTCGATAACGCCTGCCGTGCTTCCGGCTGCGGCCCGCTTACGGCGATCCAACTCAATTTCATCTGCGGGAGGCCGCAGGATTTAGAGAGGCCGCCGAGGGTAAAGGTGAGCGCGTCCGGATTAACCACGCTGGATACGACGTCCCTCTCCCGTTCCGAGGACGGATAATCCAGGAACACCTCATCGACGATCAGTGCGAGTCCATGCGAGGCGCAAAAACCGCTCACCGCGCGGAGTTCTTCCGCGGTCAACATGGTTCCGGTGGGATTGTTGGGCGAGACGGCGACCACCGCGCGCGCATCCGGAGTGATATTTTCGAACAAGTCAGCGACGTGCCAGCGGCTGTCTTTTCCGGCAAGCGGATACGGGCGCGCCGCCACGCCTTCCAACTCGGCGATCAATTCCACCAACGGGTAGCTTGGTTTGGGGAAGAGAATCGCCTCCCCCGGGTCGCATAAAAGCTTGAAAAGATACGCGTAAGCTTCGCTGGTCCCGGAGGTCAGTACGATCGAATCCGGGGCGGGTGCATGCCCATGGCCGCGATAATATTCTGCGACGGCGGCGCGGGCGGCGGGCAAACCCTTCGGATCGGGTTGATAGTTATGGCCGGCGGCCTCCGCCAGGGTGGTTTGAATATCCTCCTGCGGATACTCAAACCCGGCCTGGGTGGGGTTGGAAATCGTCAGGTCCAGCAGCGGCAGAGCTTGGGCGCGGTGTTTCTCCATTGCGCGGAAAAAATCATTGGGTTCGAGATCGTCGCCCAGACGGGAGGAAAGACGCATGGAGGGAGAATACCACGGCCCGGGAAAAATAAAAACGCCCCGGATGGGGCGCTTATTTTAAAAACAAAGGTCTCTTGGCAATGACCTACTTTCCCGGGCCGTTACCGGCCAAGTAGCATCGGCGCTGGCAGGCTTAACTTCCGGGTTCGGGATGGGACCGGGTGTACCCCCGCCGCTTAAATCACCAAGAGACCAGTGTTACCGAATAGGATAGAGGAAAAATTCCAAGTTCTCCGCACCACGGTCAAGCCCTCGACCATTAGTACGCCTTCGCTCAATCTTTACAGATTTTACACGCGGCGCCTATCAAGCAGGTGGTCTACCTGCGGTCTTACCCGGATAAACCGGTGAGGGATCTGATCTTGGGGCAAGTTTCCCACTTAGATGCATTCAGCGGTTATCTCTGCCAGACGTAGCTACCCAGCAATGCCGTTGGCACGACAACTGGCACACCAGAGGTCTGTCCACTCCGGTCCTCTCGTACNNCCAGGATGCGATGAGCCGACATCGAGGTGCCGAGCGAGGACGTCGATGTGAACTCTTGGTCCTCACCAGCCTGTTATCCCCGGGGTAGCTTTTGTCCGGTAAGCCACGGCCCTTCCACTCGGTACCGTGGGATCACTAAGCCCAGCTTTCGCTTCTGCTCGGCGCGTTGGCCTTGCAGTCAAGCTCCCTTGTGCCTTTGCACTCAACGGCTGGT
>PLND01000049.1 GCA_003141675.1 Anaerolineae bacterium
GGGGGCGGAGGTGCCGTGTGGGGGCGCGGGGGAGGGAAGGCTTTGCGGGGGTGCTGACGGGCGGGGGGGGAGCGGGCGGCGGTTGGCGGGCGGTGACGAAGGACGGGATGCAATCCG
The DNA here is from genome assembly GCA_003141675.1 of Anaerolineae bacterium. Classification (GTDB taxonomy): domain Bacteria; phylum Chloroflexota; class Anaerolineae; order Anaerolineales; family RBG-16-64-43; genus FEN-1073. Next base: position 118 of record PLND01000049.1, read on the forward strand.
GACCCGGCGGGATGGACTACGAGCACGACATGCCGCCGTATATCCAGGATATTGCCGAGTGGCTGGATGACCCGCAGAAGGTGCATCCGTGCAACGGAGAGCGGGCAATGCGCGGCTTCGAGGTGATGATGGCGGCGTGCCGGTCGGCGGTGCGGTGCGGCAAGATCACGCTGCCGCTGGGGAAGGGCGAGCCGGAACTGGAGGCGTTACAAAAAGCGCTGCCATAGCGCGTTTTGCGGAACGCGCCGTCATTGGAATTTCACAGCCAGGATCCCTTTCTTCGTCACGGGGGGAAGTTGGTCGGAATACGAAGTATGGTGGGGCAAGAGCCCGGCATAACCATCCATAGAACTTTTGGCAAGGATCTCTGTCAGGAAACGAATATCGGATTTCGGGAAAAGGAAATTGCATGGCACAAACCAGGAACGTTGTGATTGGTATGGATTTGGGCGGGACCAATGTCCGGGCCGCCGTATTTTCCATGGAAGGTGCACTGCTGGCGCGCAGGCAAACACTGATGGAAGCTGCCCGCGGGCCGGCCGTTGGTCTGGAGAATGTTCGCAAACTTATCGAAGAGGTATTGGGTTTGGCCGGATCTGTGGCGCTGCGCGGCATCGGCATCGGCTCCACCGGTCCGTTGGATCGGGCGCGCGGCACTATCCAAAACCCGTGGACATTGCCGACATGGAAAGATGTCGATATTGTCTCGCCGTTATCCGCACATTTTCATGTACCCGTGATGCTGGAAAACGACGCGGATGCGGCCGCGCTGGGAGAATATTGGCAGGGCGCCGGAAAGGGCGTTCGCCGCTTATGCGCGCTGACGGTGGGAACCGGCGTTGGTACGGGGTTTATCCTTGACGGATCCATTTATCGCGGGTGGCGCGGCTTGCATTGCGAGGTCGGGCACCAGGTGTTGGACCCGAACGGACCGGAGTGCTATTGCGGGGCGCATGGATGCATGGAGGTGCTTATTGCCGGCCCGGCACTTGGAAAACTTGCCCGCGAAAAAGCCGCCGCAGGGGAAAATTCATTATTGTGGGAGATGGCGGGTGGAAATATCGATCAGATTGACGCGCGCACGGCCATGGAAGCCGCGCGCCGCGGCGATCCGGCTGCACTCGAGGTGGCGCAGCATGCGGGCCGTTATCTCGGGTTGGGACTGGTCAACATCATCGCCTTCCTCGCGCCGGAGGTTATCGTGCTTGGCGGAAGCGTGATGAGTTCGTACGATCTGCTGCAACCGATTGTGCGCGAAATTCTCGAGCGCCACAGCGTATTAATGCCTTCGCGTGAAGTTTGCATCGTGCCCGCCCAGCTTGGGGACAACGCCGGAGTATGCGGCGCGGCTCTGACCGCCATCCAAACGCTCCCGAGAGCCGGAAGAACCATATGAACGCTTACCTCGCGGATATTCTTGCACAGCCTTCCGCCATGCGGGCTGCGCTGGATGGATTCGACCAGAAGCTGTTGCGGGATGTCACCAGGCGTCTGAGCGATGGAAGGCTCGACCGGGTTGTCATCACCGGCATGGGCACGTCGCTGTTCGGCAGCTATCCGGCTTGGCAATCCCTCGCGGAGCATGGTGTGGCTGCGTGGTGCATCGAGTCCGCTGAACTGCTGCATTCGGTCACCCGGTTGATCACGCCCAAGACGCTCCTGTGGGTGGTATCTCAATCCGGCCGTAGCGCGGAGATTGTAGCGCTCCTGGAAAGCGCGTCCCGGGCGGCGTTCGTGCTGGCCTCCACCAACGACCCAGCCAGCCCGGCGGCAAAAAAAGCGCATGCATGGATTTCTATGCGGGCGGGGCAGGAACACACAGTGGCCACCAAGACGTACGTCAATACGCTGATTATCAATCGTTTGGTTGCGTTGAGTCTTGTAGGCGGAAACTTGGATGCCGAGCGGAAGCAGGCGGCTGCGGCGGCTGCCGCGGCGGAAGTGTATTTGCAAGATTGGGAAGCGCATACGCGCCGGCTGGAAGGGCAGATAGCCGATGGGAACAGGCTGATCATCGTCGGCCGCGGGATCTCTTTGGCTTCGGCGGAAACGGCCGGCTTGATTCTCAAGGAAGCGGCCAAGGTCACTGCCCAAGGATTGAGCGCCGCGCAATTCCGTCACGGCCCGCTGGAACTGGCGGATTCCACGCTCACGGTACTGGTGTTCGAGGGCGAGGAGCGGTCGGCGCACCTAAACCGAAAATTGGTGGAAGAATTGCAGGGGTATGGTGCGCGCGCATTCCTCATTACTGGCAAAGATCCGTCTGGTCTTCCCTGCATCCCTTGCCCGGCCGGGGAAGGAATTGGGATGCCCATAGCGGATGTATTGCCCATCCAGATGCTTAGCTTCCCGCTCGCCTCCCGAAACGGGTTCGAACCCGGCGTCTTTCGGCATTCGGGGAAAGTCACAACAAATGAATAATAAAGGAATTTGGAAACCTGTGCTGTTCGCTCATCTTATCCGGTCTATTATTAACCCAAAATATGGATATGCCTTCCTTGTGAATTATCCTGCATTTTGATCTCACCGCATCTTCTGTGCATCCAAATCTACATTCCTAAATAAATCACCCTGCCTTTTCTATTCCGAATCTTGCCTTTCATGCCATCACCGACTAATAGATATACATCCAATCTGGATTCTCCGGGCTTGATGGCTCTCGAGAAAAAAATAAGTTCGCGTTTTTCCAAAAGCCGTTGATAACCCGGAGGTCACTTAAGCTTGTGTTAACCACTCGGCGAATTGGTATGGGCCGATTCCCGCATCCAATCTGTAAAGATAATTGTGCGATTCCGGCCCTGTGCCTTGGCCTGATACAACGCCCGGTCTGCCTGGTCCACCAGCGCCTGCGGTTGCACTCCCTTCCCGCACATCGCAGTAATCCCCAGGCTCACCGTCGTTGGTTGAAGAAGGTTCCGGTCGCTCTGCACGCCCTCGCGTATGGTTTCGGCCACGATCCGCGCTCCGTCGACGTCTGTTTCTGGGAGGAGAATCGTAAATTCTTCACCGCCGTACCGCGTCACCATATCCAGCCCGCGCCGTGCTCCCTGGATAATGCAGTTCGCCACTGCCCGTAACGCCTCGTCTCCCGCTGGATGCCCGAACGTATCGTTGTATTGTTTGAAATGGTCGATATCGATCATAATGACCGCCAGGTCCCGGTTGTAGCGGTTGCTTCGCTCCGTTTCCTTTTGCAGCATGATCTCGAAATATCTCCGGTTGTGCACGCTCGTCAACCCGTCGGTCAGCGACAACTCCAATACTTCGGCGTGAAGCCGAGCGTTCTTAATCGATGATGAAAGCTGGCGGACCAGCGTGGCCAAGGGATCCAAATTGCCGCCGTCGAACGCAACGTATCCAAGTTTCTCGCTTTGGAAGAACAGCGGCAGAAGAGCCAGGTTGAACGGCTCCTCCGCCGGATACAATCCGGGAGGTGGAAACCGGCGGGTTTCGAAGCGAAGGATGGGTGCATCCGTCTCTGTGGAGTGCAACAGGCTCATGGCCGCCGGATCCTCCCCCCGCGGATCAAAGAAAGCCACATTGCAGGTACGTACGCCCAGTTGCGGCAGATCCTCCCGCAGCGTGGTGTACACCTGGCCTTCCTCCGAATTGGAAATCAAGCGCGCGGTCAACAATCCCATAATTTCATCGCGATTGGTCTGATTCACTTGCAGCCGTGTGTACCACCCTTGAGCGCTCTCGCTGATCAGCACCCTCGCCAGGTGGAGCAGGTTTTCCGCATGCTCGGCGAAGAGGGGATTGGGGTTGCTTTTCAGGAAGGCATATGCCCCCAAGCGGAGAACCGAAACGACCGATTGCCAGATATACGTACTGTCGTCGCTCGTCATTTCCACATGCTGCAGGATTTCGATCAGCGTGTTCTGGAAATGGGAGATATCCCCACCCTCTAAACTCAGTAAGAAATTATCCGCCAAACGGCCACACAAGAGCGTGAGTTCGCTGTCGTGAATCCGGGAATTTTCGGCCTCCAGCGTGTTCTGCATGGCATGCGCCAGCTCTTCCTTAAAATGTTGCGGAGAGCCATCCGCATTCGGGACGGAGGAACCGGTGCTGACAGAGGCCAGGGCGACCATTTCCGGCAGGCAGCCGCAGGATTGCCGCGGCGTGAGGTGGGTGGAAACGCAGGTAAATTCCGGAAGGACGGCGGGGCCCTGCTCGATCCGCTTAAGTAAAAGCATAAGAGCGCGATACCCCGTCTCGAATAGGGAAGCATGCACACTGGTTAACGGGGGGACATGGGCCTGGCTTTCCTGGATATCGTCAAACCCGGTAACCGCCACATCCCAAGGGATTCGCTTCCCCGCTTCCCTCAACGCTTTCATCGCGCCAAACGCGGATTGATCGTTGCTGCACATCACGGCGGTAAACTTCACGCCCGATTGCAGCAAGCGCTGCATGGCACGGTAGCCGCCGACATCCCAATGCATTCCATATTCCAACAAACGCGGGTCATCGCTCAATCCAAATTCCTTCACGTTCCGCCGGAAGGCGTTCACCCGGGCAGTGCTGTCGCCCGGGTCTAGTTCATCGCCGGCGATGAAGGCAATATCGCGGTGGTGATGCTGTACCAAATGTTCTATGACTTGCCGGATGCCCCCCTCGTTATCGACGATGATGGCGGGGTGGCCGACACCGGATCCCACGAAGATTACCGGAAAACCGTTGTCGGCCAGACGTTGCGCATATTCAATTCGCGGTTTCGTGATCAGGGGAACCAGGAAGATTAATCCATCGGTGTTCCACGGCCCGATCGGGACAAAGTCCGTCTCTTCATTTAATTCCGGCCAGGCCGGCATATGCCGGCTGGGGCCGACCCCGCGACCAACCCCGCACGCAACCATGATATTCACATTTTTATCCCGCGCAGCCGACTGCATGCCGCGGATCACGGGGGATGCATAGGGATCCGGATGCGATCCATCGTAGATATGGAAACCGACAAGAGTGCCAATCGTACGGCGCTTTGAATTTTCCATTCTTCGCTTTATTTCATCCGGATGTGGGGCCGTGGGCGAAGGTTATCCTTCGCGTTTGGTCCACGCCGGAATCGGCCGTGCCGGAGGTGTTGGCGTACGTACCAATTATAAGGAAGAATAACCCCGGATTCAACCATTCGAATTCCGCCTTCGATAAAAAACGAGCAATTCCACTCCTCGAGGAGTGGAATCAGATGAAGATCGGCCCTACACACCGGTTGAGGAAAGGGGAAGAAGATCTTGGACCGGCTAACATGGGTTGTTCGAACCCAACCAACATATTTTGTTTATGGATCCCCGAACCGGTTTGAAAAGCATGAAACCGATCAAAGGAGAGATAAAAAGGGGATGGGTGAGCAGTTCCCTGTACCATCCTGCGATTGGGAGAGTGGGGCGTGCGCTTTCTCCGCCTTATCGAAGATTTGTTAATCTCCCCGCGATCGTCGTCGCGAGAGCATAATTCCAATTGCGGCGAAAACCGCCAAGATCACAACGCCCAAGAGAACATACGGAAGCCAAGCATTGCCGGACGATCCCGTGGCGGCAGGCGCCGGCGTGGCGGGCGCCACCGTGGCAGGTGCCAGCGTGGCAGGTGCCAGCGTGGCAGTAAGCACTATCATTGGACTATTGTTTGGCGTAACGGTCGGTGCGGGTTTGACAAATTTTTCGACGAGGACCGCATCGAGATGAACATCCCCGCTGTCGCCTGGGTCGTACTGGTAGGTAATCGTATTGTCGCCGGCCTGAAGGGAGAGCGTTTCCGTCTTGAAATCCCAGGTATTCCAATTCGCGAGGCTCGGCAGACTGGTCTGCCCGACTTTGACGCCGTTGACGTAAAGGCTTAGCGAGCGCGGCGTATCGGATCCGGTAAGCCGCATGGCGCTGGCATAGCGCAGGGTCACATTGTATTTGCCGGCGCTGCCGACTTTGACAATGATAGCGGCCGCGGCACCCGCATGATCGTACCCGCCGACAAATCCGGTGCCCGTGTAGCCGGTTTGATTATCGGCAATTGTTGCACCGCCCGAGAGAGTCGCCGTTTCTGCCTGGTAAACCGTCCCCATGAGCGGACCCCCGCGCGCTATGAAATTGCCTCTTAGGCGAATGTCGCGCGAGGAGGATCCCACCATTACCTGGTAGGAGCCCGGGTAGGCCACCCATTGCCCCAACCCGGCACTCCAAAAAGAGAAATCCTGCGGTGCGACTGTGAAGGATACGCGCCGGGTCTCTCCCGGTTGTAAGAAGACTTTTTGAAAGCCTTTCAACTGGCTGGGAGGTTCGCTGCTCTCAGGCGGAAAACCCAAATAGAGCTGGGCCACTTCGGCGCCGGGGCGCGTGCCGCTGTTGGTCACATCCACACTGATAGTCACTGTGCCGTCGGCGGAGATATCGGCAGGGTTGATGTTTAAATTCGCGTAATCGAACGTGGTGTAGGACAACCCATACCCGAAGGGGAAGAGGGGTTTGATATCGAGGCTATCGAAATAGCGGTACCCCATTTGGAGGCCTTCAGTGTAATAGACATGCCCGTCAACTCCCGGGTATTGCTCCGGCGTCTTTGCAGGATAATCCGCCGCACTTTGCGCAAACGTCATCGGCAGCTTGCCCGAAGGGTTGACATCCCCAAACAGCACGGAGGCCAAAGCACCGCCCGCCTCCTGCCCGGGCAACCACCCAAGCAGAATGGCAGGCACCTGGTCGGTCCACGGCATAAGAACCTGTGCGGGGGAATACACCACCACGATGGTGCGCGGGTTTGCCTGCGCCACGGTGGAGACCAGCTCGTCATTCAATACGTCGAGACCCTGCTGGTCGGCTCCCTCGCCCGCGCCGGCGCCCGTTACGACTATGGAAACATCGGATTGGCTGGCGAAGGCCGCCGCTTGAGCAAGAGGATCGTCGCCGGGTTTGAACCAGGTGAAATGGACATCGCCGGCTTCCCCTGTTTGTGCGTACTCCACCTGGATGGTGTAGGTTTTCCCGGCTTCCAATCTCCTCTTTAACAATTTGGTTTGCTCGGCGTGGTCACCCCAATTATCGATGACAAGCTGACCATCGATATACAGCCGGCTGCCGCCGCTGCTGATGAGCGCCAGATTGTAGCGACCGGCCACCGGGGCGGTAATGGTTCCCGTCCAGCGCACCGACCAGCCGCTGGTGTTTACCCCGTTCCCGGGGGAGCCGCCTTTCCAGCCGAAATCGATGTTGGGATCCACCCGGCTCAGCACAGGATTGCCGCTCAGGGCGGCGTTGTTGAAGTATTGCGCTTGCAAACCTTGGCCGCCTTTTGGCGTCTTGAAAAATGCGGAGGGAACCGGATTTCCCGCGAGTTCGTTTTCCTGAAAGTACCGGACGGTGGCGCCATCGCCGGCTCGCGCGATGATCCCCTGGAGGGGCGTAACAATCTGAGCCGGGGTGACGTGCGCGGAACCGCCGCCCGCCACGACGGGGATCGTGTCGGCGGTCGAGCCAAACACGGCGATCGAATGGATTTTCCCGTCATCAAGCGGCAAGACCTGGTTCGTATTTTTCAGGAGCACCATGCTTTGGGCGGCCGCGTCCTGGGCAAGTTGAGTATGAGCCGGGCTTTGCACGTCCGCGCCGATCGATCCGACCGGTGCGCGGTCGAACAGACCCGCGCGGAACATGACGGTCAGGATGCGCAGCACCATGTCATTCAGCCGGCTGGTGGGAACTTCGCCCGAATCGATGGCTGCCTGGAGTCCGGTAAAGTAAACGCCGCTCGGCATTTCCATATCCAGCCCGTTGTCAGCCGCAGCGGCCGTGTTGTGTGTTGCTCCCCAGTCCGACATGATCCAGCCGGTGAATCCCAACTCGCCTTTGAGCCAGGTATTTTGCGTTTCGTTGTTTTCGCAGGCATAGATATCGTGGATCCGGTTATAAGAGCACATGATCGCTCCGACGCCCGCCTTCACCGCCGCCGTAAAGGGCGGCAGGTAGAGCTCGTGGAGTGTGCGGGAGTCGATTTCGGCGCTGATGGTGGTGCGTTGGAACTCCTGATCGTTATTGATGTAATGCTTGGCGGTGGCGATGACGCCCCGGCTCTGGATACCGCGCACGGTGGCGGCCGCCATTTGACCGGCGAGGTATGGATCCTCTCCATAACCTTCAAAATTGCGGCCGGCCAACGGAACTCGATCCATGTTCATCATCGGACCGAGCTGTACGTTGACGCCTTTATCGCGTTCCTCTTCCGCCATCGCCGCGCCATAACGTTGCATCAAGTCGATATCCCAACTTGCGGCGACGGTGATCGGGTCCGGAAAAGCGGTGACCGAGGTCAGCCCGCCGGCCGCGCCGGCCGGCCCATCCTGCAAAATGAGCGCCGGAATGCCCAAACGCGTATTTTCCGGGACGCGGCCGACGTAGCCATGCGGGCTGTCGCCATGGACCATGGCGATCTTTTCATCCAAAGTCATGGCGCCCAGTAAAAGTCCGGCGCGCTGTTCAGGCGGGAGCGAGCTGTCCATCCAGGGTTGAGTGGCCGCCCGGGCAGAAGCCAGCGGCAACGGAACGAGAAAAATGCCTGCTAAAAAGATGGCGATCGCCCATCCCGTCGCACGCCCGATGATCCTATCAACTCCGTGGATCTTGGAAGAAGAACATGTGGACATATTGAATCTCCGTTTTGCTGTCAACCAAAAATAAAAAAAAATCTGCTGAAAGGCTTACTGTCAAAAACAGATGGTATTTTCCCGCTTTAAAAAAGAGGAGGTGTAGATGGGTTGCGTCACTCGTATTATTTTAAACCAATCCTGTGAGGGGGTCAATTGTGCCATCGGGGGTTTCGATAATTCCACCGGGTTCTCCACGCAGCGGCTGCCGTGGGCCGACCAACCAAAAGGGGTGGATTGGGTGCGCGCACGCCGGGCCTATCTCCCGGATCGCCTGCGGGGACGCGTCGGATCTGCGGAACCTCATATTCTTGACCCGACGGCATTGCATGAAGCCTGCCGCGCCCTCCGCCGCAGGGCAAGCGCCGGAAAGCAGGTTGGGATGAAACCGCCGACTTACGTCCGGCCTCATCCGCGCCGGGGATGCGCGATCTCCTTGGCATGGGAAGCATCGCTCTTGCCAAGCGCGGGCAATCTCCTTAAAATTATCCGGCGACCTAATCCTTCGCATCTCAATCGTAAATTCCTTTTCCGGAAAGGAAAAACCTCATGAATATTTTACTGAACCACTCTGCGAACCTCCATCAGAGGCCCGATGCGGCTGGTGCTCTCAATCCAAAGCCGCTGTTGGCCGCACTCGCCTTCCTATTAATATTGGCAGCATGCAATCCGGCGGCCAGCACCCCGACGCAGGCGCCCACCTCTACCAATACTCCAGTGCCTCCTACGGCAACTCCCACACTGGTTCCCACACGAACCGCCACATTGGTAAATTGGGATTTAATTTGGAGCGATGAGTTCAACTCCCCCGACGGCTCAGGGGTCGATACTGATAAGTGGACGCCATCCGACACTCCGGCCTGGGTGAATAGCGAGTTGGAGTATTACACCCCTCGCATTCAGAATGTCTATATCGAGAATCCGACCGGAAAAAACGGGATGCTGGTGCTTAAAGCCCTCAAGGAAGATTACGAATTGAGGGAGTACACCTCGGGCAAGCTGACCACCATGGGTAAGTTCGAGCAAATGTATGGCCGCTTTGAAGCCAGCATCCAGATCCCATATGGGCAGGGATTATGGCCGGCCTTTTGGATGTTGGGTGTGGGCGGCGGGTGGCCCTCGAGCGGTGAGATCGACATCTTTGAGAATATCGGCAAGGAACCCAATATCGTCCATGGGACCATGCACGGCCCCGGCTACTCGGGAGCGAATGGAATCGGCGGCCCGTTTGCCTTGCCCGGGGGCGAACGCTTTGCCGACGGTTTCCATCTGTTCGCGGTCGAATGGGAACCTAATGTCATCCGCTGGTACGTCGATAACCAACTCTACAAGACCAATACCCCGGCCGACCTGCCGGAGGGCGCGGAATGGGTTTATAACCACCCCTTCTATATCATCTTGAACGTCGCCGTAGGCGGCGGATGGCCCGGGTTCCCCGATGATACGACCGTGTTCCCTCAAACCATGAAGGTCGATTACGTGAGGGTCTATGCTCGCCCGGGCGGCTGGGCGACCTCGACTCCAAAGTAGGAGGATTACCTTCCCGCCCCCGGTCAGGAATGGGAGGGTGGAGGATACATTCGGTTTGGATGGTCGGTATTTGCCAAAAAGAACCGGTGATGCAATGTTTCGATTGGGGAACCCGATGGACCGAGCGGTGGTTCAACACCCGTCCGCCGAAATCCCCCAACAGACGACGCCTGCTCAAACGTTTCGTTCCAGTGCGGCATTTCGGCGTGGAAACCGCCCTTTGAGAAGGAGACCGGTGATAAAGAACCATAGACGGTCGTTGTTCGGTTGGATCGCCGCTTTGATACTTGCCGCGGCACTGGGAGGATGCGCAAACGTTAAGGGCGCGGCTCCAGCGGCCACGTCCACGACCGGCCTGCCGACGGACACTTTAACTCCCGCCGGGACGGACGCCGTTCCGGATTTCGGGCCGAACGTGATCATCTTCGATCCCTCCATGCCGGCTTCGTCTATCCAATCCCAACTCGATGATATTTACAGCGACCAGCGCAGCCGTCAGTTCGGTTACGAACGTTACGCTTTGCTGTTCCAGCCGGGTACATACGCCGTGGACATACCGGTGGGGTTCTATACGCAGGTGCTGGGATTGGGAGCGTCGCCCGACGACGTCTCCATCACGGGCAACCTGCACTCCGACGCCTACCTGTCGAACAACAACGCCACCTGCAACTTCTGGCGCGGCGCCGAGAACTTCTCGGTGACGCCCTCCGACGGCACCGTGAAGTGGGCGGTCTCGCAGGGCGTCGCATTCCGCCGGATGCACGTCCGCGGCGATATGGCGCTGCACCAATCCAACGGCTGGGCAAGCGGCGGCTGGATGTCCGATACGCTGGTGGACGGAAATGTGGATTCCGGTTCACAGCAGCAGTGGATCTCCCGCAACGCTCAGTGGGGGAGTTGGACGGGCTCGAATTGGAACATGGTCTTTGTCGGGGTTGTGAATCCGCCGGCGGGCGATTGGCCCAGCCCGCCGTACACCCGGGTTGCCTCGGTTCCGGTCGTGCGCGAGAAGCCGTTCCTGCAGATCGATTCGGCCGGCAAATATAGCGTGCGTGTGCCGGCCCTCAAACGCGAGAGCGCCGGTTACGACTGGGCCGGCGGATCGACGCCGGGCACGGATATCCCCATCGGCCGGTTTTATATTGCCAGGCCGGATAAAGACGATGCCGGGACAATCAATGCCCAGCTCGCCGCCGGCAAGAACTTGATCCTCACCCCCGGTCTCTATCCCCTCAGCGACACCATCCGGATCACGCGCGCCAATACGGTGGTCCTGGGCCTGGGTCTGGCGACCTTGATCCCGCAGACCGGCCTCGCCGCGATGACGGTGGCGGACACGGACGGTGTCATCGTCGCAGGAATCCTCTTCGATGCGGGCAGGACCAATTCGCCCGTCCTGCTCGAGGTGGGCACGAGCGGCAACACCACCCGCCATGCCGCGAATCCCATCTCGTTGCATGACGTGTACTTTCGAATCGGCGGGCCCTCCGTCGGGAAAGCCACGGTCAGTCTCCGGATCAACGCCGACGACACGATCGTGGATCACACCTGGATCTGGCGCGCGGATCACGGATCGGGAGTGGATTGGCAGAGCAACACCGCCGCCAACGGGCTGGTGGTGAACGGCGATAACGTCACCATCTACGGACTGTTCGTCGAACACTTCCAGGAGTACCAGGTGTTATGGAACGGCAACGGAGGCCGGGTTTACTTCTACCAGTCCGAGCTTCCTTACGATCCGCCGGATCAGGCGAGTTGGACGTCCGGTCCGGGCGTCGACGGCTGGGCTTCATACAAAGTGGCCGACAGTGTAACGAGCCACGAAGCCTGGGGACTCGGCATCTACGCCGTTTTCACGTGGGAAGATATCTACCTGACCCGGGCGATCGAGGTGCCGGATAATCCCAACGTTAAGTTCCACGACATTATCACGGTGACGATAACCTCCAATGGGGGGATCTTAAATGTCATTAATAATACGGGCGGACCGACAGAACCCCGCGTGGGTCACACGCCCAAAGTCACCGACTACTCCTAGCGGGATCGCTTAACGAAAACCACGGGCAGCATGGGTCGACCTTTTCCTTCCTTGCGCGGGATCCGGCTTAACGCCTGCACATGAGGAATCAATCCGGTACTTCACAACAAGCGAGGAAAGAGGATTCCATCACATCCATCCGAGGTGCGAAAAATCGCAAATCGGCAACGAGTATCGATCAGGAAAATCCTCGCAGGTATCGCCTTCTCCCAGAAATCCTTTTTCGTAAAATCGTGGTAATCTTGATTCGGTCACAAGGGAATCGAACCGTTCGCGGTTGCCGACAGATATCATCCTGGTCCTTCATTGAGGCGGAAGAAGCATGTCCGAAAAGACCGTTTTGGGGTGGCAATTCTCAGATCCGAATGGGACCTTTGTTCTCCGCGATCCGCACAAACACAATTACCTTTACTTTCCGCTCGTCAATGAGAGGGGTTTAATTTCGGCTGTCACCCCGATGCTGCACGGGGACATCAAGACCAGCCAGGATACCTTCCTCACCATACCGGTTTCGGTCGAAGACCTGCATATTTCCAGGGCCGCTCGAAATTTCTGGATCTACAATGAGAAATTCGGTCCCTGGTCCGTCAGCGGGAACGCCGCGCCGCAAATCGCCGGCCGGTATGCAAGCGGCGGTGCCGAAACCGTCCAGATGGAAGCCGGTTTTCTATGGCATAAGCTGACGCGCGAAAACAAGGAATTGGGCCTGCGCGCGGAGACTACGAATTTCGTTCCCGATGGCGGCGATCCAGTGGAACTGATGCGGGTGACCCTGACCAATACGGGATCCCGCCCTCTCCCATTGACCCCGACCGCCGCGATTCCGATCTTCGGACGCTCCGCCGGTAATTTGCGGGATCACCGGCATGTCACCTCGCTGCTGCACCGGATTCAAACTCATACCCATGGCGTTCTGGTCCGCCCCACGCTATCGTTCGATGAGCGCGGCCACCTCCCGAACACGGTCACTTACGCAGTGTTGGGAGCGGATGGCGAAGGGCGGCCGCCGGAGGAAATTATCCCCGTTGCCGAGGATTTTATCGGCGAGGGCGGCAGTTTCGATTGGCCGGAGGCGGTAGTCGCGCCGCGGGATCGGGCGAAGAAGCCGGATAAACCGATCGATGGATTTGAAGCGATTGGCGGATTGCGTTTTTCCGCAATCACGATAGCCCCCGGTAAAAGCCAGACGTATATCCTCATCCTCGCCGTTCTGGAGGAAACCGCCGCTTCGCCGGAAGATCTGATCGAGCGGTATGGGAATGCCCAACGCTTTGACGCCGCGCTGGAGGACACGCAAGCCCGATGGTCCCGCAAACTGGACACGCTGCGGATAACCAGCGGCGATTCGCGGTTCGATCTGTGGGTGAAATGGGTGACGCTGCAGCCGATCCTGCGCCGGTTGTGCGGCAACTCCTTCCTTCCCTACCATGATTACGGACGGGGCGGCCGCGGATGGCGCGATCTGTGGCAGGATATTCTGGCCTTGTTGATCATGAACCCCGGAGATGTCGGCGAGCTGCTGTTTGCGAACTTCGCCGGAATCCGCGTGGATGGGAGCAACGCCACGATCATCAAGGCCAAAGCCGGAGAATTCCTGGCCGACCGGAATAATATCGCCCGCACGTGGATGGATCATGGCGCCTGGCCGCTGCTAACCACCCGTTTGTATCTTGACCAGACCGGCGATCCCGCCTTTCTCCTTCGGTCGCAGACTTACTTCAAAGATCAACTTGTCCATCGCGCGCAAAAAGTGGATGAAGACTGGCATCCGGGGCAGGGCACTCTGCAGAGGATGGTTTCCGGCGAGGCGTACAACGGGACGGTCCTGGAGCATCTGCTGCTCCAGCATCTGACTCCGTTCTTCAACGTCGGCGAACACAATATCATCCGGCTGGAGGGCGCGGATTGGAACGACGGGATGGATATGGCCCCGACGCGCGGGGAAAGCGTGGCCTTTGCGTCGCTGTATGCGGGGAACTTGCGCCAATTGTGCGAGATGGCTCACTGGATGGAGAAATCGGGAATTTCCCAGGTGGCTGTCGCCAAAGAGATGCTGCTGCTACTGGATACGCTGGCCGATCCGGTCGACTACGCTTCGTTTCCCGCCAAGCGGAAGCGGCTGGACGAGTATTTCGATAAATGCCGGCATACGCTTTCGGGAGAAAAGGCGGTCATCAGCCTTGCGGACTTGGCGAAGGACCTGACCCGCAAGGCGGATTGGCTCTTCGAGCACATTCGCCGCCAGGAGTGGCTGGTCGATAAGGAAGGATTCGGCTGGTACAACGGCTATTACGACGACGACGGACAGCGTGTTGAAGGCGATCATCCGAACGGGGTGCGGATGATCCTGACCAGCCAGGTGTTCCCGCTCCTGAGCGGGATCGCGACCGATCAACAGGCGCGTGAAATTCTCCGCTCGGCGAACCGCTACCTGCTCGACCCGCAGATGGGCGGATACCGGCTGAATACCGATTTTAAGGAAACCCTGCTGAACCTTGGACGCTGTTTCGGATATGCCTTTGGGCATAAAGAAAACGGCGCGATGTTCAGCCATATGGCGGTGATGTTTGCTTACGCGCTCTATCAACGCGGGCTGGTATTGGAGGGCTTCAAGGTGCTCGATGATCTCTACCGGCATTGCCAGAATTTCTCCGTCAGTCGGATGTATCCCGGTCTGCCGGAATATATTAATTCCCGCGGGCGGGGGATGTATCCCTACCTGACGGGTTCCGCCAGCTGGTATTTGATGACGCTGGTAACCGAAGTATTCGGCGTTCGGGGCGCATGGGGCGACCTTTCGCTATCGCCCAAGCTGGTGCGGGCACAGTTTGATGCGAAGGGACACGCCCAAATCCAAACGGTCTTTGCGGGTAGAACGATCACCATCCGCTACCTCAATCCGGACCGACTGGATTTCGATGCATACCAAATTCAAACCCTACAGCTCAACGGCTCGCCGGTGACATTCCGGCGGGAAACGGGCAGGGTGGTTATCCCCCGCGAGATGATCGCGCAGTTGGCGGACAATTCATCGCATCAACTCACCGTGACGTTGGGAAAAAAAATCTAAGGTCCAAGCGCGAGGATTAACCGGGATAGAGGATTGCTCTTTGTTGCCCGATTCTTCGATGCTGTAAAACGAACAAATACGGCGCGTTGCCGGACTAACCCGCCGTATTTGGAAACCCGGAGGATGAAAAACAAAAGTCCCATGAAAACTCACGCAATGCGAAGATGATATCTTCCTTGCCGCTGTTTTCTATTTGCCGCGAACATGGCCGCGGTCAGAAATGCGTTCCCCGCGGAATTTCCTCCGGCGCCGATACAGGCGCCTTTTTTTGAAATTGTTTCAGAGCAACATATTCACCGGCCGGAGGATGGATTCGGAAAGTGGCGGGCGAATAAATATCCGCGTTCGACAACTCCATCTTCTTTTTCGTTGGTTCGGCGAATAGTAGGCCGGCGGTCCGGTCGACGTAAATACGGGCTTTCCGGTAAAATGGCGGCGAATAAATTCCGGAACTTACCATGGGCCTCATTCGAACGCGCCGGAACCAACCATGCAATTTTCCATGATTGACACGAAGAAAACCGGAGATACATGAAATCTTTTATCCGATTTGTGTTCTTCGTGCTTTTCATGGATCGGATTTCTTTGCTTTTCCTGCCAAGATTTGATTGATGAGGATCTCATCCATGACAAAAAGTGATTTCGACGATCAGGGGCGGTTTGTCCTCAGCGATTTTTCTTCCGCGCGGCCTTTCGCCAGTTTTCTCCCGGGCATCGCCGGACCGGAAGGGATTCCCCTTTGGGTTTTCTATNNTCAAGGGGCAAACCGAGCCTATCAACTCACCCCTTGGTGCGGCTTTCGCACCTTTATAAAAAATATCCCGGAAACATCCCCGGCGGTCTATGAACCGTTCTCCCCTTCGCCGCAATCCGCGGGCATTCGGCGGCAGATGGCCATTGGGATGAACGAGTTGGAATTGCAGGAGATCGATTCCGGGTGCGGCCTGCAAACCAATGTGTTGTATTTTACGCTTCCTAAAGAAGATTTTGCCGGATTGACACGCCGGATTTCCATAAAGAATATCTCCGCGAAAAAGGTCTCGCTGGAAATTCTGGACGGGTTGGCGGTCCTGATTCCCTACGGCGTCTCGAACGGAGCGCTGAAGAATATTCCCCGGACGATTGAGGCGTGGATGGGAGTTTTCAACCTCGAAAATCAAGCGCCTTTCTATCGGTTGCGATCCAGCGCGGGGGATTCCCCGGTGGTGGAAACCATCGAGCGTGGAAATTTCGCCTTTGCGTTTCTCGAGAAGAAAGAACAATATTCCCAACTACCGGCTCTGGTCGACCCGGAAATAGTCTTCGGACAAAACACCGGATTGAGCAAGCCGGATAGTTTTGAGAGGGAGCCCCTCGCCGCGCTTGTGCGGAAAAAACAAATAACCATCGGCCGCACTCCCTGCGCTTTCTTTGGCACCGCGCAACTCCTTGATCCGGGCGAGACGATTTGTTTCTATGAGGTTTTCGGGCATCTCCACCATATCGAGAAACTCGAACCGGTGCGGGAGCGGTTGATGCGCCCCGGGTACCTGATGGAGCGCCGTCAGATTGGTAATGCGCTTGTGCATGATTTAACGGATGGAATCGCCACCAAGACGAGCTCCCCGGTCTTCGATGCCTACTGCCGTCAAACAATGTTGGACAATATCCTCCGCGGAGGTTGGCCGCTGGTCTGGGGCGATCCGCAGCATCCAACCGTCTTTCATTTATATTCACGAAAACACGGGGATTTGGAAAGGGATTACAACGATTTCCGCTTGATGGATGAGCCTTTTTCGCAAGGCAACGGGAATTATCGGGATATCATCCAAAACCGGCGGAGCGATGTCTTGTTCAACCCGCGGGTCATGGATTTTAATATTCGCACCTTCATAAGTCTCATTCAGGCCGATGGGTACAATCCGCTGGTAATTCAGGGCAGCATGTTTACCCTGCCTCCGGAAAAACACGCGGAGGTGGGCGCGTTGGCCGATCCATCGTCGGCGCTGGATAATTTCCTCTCCCAGCCCTTCACCCCGGGCAGCCTGCTTCGCTTTCTGACGGACCAGAAGGTGAAATTGCATTTCCCATGGGAGGAGTTCCTGGACCGGGTGATGTCGGTGGTGGACCAGCACCTGAACGCCGAGCACGGCGGAGGATTCTGGGTTGACCATTGGACGTACAACCTCGATCTTGTGGAATCCTACCTGACGATCTATCCGGAGCAGAAAGACCGGCTGCTGTTCGAAGATGCCGATATCCGGTTCTACGACAACGCCTTTTCGGTACAGCCACGCGAGAAAAAATTTGTGTTGGTGAACGGCCAGCCGCGGCAGTTGAATGCGATCGTAGAGGATTCGGAGAAGGCTGCCCTGCTCAACTCCCGTTTGGAAAACCGGCATTGGTTGCGGACGGCCGACGGCCGCGGGGATATTTACCGCACCACGCTTTTTGCCAAACTCATATCTCTCGCGCTCAATAAATTTTCCACGCTAGATCCGTGGGGGATGGGGATCGAAATGGAAGCGAGCCGTCCCGGCTGGAATGATGCCCTCAACGGCCTTCCCGGTTTATTTGGTTCGTCTCTGCCGGAAACGTACGAGCTGAAACGCCTGGTCGATTTTCTCCTGCAAGCCCTCCGGGAGCACGGAGAAGGCGGATTGGAACTTCCGGCCGAGATGGACGCGTTCTTAAAGGAAGTGATCCGGCGCTTGGATGGTCATCGAAGTTCGCGCGATCCGGATCGGGATTATCTCTATTGGGACACCGTGGCCACGGCCCGGGAAAAATATCGGGCCTCCATCCGGTTCGGTCTGGCGGGTAAAACGGTACCGATACCCTTTTCCGAAATCACCCGGCATTTTTCGAATTTTTCGGAAAAACTGCAGCAGGGAATTGACCGCGCACTTTCTCTCAACGACAATCTTCCGCCGACATTTTTCTACTATACCGTGGGAGAGTATGAACCGGCGATTGGCCCGGAAGGCAAGCCCGCGACGGATGCCGAGGGTCGCCCCTTCATTCGCCCCATGAGTTTCCAGCCGGTCGTCCTTCCGCTCTTCCTGGAGGGGCCGGTGCACGCCATGAAGCTTCAGGAAAATCCCCGGGCCGCGCTCGATCTATACCGGCGGATTAGGACCAGCGCCCTGTACGATCCGAAATTGAAGATGTACAAGCTGAATGCCTCGCTCGCCGGCCAAGGAGTCGAAATTGGCAGGGCGCGGGTATTCCCGCCCGGTTGGCTGGAAAACGAGTCCATCTGGCTGCATATGGAGTACAAATACCTGCTAGAAGTGCTGCGGGCCGGCCTGTATCCGGAATTTTCCTCGGATCTGCGCTCCGCGCTGATTCCGTTTCTGGATCCGGCGGTGTATGGGCGCAGCCCGCTGGAAAATTCCTCTTTTATCGTCAGCAGCGCGCATCCCGATGAATCACTTCACGGCGCGGGTTTTGTGGCGCGCTTGAGCGGGTCCACCGCCGAGTTTTTGAGCATATGGAATCGCATGATGGCGGGCGCGCGCCCCTTCTTTTTGCAACAAGGGCGGCTGCATCTGGCTTTCCGGCCGGTTCTGCCGGGCTGGCTTTTTACCGATGAAGGAGAATTATCCTTCACGTTTCTTGGACAGTGTACCGTGACGTACCACAATCCCCGGCGGCTGGACACGTATCATGAAGCGATGCGCATTCAAAAGATGAGACTACTCGATTCTTCGGGGGAATGGATTGAGATTTCCGGGGATGTTATCGCCGCTCCCCATGCCGAATCTGTCCGGGAAGGGAAAATCCGGGAAATCGAATTGTATTATGCGTGAGTTTGTGGTCTATCCATTACCTTACTCGTTATCGCATCCAGCAAGTCAAGCACTCGCTGGCCACCGGCGATAAGGCCATCACGGAAATCGCCTTGGAGGTCGGCTTCTCCGACAACAATTACTTCAGCCGTGTTTTTCGGCAGGAAGCTGGCGTCTCACCGCTTGCCTATCGGCTTGCGCATTAAGGCGGGCTTGGTCATCGCCGTGCTAATGCCGGATACAATTCTCCGTGCAGATAGCGGGGCTTTCTCTATATTGGTATACTATACGCAACATTTTTCACAATCCTCACCTAATAATCTGTCCTTCCTCTCCCCGCAAATTCCGTTGTACTTGACGGGTTGCACTTGGGCGCAGGGAAAGAGTCTTCGACGATGGATGAGGACGACTCGGCAAACGGACTTTGAGCCGAATGCGAGCAGTGTCTTCTTATAGGAAGGGAAAACTCTTCATGGTTGCACCGATCCAAGTCTTCCAAACCGCCAAGGGCACAGCCGATCGCCTGACCGAAAAAGATCCGTTGATTTTTCACAAGCAGGTACCGGATCTGCCCTCTGTACTGGTGGACCCCCGGCGACGCTTCCAGACCATCGAGGGTTTCGGCGGCGCTTTCACCGAAGCGGCGGCGGATACATTCTATAAGATGAGTCCGGAAATGCAGTTGCAGATTCTCAAGGCGTATTTTGATCTGCCCGCCGGCCATGGATACACCCTCTGCCGCACTCACATCAATAGCTGCGATTTTTCGCTCGGCAATTACGCTTACGCGGAGGTGCCGGGCGATGTGGAGCTTAAGCACTTTTCCATCGATCACGATCGCCGCCAACTAATCCCGATGATTAAGGAGGCGGCACGTGTGGCCGGCCAACCGCTCAAGTTGATTGCTTCACCGTGGAGTCCGCCGGCATGGATGAAGACTAACGGCCAGATGAATCACGGCGGCAAGCTCAAGCCGGAATACCGCGACACCTGGGCCCGCTACTATATCCGCTATGTGCAGGAATACGAACGGGAAGGCCTGCCGATTTGGGGATTGACCGTGCAGAACGAGCCGTTGGCGGACCAGTTGTGGGAATCATGTATTTACACCGGCGAGGAAGAGCGTGATTTTGTGCGCGACC
Organism: Anaerolineae bacterium; assembly: GCA_003141675.1. Lineage (GTDB taxonomy): Bacteria > Chloroflexota > Anaerolineae > Anaerolineales > RBG-16-64-43 > FEN-1073. Next base: position 20,300 of record PLND01000049.1, read on the forward strand.
ATCTCGGCCCAACGTTGGAGAAAGCCGGCCTGTCGAACCGCATCAAATTAATAATTTGGGACCACAATCGCGATTTGCTGTACGAACGCGCCAAGGCGGTCTACGACGACCCGGCGGCGGCGCGCTATGTCTGGGGCGCGGCTTTCCACTGGTATATGGGTGACAACTTTGAAAATGTGCAGTTGACACACGATGCCTACCCTGACAAGCAATTATTATTTTCCGAAGGCAGCCAGGAAGGCGGGCCGCACTCCGACGAATGGGAAGTAGGCGAACGCTACGGGCACAACATGATTCAGGATTTAAACCACTGGACGACAGCCTGGGTGGATTGGAATCTCCTGCTCGACCAACGCGGCGGCCCGAATCATAAAGGCAACTACTGCAACGCCCCTATTTTGGCTGACTTTCAAAAGGGCACGCTGCACTATCAAAGCTCTTATTACTACCTTGGTCATATATCGCGCTTCATCCGCCCCGGTGCGCAACGAATTATCAGCGCCTCCACGCTGGACGACTTGGAGACAACGGCTTTCCTTAACCTGGATGGGCAAATTGCAGTGGTGGTCATGAACCGAACTAATAGGTCTTTTAATTTTGCACTCAAATACAATAACCAGGCCGCATTGGCCGATAGCCCGGCGAATTCTATCAGCACGTTCCGCTTCCAGGCTGAATAGCGTCCCAAGGCCTTTCATAAGTCACCGTTTTTTATCGATTCTTCGCGGATGTTCCAACCCGTTTCCGCACAATGGGAAAGTCTTGCATACCCGACGGAAAGCGCGTTTTATTTGACTAGACGGAAAATTCGTTGAAGGAGCGCAAGTCTATTTTACAATGGGGAGCCGGCAATCGTTTTCGGCCTATTGACCACTATTCTGAATATAGATATAATTCAGCCTGTAATGCATGCCCGGTGGGTTAAAGCGCTATTACAAATGCCCTATTTCATCAGCATATGGGAGGGTTGTTGCAAATGATCCTAATGTTGAGGGTGGCTTGCAATAGCAAAAAACATCTATATAACAGCGCGCAGCATGCCCATTCCTTCCCACAAATTTCTTACAAATGTGCTAGTTTTGATCACAATTCTGCATGTCCCGGCCAATTTCTAACTAATAGAATGATAGCAACTTGTGTCTTTCCCTGTAATACCCAACCGTGACAAACCATTCCTATACGAGCACTTCCAGATAGGTCGGGAGAAATGGTATAATCCGATTTGCTCGTCAGTTTTGAAAGGAGGTGGCATTATCGGATAAACTCGGAATATAACCGAATTAATCGCCGAAATTCAAAAAGCATCTTTCAGTGAGGAGAAAAAATGTACAAGAGAATCGCCAGCCTTATTTCCGTGGCAATCGTTTTGAGCGTGGCGAGCGTGCTGTTGGGCGCGTGCACCACAGCCACCCCAGAAGCCGCGACGACCGCTCCTACTACGGAGCAGTCACAGGCAACCACGGCTCCCGTAGCAACCGCGGCTCCCGCAGTAACCAATATCCGGTGGTTTGTCGGACTTGGTTCCGGCGGCAACCCCGAAGAAGTAAAGAAGGAAAATGTTTTCGTTACAAAATTCAATACGGAAAACCCGCAGTATAAATTGACAATCGACATTGTCAGTAACGCGGTTGCTTACGACGTATTGAAGACACAGATCGCTTCGGGTGACGCTCCTGATATCGTCGGCCCGCTCGGCATCCGTGGCTTCTCGAGCTTCCAGGGCGCCTGGCTCGATATGTCACCCTACACCACAAAGTATAATTATGATTACAGCGGCTACGATCCATCCCTGCTCACGTTCTTAAACGCGGGCGATCAGGGCACGTTGGGCCTCCCCTTCGCGNNGCTTACCCGCCTCATAAGGTCGGAGACAAGTACACCCTCGATGGCCAACAGGTTGACTGGACTTTCGATACACTCAAGACTGTCGCCATGCGGTTGAGCCAGGACAGCACCGGCAAGACCCCCGATGAAGCTGGTTTCAACCCCGATAAGCAGGTACAGTGGGGTTACGATGCGATGTGGACTGACCTGCGCGGCGAGTGGACGTTCTTCGGACCGGGCAGCTTTGTCGCCGCCGACGGCGTGACAGCGCAACTACCCGATGTCTGGAAAACTGCAGCCCATTGGTATTACGACGGCATGTGGACGAGTCATTTCATCCCCACCCTCAACTACGTGAACAGCGACTTGCTCGCCCAGGGCAACACCTTCGGCTCTGGTAACGTCGCCATGACTCCCATCCACACTTGGTACATCAACAACAGCCAGAAAGTGGTCTGGGACATCGGAGCCATTCCGTCCTACAATGGCAATACCACCGCCAAGATGCACGCAGACACCTTCGGCATTCTCAAGACCGCCAAGAATCCGGACGCTTCGTTCCAGGTTCTGTCGATCTTCATGCAGAAGTACACTGCGGATCTGTGCGATGCCTATGGCGCCTTCCCCGCCGCGATAAGTTTGCAGGCGGATAGAATCAAGACGCTGCAGGCTGCGTGGCCGGGAGTCGACTTCCAGGTCTTCATCGACGACATCAAGTATGCAGACCATCCCAACCACGAATCGGCAATGCCCAATTTCGATAAGGCCAGCAGCGCGTACGGCGATTTCTACCAGCTCTACAAGACCAAGAGTGGCCTTGATCTGGATGCCGAACTGGCGAAGTTGGTGACGAACTTGCAAACCGTATTTGACCAGGTAAAGCCCATTCAATAGGTAGATTGGTTTTTCAGTGGGTGGCAGCCGCGGTGGCTGCCACCCACTTCTCATTTCGGCTGCGAATTTTTGTAATCGGAGGCCTGCCATGAAGGCAGATGTTCAAGCAATCGGCTCCGCACAAAAAACAACAAAAAAACGGCAGGGCCATTCTGCTCAAAATCGGTTCAATACAAAATGGGGCCTGATCTTCCTCTCCCCGTGGATCTTTGGTTTCTTTGTTTTTACCTTGATCCCCATTATCGCAACCCTGGTTTTTTCTTTCACCAACTACAGTCCGGTAACCCCCGAATCGACCGTATTTGTAGGCCTAAAAAACTATTCGGACATGATAGCCGATAAAAATGTGGCCAACTCTTTCATGGTCACGATCAAGTACGCTATTCTAGCCCTTCCATTGAGTCTCGTTTTTGGATTGCTGCTGGCAACAATTGTCAATTCAAAATACCTGATGGGCAAGAACTTTTTCCGGACGATTTATTACATGCCGGCTATGATACCGGTTATTGCAGCCGGAATCATCATGGCGGGCATCATGAACACCAACACCGGTTTTATTAATATGGGGCTGGAATCCGTGGGCATCCCGGGACCGGACTGGCTGAATTCCACATTCTGGATTTATCCGGCCTTGGTGCTGATCGGCTTATGGGGGTTGGGGAACCTGATGGTAACCCTGCTGGCCGGTATGCAAGGCGTGGCCAAAGAACTCTATGAATCGGCAGAGATCGACGGAGCCAACGGTTATCAGCAATACTTATATATCACCCTGCCATTGATTTCTCCGGTGATTTTCTACAACCTGACCATGATGATAATCGGCGCTTTCAAGTACTTCGACCTTGCCTATGTGCTTAAGAACGGGACGGGCGGGCCGGCCGGTGCGACGAATTTTTACAACCTTTACCTTTACAAGAACGCCTTCCAATACAATTTAATGGGTTTTGGCTCTGCCATGGCGTGGGTTTTGTTCATTATTGTTTTGGCTTTGACCATCATCCTCTTCACGACGTCCGGTAGGTGGGTATTCTATTCAGGAGGAAAGCAATAATGGCAACGGCCAATAAAACCCGACCCTCCATGGGTGTGCACCGGCGAGACCAATTAAACAAAATACTTGTGACAGGGTTCGGCTTGTTTATTGTGCTTATGTTCGTCGCCCCCCTGCTTTACATGTTCGTGACCGGGCTGAAGAGTTACGATCAGATGAACGATTCGGAAGTGCCTGCGATCTGGCCTTTCTCCCGAACGACATTCGATTATCAGGGCACTCCACTGGATCTTTACAAGCTCCCAACCGCGAACGGGACCAAGGAAATGGCGATGCTAAAGCCGGGTCGCACGGAGAGCGTGTTCATCGACCCACAGAACCCGGTTGCGGGCCCGATTACATGGCAGGGGAACTGGCGCCTGCTCGCACCGATCTACCATTCGGATCCGCAGTGGAAGAACTTCATCCAAGCCTGGAATGAATTAAATTTTCCCCTGCTGCTCCGAAACACGTTGATCATTGCTTTGACGGGCACTTTGGGGGCGGTTGTATCCGGGATTATTGTGGCCTACGGTTTCGCACGTTTTAATTTTCGCGGGAGGGATTTCTTGTTTATCGTCCTGATCGGCACGATCGTGTTGCCGGTCCAAGCCACCTTGATCCCGACCTACATTCTGTATTCCAAGATCCACTGGACGAACACCTTCTTACCTCTAATTGTGCCGAACTTTTTCGCCAACGCATACAATGTATTCCTGCTGCGCATGTACTTTATGCAGTTGCCGCGCGAACTGGACGAGGCGGCTATGATCGACGGGGCCAGCCCTATTCAAATCCTCTTGAATGTAATTCTCCCCCAATCCATTCCGGCGGTAACCGCTGTGTGCCTATTCCACTTCTTCTTCGCCTGGAACGACTTTTTCTCGCCGCTGGTGTACCTGGCGTCGAATAGTAAATTGTGGCCGATCTCGGTGGGCCTGCAATATTACAACGCCATGCACGGCCGATTGCCGAACCTGATCCAAACGGGAGCCTTGATCACCATTATTCTGCCGGTGACGATCTTCTTCCTTGCTCAGCGCGTCTTCATGCAGGGCATTGTCTTTACCGGCGTTGAAAAATAATAACAGGCCGGCGTAATTCGGCCTAATTCACGGATGGTAAATGGACAAAGACCGGGATGTATGCCGGTAAAAGCGGGTGTCTACGATAGACATCCGCTTTTTTCATCCCTCCTCCCCGGGTAAGGCATGATTATTAGCAAATCCTGAAATAGATCCGGTTAATAAACGCGGATTAGGGAATAAAAAAAAGCTAGTTCTTTCTCGTATGTTTCCTTCGGATGGAAGATCGAACGGCAGGGCCCAGACGGTATGCGGTAAGGGTTTTAAGACGAGCACTCATATCCGTACGAGCTTCAGTTCATTGGCATTTATTAATATCATTCACCCATTTTTGATCAAATGCATTTGAGTCGATTGATCCAAAAATATTCGGTATCTATCAACAAAAAACGTGCGCGTCATACGGATATTCATCAACCCGTACCAAGCCACCGGGGATGGCAGCCTATTAATGGATCCGGATAAATTCGATTCATCTATTATCTTGGGGGATTTCTGCACGGCCCTTCCAAGTTTCGGGCCCCTTAGTGGCCAATTATTCCAGCGGATGAGTAAAGCAGCCAGGACAGCCCATCTCTTTCCGGGTCGAGGAGGGAAGGACGGTTGCCGACCGATAAGTCCTCTGCGGATTGCCCCCGAAAGGCCGCATTGGATCACCGCGCCGTTGGTTCGAAAAATTTAGAATCTTTCTATGGTAACATTACACACTATGGCTCTGGATGAAAACTCACTTGAAATTCGGGCTTTTTCAGGCTCGGGGTATGCGCCGTTGGTGGATTTCAGCCAATGGCGCGTCGCGTTGCTGCGCTTTATCGATGAACTTCTCCCGGAAAGACTGGACCGGATGCAGCGGCACGACCAAACCGATGAGGTTTTCGTCCTCCTCGCGGGGCGTTGCATTCTCTTCCTGGGCGACGGCCGGGAAACCGCTGGAACGATCCATGCCGTCGATATGGAACCGCAGAAAATCTATAATGTGAAGCGGGGCTGTTGGCACACGCATACCCTGAGCCGAGATGCGTCCGTCTTGATCATCGAGAACCGCGACACCACGGCGGTCAATTCGCCAACCCTTATGCTGGATGGAACACAACAGAGCCTGCTTGTCGACCTAACCGGGCGTCTTTGGAATAAACCCTCACCCTCAAGCAACAAACCATGAATTCCAACCAACGGCGGCGTTCTCTCCCGTGGATCCTTCTCTTCAATCTGTAGCTGGTATCGGCGATCGCTTGCGGCATTCCCACGCCTGCAGCGGGACCAATCACCGAACGAGGAATTCTGCGGATTATTCCGGCGGGTGAGTTATTAAAAACATCTCCTGGAAGCCGATCTCCCTGGAGTTGCTGGACGGTCTGCCCGCCGCGATTCCCTACGGGGTCGATCCCGCGATTCAAAAATGGATCCACCGCACTCCGCTACGGTAAAAATACGTTCGATCCGGGAGCATCCATTATCAACGGAAAATCGATTCTCTCCGAAAATGGCCCGCTGGCCAACCGACAACAATATACGTTACCAAACCAATTTCTCTCTTCCCCGATGCTTCACCCGACGGATCAATACTTCTCCCAGTGAAGGACCTCTTCCAACGGCTTCTTCTCTTGAGTCGGCTCTTCCGCAGGTACGCCGATTGGGATCAGCGCCATCAGCCGCTTTTCTGTCGGCACTCCCAGAAGTGTTTTGAATTGCTCCTCGCGCGGCAAGGCGTTTCCCTCCACCCAACACGCCCCGTATCCCAAGGCGGTACTCGCCAGCAGCATATTCTCAATCGCCGCCGAGCCGTCTTCCACCCACCAGCGCGAAACCGGATCCAAGACCACCGCGATCACCGCGCCGGCTGTCTTCATCCATGCACCGGCGGCTTTGAACTCCGCGATCCTGGCCGGGTCGGTCACCACAATGAAATCCCATGGCTGCCGGTTGCTCCCCGTCGCAGCCAATCGGCCGGCGTCCACGATGGTCTCCAAATCCGGCTTGGGAATTGCCTCGCCGGTATATTTGCGGATACTTCTTCGTTTTCGAATGGCTTCCAAAGTGTCCATTTCATCAACCCTATTATCCGATTTAACTTTTGGTCAAAGACAAGGCTATTGAAAAAAACGCTCAACAGCTTGCCCCCGCGACTTCCCCCGAATAGGATTATACAGGGAATCGATTGACTTCAACCATTCCACAAGAAGCGATGGAATAAGGTTTTCCCATGGAACCCCAATACGCGACGGAGGAGAGAAACTGCGACGATGGCGCACGTCTCCAAAACCCTTTCCGTCCGTGGATGCTGCCTTAGGCCGTGTACGTGCTGGAGGTAGTTGTTCCGCCGCTTCCGTTCCAATTGGTGTGGAAGAATTTGCCGCGCGGTTGATCGATGCGCTCATAGGTGTGCGCGCCGAAGTAATCGCGCTGGGCCTGGAGCAAGTTGGCCGGCAGCCATTCGCGGCGATACCCGTCGAAGAAGGTCAGCGCGCTCGAGATGGTCGGCACCGGGATGCCTTTCTGAACCGCTTTAGCCACGACGCGCCTCCACATGGGCTGCGCCGCTTCGATTTGGCGCTTGAAATACGGATCGAGCAGCAGGTTGACGAGGCGGGGCTGCCGGTCGTAGGCGGCTTTAATCTTGCCCAGGAACGCCGAACGGATAATGCAGCCGCCGCGCCACATCAGCGCGATGCCGCCGTAATTGAGGTTCCATTGGTATTCCTGCGCGGCGGCGCGCATCAACATGTAGCCTTGCGTATAGGAAATGATCTTGGAGGCGAAGACGGCTTCGCGCAGATCGTCGAGAAACGCCCGTCGGTCGCCGGTGATTTTCGGCTTGGGGCCGGAGAGCACGTGGGAGGCGGCTACGCGTTCCTCTTTCAGCGCCGAGAGCGATCGGCTCAGCACGGCCTCCATGATCATGGTCAGCGGAATGCCCTGATCCAACGCGGAGATGACGGTCCACTTGCCGGTGCCTTTTTGCCCGGCCGTGTCGAGGATCTTATCGACCAGCGGGCGGCCGTCCTCGTCCTTGTAGGCCAGGATATCCCGCGTAATTTCGATCAAATAGGAGTTGAGCTTGCCTGTGTTCCACTGCGCGAGTATTTTGTGCATGGCGCCGGCATCCAGGCCGAGTCCCTCGCGCATCAAATGGTACGCCTCGCAAATCAGTTGCATGTCGCCGTATTCGATGCCGTTGTGCACCATTTTGACGAAGTGACCAGCGCCGTTCTCGCCCACCCAGTCGCAGCAGGGATCCTCCCCGCCGTCCGGGCGCCGCACCTTGGCCGCAATCGCCTGAAAGATGGGTTTGACGTGCGGCCAAGCCGCCGGCGATCCGCCGGGCATGATCGAGGGACCGTGGCGGGCGCCTTCCTCGCCGCCCGAAACGCCGGTGCCGATGAAGAGCAGCCCTTTGGATTCGACGTAAGCGGTGCGGCGGATGCTGTCGATATAATTTGAATTGCCGCCGTCGATGATGATGTCGCCCGGTTCGAGATGCGGAATGAGCAACTCGATAAAATCGTCGACCGGCTGTCCGGCTTTGACCATTAACATCACCCGGCGGGGGCGCTTTAGCGCGCGGACCAGTTCTTCGATGGAATGCGCGCCGATCACCCGAGTGCCTTTGGCGCTTTCGTTGAGAAATTCATCCACTTTGGACACGGTGCGGTTGTACACGACGACGGTAAATCCGTGATCGTCCATGTTCAAGACCAAGTTCTGACCCATCACGGCCAGGCCAACCAGACCAATATCTGCGAAACTCATACTCTGTTGAATCCTTTCGATTTTTTTGGATTATAGAAATCTTCGGCTCCATCCGTGCGGTTTGTCGCAAGCGGGCGGCGGTTTGGTCGGAGCCATGGATCGGGTTTACGCTTTGACGCGATAGAGAATCTCCCCAGCGCGCGGGATCGCCACAACGCCTTCCGCTTCGCGCCCGGTCCACTCGCTCGGGTCGACCCGTTTTGGATCCAGATAGTCCAGGTTTATGCGGCGGCAGCGCTCGGCCGGAATGCCGGTTGCCAGCGTCACGCGGATGCGCGAGGTTTCGATGCCTGTTGCCGCGTCATACTGCCCCAGCCCCCGGAGGTGCGTCGAGTGCGCCAACACGCCGCCCGGATAACCCTGGAACTTGTCCCACTGCTTTAAAAAATAATCGCGGCAGTGATAGCCAATTTCATCGATCAGCTCGCCGTGCGTGTAGCTCACCTCGGTAATATGTGGCGCATAGATGATGATCTCGCCGTTATCTGCCACGGCCGGTTCCATTTTGTACATCCCTTTGGCTGCCGTCCAAAGATCGTTGTAAATCTCCGGCATGATGGATAACACACGCTGGAAGGGTTTATCCACGTAGACGATGTGCGTTTGCGCCGACAGGGAGGCGGCCGCCTGCCAGGCCTCCAGCGGCGACCCGTAATAAATGCCGGACAGCCCTGCAGGAGTGACGACCAGCGCGAAGCAGGCCGTGGGGCGGTCTAGGAGGGCGGCCGCCCGGTCGATGACGGCGCGGACGGGGGTGTAAGGCGCGCCGATGACTTTATAGTTGGTTATCACCGCGCCCAGCCAATGAGTGAAGTTGATAATCTCCGGTCCGGCAATACCGGGGAATAAATATTTGTTGCCGCCGGAGAAGCCAACCACCTCATGCGGGAAAACCGGCCCGCAGATGATGAGCTGGTCGTAATCGAAAATGAGCTTATTGAGAGAGACGGGTACGTCTTGCGCCATCAACCCGCCCGTGATCCGGCGGATCTCGTCAGCGGGAATGGTGCCGAGGCTGACGAAATTGGCCGGGGCGCTCCATTCGTGGTTGTAAATATGCGCCGGGCCCGATTGCCCGCCGGTTACCGGCCGCCCGATCAGTTTGGTCAATTGCGTATCCGTAAGGGGCGGATGCGTACCCAATGCCACCAGGTAATCCAGCGCCGCCGCGCGAGGCTCGAGGATCTCTTGGAAAAGTCTGTACATCAGCGGCATGGGCATGGTGCGCGTTCGGTCGGGAATGATGATGAGCACGCGCTTGCCGTCCACCGCCAGCGACGCCAGCCCCTCACGCACGATCGCGCGTACTTCATCGTCCGTCAAATATCGGTTTGCGTATCCCTGGCCGATAATCATCTCGTTTATCCGTTCATCGCTTAAACGCCGCTGTACGCCGAGAAGCCGCCATCCACCGGAATGACGACGCCGGTGATGAAAGCGGCGGAGGGCGAGAGCAGCCAGATGGTAGCGCCGATGAGATCTTCCGGGAGGCCGAAACGGTTCATGGGCGTGTGGGCCAGAATCGTCCGGCTGCGCAGGCTGAGTTCTCCGCTGACCGGATCGGTCAACAGAAAATGATTTTGCTCCGTATCAAAGAAGCCGGGAGCCAGGGCATTGACGCGGATGCGGGGGCTATATTCCTGGGCCATGTGGACGGCCAGCCATTGAGTGAAGTTACTGACCGCGGCCTTGGCGGCGGAATAGGCCGGGATGCGCGTGAGAGGCCGGAAGGCGTTCATGGAGGAAATATTGAGAATGCAGCCTTCCTTTTGCTCCGCCATGAGTTGGCCAAAAACCTGGCAGGGCAGCAGCGTGCCGATGAAGTTCAATTCGAATACTCCGCGAATTGCGTCGGGGGGCAGGTTGAAGAACGACACCTCGGGCGATATTGTGGCTTGGGAATTATTGCCGCCGGCGCCGTTAATCAGAATATCCACGCATCCGAATTTGGCCAGTGCCGCATCGCGGACGGCTTCCAAACTGGCGCGCTCGAGTACATCGCCCGTAACGGCGATCGCCTCGCCCCCCTCGCCGGTGATTTCTTCCGCCGTCCGCTGAGCGGCCTCAGCGTTTTTATCGACCACCACGACCCGCACACCGAGTTGGCCCAACGCCCGGCACAGGGTCCGGCACAACACGCCGCCGCCGCCGGTCACCAGGGCAACCTTGTTTTTCAATCCAAAGAGGGACTGCATGGTATCTGGGTTCATCAGCGTCTCCGCAGGCTAGTAAATCCTCGGCTGGTATTCTGTACGGGGCTTCGCGCGGCGCCAGCGCCCGATCCAGGAAGCGATCCTACAGTTTATAGGCTCGTTTTGCCAGGCGATAGGCAACATCCTGTATCATCTCGGCGGCATCCTCTTGATCAATCAGCCCGCGGGCCACGAGCCCGGCGATCCAATTGGCGGCCGCGCGCCGCCACACATCGTGGCGGGCCGGAATCGAGCAAAAAGCGCGGGTATCGTCGTGGAAGCCGACGGTGTTGTAAAGGCCGGCCGTTTCCATCACCTGATCGAAAAACCGCGCTATGCCATTCAAGCTGTCGTGGAACCACCATGGCGAGGCCAGCTTCACGGCCGGGTAATGGCCGGCCAGCGGGGCGAGTTCACGGGTATAGGCTCCTTCATCCAGCGTAAAAAGAATCAGCGTGAGCCCGGGATGGTTGCCATACTTGTTCAACAGCGGCCGCAGATTGCGGGTGTATTCCGTGGCGATAGGAATATCGGCGCCCATATCGGGCCCAAACGCTTCACACAGGGAGGGATTGTGGTTGCGGTATGAGCCCGGATGGAGTTGCATCACCAGCCCGTCTTCAATGCTCATCCGCGCCATCTCCATAAGCATGTGGCCCGTAAAACGCGCGGCCTCGGCGCCCGCCGCTTCTCCGCGCAACCCGCTTTGGAAAATGGTTTCGGCTTCGGCAGCGGACAAGGCCTCGGTATAGGGCGTGAGACTGGCCTGATCCGTGGCCACGGCCCCCAGACTTTTAAAGTAAGCGCGGCGTTGCTCGAGGGCCTGGAGATAGGCGCGATAGCCATTGACCTCAATGCCGCTGACGGTGCTCAGCGCCCGAATCTGCGCCCGCCAATCGGGAGATTCCAGATTGATCACGGCATCCGGGCGGAAAGTGGGGATCAGCCGGCCGCCCCAGCCGGAGAGGCGTATGGCGCGATGGTCCTCCAGTGTGTCTGTTGCGGAGTCGGTAGAGCACAGCACTTCGATATGGAAGCGCTCAAAGAGAGCGCGCGGCCGAAATTCGGGCCGAGTCAGTTGGGCGGCAATGAGATCATAGATTCTCTGCGCCGAGGCGGAGGTTAATTTCTCCTGGACGCCAAAGATGTCGTGCAGCTCGTGGTTAAGCCACAGGCTGGAGGGCGTTCCTCGAAATAGATAGAATTGATCGGCGAACAACTGCCAGATTTTGCGATGGTCGGTTTCCACCGGACCTTGGTCGCGGCGCGGCAGGCCCAAGCTCTCCAGCGAAATGCCCTGCGAGTAAAGCATGCGAAAGAGGTAGTGGTCAGGAAGGATGAGCAGATCGGTAGGCGTTCCAAAGGAATAGTCGGGATCCGCGAACAAGCGCGGGTCAACATGCCCGTGCGGGCAGACCAGCGGGAGATGGGACACCAACCCGTAGAGATCCAGGGCAATTTCTTTTTGCCGGGGATCCGGTCCAAAGTAACGATCGGGAGCAAGCGTGAGTTTTGCCATGGGGTTATTCATCGGCACAAACCGCCTTCCGCGCGCGCTTTATTGGGCATGCCACAGCTCCCGCAGGCGGTGCGCCGCCAGTTTGGGGCGGCGGTCGCGAGTGAACACGCCTTTGTGGTTCAACGCGCCGGCGCGCCCCACGCCCTGAGAGGTTTTGAAATCGCACATATTCCAAACGTGCTCACCGATCACATACGGCTTCCGGCGCAGGACTCCTATAGTGCGCGAGATAATCTCGGCCTGATATTCTTCGCTGAACATCTCCGGCGGCTGAGCGTGCCAGCCGGAGATAGCATCCGCACCGAATTCGGTGAGGATCAACGGTTTGCCATATTTCTCATGGATGGCATCTAAATCCTCCGAGAGCAAGCGCATGCCTTCGGCAATGTCCCCGCCCTGGGTATACCAGCCGTAATACCGATTGAGGCACAGCACATCGCAGAATTCAAAGGCTTCTTCACCCTGGCCTACGGTGCTCGCCAGCGTTACGGGGCGGGTGGCATCCAACCCGCGGGCTTCATCGTAGAGCTGCCGGAAGAACGGCTTGGCGAGCGGCGGTTTGGAGTGCGGCTCGTTGGCAACGCTCCACAGGATGACGCTCGGATGATTCTTATCGCGGGTGATCAACTCGCGTACGAATTGCTGGCAAAGCTGGCGGCGTCGCTCCAGGCCGTCTTCGCGGAAATAGAGGCCGACTGCGGGCGTCTCAGCGATGACCAGAAAACCGAGGCGGTCGGCCATCGCCACCATCTGCTCGGAATATGGATAGTGGCTAGTGCGGAAGGAGTTGGCGCCGATCCACTGCATCAGCGCGTAGTCCTTGACGATGAGCGGCGGCAGCAAGCCGCGTCCCACCACCGGAAAATCCTCATGCCTCCCGAAACCGGTGAGGTAGATCGGGCGCCCGTTTAAAAGAAGTTGGTTGCCGTCCACGGCCACGGTGCGGATGCCGATCGGGACCGTGTACGCGTCGAGCACGGCGTCGGATTGGAGAATCTCTGCGCGCAGCTCATACAAATTCGGTGCGGCGGGCGACCAGGATGCCGCCTCGGGCACCGAGATGAGCGCCTCGGCCGTATCACCGACGAAGCGCGCTTCGGCGGATAGTTCCAGCCCGTGTCCGCGCAGAGAAAAACGCGCGCGCCCTTCGGCCTCGCCGCTTTTCTGCGCGAGCACCCGCACCCGGCCGGTGGCGCCGGTCAGTTCGGTGACGACGGTGAGATCGTGCAAAGCCTGGCGCGGCACGGCATAGAGCAGCACCGGGCGCTGAATTCCGCAAAACGGAAAGAAATCGAATTGCGCTTGGGGATAGTTGCCGCCATGGCTGAGGAAGAAATCCTCCGCCTCCCCGGTCACGTTCCCTGGAGGTACTCGGTCGTAGGCCAGCTCGCCATCCACCCGGACCACCAGGCAGTTGCCTTCCGGTTTCGTCAGTGTGGTGATGTCGAATTCGAAGGGCAGGTGCCCGCCTTCGTGTGTGCCGAGGTGCGTCCCGTTGAGCCACACGGCGGCCAGATAATTCACCGAGCCGAAGCGTACGAAAAGGCGTTTGTCTTGCCAATTCCAGGGCAAATCAAAGCAAGTTCGATACCAGGCCGGGCCCAGATTATCGCGCCCGTCTTCGAATTGGTCATTCCAACTGGCCGGCACGGCGATCGGGCGGCCATGGTTGAACCCGCCGGCCCAGCCTTGCGCCTCACCGGCCCGGTCCGGGTCGAAGCAAAAATCCCAAAAACCGGAAAGATCATGAAACTGGCGAAAGCGATTGAATTGTGGATAAAGCATCGAATACCTCCGAATGATGATTATTATAAATTGTAATGTTTCACCGAAGAGCCTATTTGAAAAATCACTTGGTACGCTCGAAACCCGCGCCCTCGTGGTTGAACACACTCGCGAAGGCGCCCCGCAGGCGGGAAACAGGGCGAAGGATTAGTGCGCGGCCTGGGCCGTATCCGGAAGAGGAATGTGCGCTAATTGGCGCGCACTCCGCTCAAACTAAGTTCTTCGGCGAAATGGCAGGCGACCTGTTGCCCCTGGCCCACGTCGTGCAATTCCGGCCGCTCGGTCGCGCAACGCGCCTGCGCATAGCGGCAGCGCGGATGGAAGTAACACCCGCTAGGCGGGTTGGCCGGGTCGGCTACCTCGCCCTCTAGCACTATGCGCCGGGAACGCATCCGGGGATCGGGTTTGGGCACGGCCGAAAGGAGTGCCTCCGTGTAAGGATGGCGCGGCGCATTGAACAGCCGCTCGGTCGGCGCCACTTCGACCAGCTTGCCCACATACATCACCGCTACCCGGTCGGCAATATACTCCACCACGCTCAGGTCGTGCGAGATGAAAAGATAGGTCAGGTTAAGCTCAAGTTGCAAATCCTGCAAGATGTTCAGGATTTGCGCCTGCACCGAAACATCGAGCGCCGACACGGCCTCATCGCAGATGACGATGCGCGGAGAGAGCGCCAGCGCGCGGGCGATGCCGATGCGCTGCCGCTGTCCGCCGCTGAAGGCGTGCGGATAACGGCGCATATATTCGGGCCGCAGGCCAACGCGTTTTAAAAGCGCCGCCACGCGGTCTTCCAGGTCTTTCCCCTTGGCCAGGTGATGCACGCGGAGCGGCTCGGCAACAATATCCAGCACCGTCATCCGGGGGTTGAGCGACGAGTAGGGATCCTGGAAAATCATGCGCAACTCGCGGCGGTAGGGCTTGAGTTGGCGTCCCGGCAGCCGCGCAAGGTCCACCGTCTCGCCGCGTTCGTTTTGATAAATCATCGTGCCGCAGGTCGGCTCGTAAGCGCGCATCAGGCAGCGTCCGATGGTTGTTTTGCCGCAGCCGCTTTCACCCACCAACCCCAACGTCTCGCCGCAGCAGACCGAAAAACTAACGCCGTCCACCGCTTTGACGTACCCCGTCACTCGCTGTAGAAAGCCGTGCCGGATGGGAAAGTGCATCTTGAGATCGTTCACCGTGAGCAATACGCTACATTTTTCCATAGTTGTCATCTCACGAGTCTGCATACAGCACACAGCGTACGGTTCGTCCGTCGGGCCGCCTCACCAGCGGCGGGCGTTCCTGGTCGCATCGGCCCGCGATCATTTGGGCGCAGCGCGGATGAAACGGGCAGCCCCCCGGGCGGTTATACGGATCGGGTACCATGCCCTTGATCGGATCGAGCCGGCCTTTCTTGCTCTGGCCGAGCTTGGGGATGGAGCGCAGGAGCGCCTGCGTATATGGATGCAAGGGATCGGCAAACAGCGCTTCCACATCCGCCCATTCCACCACCTCGCCCAGGTACATCACCGCCACCTGCTCGCAGACCTCGGCCACTACGCCCAGATTGTGGGTAATCAGAATGACGGCCATGCCCATCTCGCGCTGCAACTGCTTCATCAATTCCAGGATTTGGGCCTGCATGGTCACGTCGAGCGCGGTGGTCGGCTCGTCGGCGATGAGCAGGCTGGGCCGGCACATCAGGGCCATGGCAATCATGGCGCGCTGGCGCATTCCGCCGCTCAATTGGAAGGGATAAGTATCGAGGCGCGTCTCGGATTTGGGAATGCCTACATGGCGCAACATTTCCACGGTCTGCTCGCGCGCTTCCTTTTTGCTGACTTTGCGGTGCAGCAGAATTACTTCCATGATTTGATCGCCGATGGTATGCACCGGGCTGAGAGCCGTCATCGGCTCTTGGAAAACCATGGCAATCTCGCTGCCGCGGATCTCGCAGATCGAACGGCTCCCTGGGCGGAGTTTGGCCAGGTCCACCACTTCCGTCGTGGCCGGGCTGCCTTCGACGCCGTTGAGCCGGCGGTGGAACAAAATCTGGCCTTCCACAATGCGCCCGGGCGATTCGATGAGTTGGGTGATCGAATACGCCGTCACGGTTTTACCGCAGCCGCTTTCCCCCACGATGCCCAGCGTGCCGCCGCGCAGCAAGGAAAAGTCCGCGCCTTCCACGGCTTTGACGGTTCCCTCGTCCAGGAAGAAATATGTCTTCAGACCTTTGACTTCCAGTAACAGTTCAGGCCCTTCCATTTTTTCTTTCTCCGTTAGCCCCGCGTACGCGGTTGAGGGCGGGATACTTGGAATACGCCGATTCTTTCCCGCGGACAGGGCTGTTCGGACGACCCTTTCCCGGGAAAAACAATTGTCCGCGGCATCGTATGCCGCAGACATCGAACGGCGAAAGCGGGGTCAACGCGCATACGGATCGGCTGCGTCGCGCAGGCCGTCGCCAAAAAAGTTCAACGCCAACACCGCGATCACCACCGCCAGGGTTGGAATCAACAGCCAGGGCGCCGTGGCGATCGAGCGGATATCCTGGGCGTCTTGCAGGAGCACCCCCCAGCTCACCACCGGCTCACGCAGACCCAGCCCCAGGAAACTCAGTGCGGTTTCGGCGAGGATCATGCTGGGAATAGTCAGCGTCAGCGTGGCAATGATATGGCTATAGAAAGCCGGCAACATATGGCGGAAAATGATGCGCCACTGGCTCGCGCCGTCGAGGCGGGCCGCCATGACAAAATCCTCCGTGCGCAGCGAGAGAAAACGCCCGCGCACGGCCCGCGCCAGGTCGGGCCAGGCAAGCAACGACAGGATGACGGTGATGGCAAAATACGTTTGCACCGGCGAGATGCTGAACGTCAATGCGGCGCTCAGTCCCATCCAGAGCGGAATTTGGGGGATCGAGCGGACCAACTCGATCGTGCGCTGGATGAGGGTATCCACCATCCCGCCGTAGAAGCCCGAGATGCCGCCCAGCACGATGCCCAGGAGCAGGGAGAAGAAGACGCCGATCAGGCCGATAGACATGGAGATGCGCGTGCCGTAAATTAACCGGCTGAGCAAATCGCGCCCCAGGCGGTCGGCACCGAGCAGGTACATCGGCTGAGTCGGGTCCACCGGGCCGAATAAGTGGCGATCGCTCGGAAGAACGCCGAACCACTTGTAGGGGATGCCTTTCACAAAGAAGCCGACCTGAATCTTCTGCGTCGGATCGACGACAAAAATCCGCCGGAGCGCGGCTTTATCCACCGTGGAGGTATAGCCGCTGACAAATAGCCCGCCGTCGAACTGCAATGGCTGGGGCGGCGCATAGAGGTACTTGGAATTGGTAGCGGTCGGTGAGAAGGGCGCCAGGAATTCAACCAGCGCGGCGACCAGGTAGATAAACACGATGATGATGCCGCTGATGAGCGCAACCTTGTGCTTGCGGAATTTCCACCACACCAGTTTCCATTCCGGCGCGACAAAGATCGGAGCCTCTGTATCGGTCCGTGCGGCGGTTTGATGAATGATGCCAGCGGTATTCATGCGAATTTCCCTATACGCCGATGCCCGGTTGCGGCGTAGCGAACGGCCGCAGAGAAACGCGGTCACTGGTAGCGGATACGCGGGTCCACCCAGGCGAGCAGCATATCGGAGAGAAACACCCCGATGATGGTCAGCAGGCTGGTAATCAAAATCAGCGAACCGGCCAAGTACATATCCTGCGATTGCAGCGAACGCAGCAGCATGACACCGACGAGCGGCAGGCTCATCACCACGGAGATGATGATGGAGCCGTTCACCAGCAGGGGTAGCGTGAAGCCGACGCCGCTGATAAATGGATTGAGCGCCAGGCGCAGGGGGTATTTGATCACTACTTTCCACTCGGGCAGGCCTTTGGCGCGCGCCGTGATGACATAAGGCTTGTGCATTTCATCCAGCAGATTGGCGCGCAGCGTGCGGATGAGCCCGCCGGTGCTGCTCACCCCCAGAATCAGTATCGCCAACCAGGTATGTTGGAGGAAATCAACCACCTTAGCCAGGCTCCAGGGGGCTTTTTCCATTTGCGAAGAGAAAAGCCCGCCGAGGGTTATATTGAAATATTTAAAGAGGATGTACATGATCACCAGCGCCATTAAAAATGACGGCACCGAGATGCCGATGAAAGCCAGAAAGGTGGAAAGATAATCGCCCAGGGAATATTGGCGAACGGCCGAATAGATGCCGACCGGAAAGGCAATCAGCCAGGAAACCAGCAGGCTTGCCAGCGTAATGACGATAGTAAACTCGATGCGCTCCCAGATAATGAAACTGACCGGCTGCTGATATTCAAACGCCATGCCGAAATCACCCCGGGTCAGAATGCCCCACATCCATTTGCCATATTGCACATACGCCGGCTCACCGATCCCATAGAGATCGCGCAGGTTTTTCAGCGTCGCCTG
This sequence comes from Anaerolineae bacterium, assembly GCA_003141675.1. Lineage (GTDB taxonomy): Bacteria > Chloroflexota > Anaerolineae > Anaerolineales > RBG-16-64-43 > FEN-1073. Next base: position 38,806 of record PLND01000049.1, read on the forward strand.
GGCGTCGATATTGTCGCCTTGGGCGAGCAGGCCGGAGACATAAGTTTGTGCGTAGTCGCTCGGGGGCAACTGGATGACGATGAACGTGACAAACGAGATGACAAAAAATGTCGGGATGATAAATAGGAGTCGCCGAAGAATAAATTGGAGCATACGCCTCCTTCCAAAGTCTGGAGGCAGCGGTTGCGGAAAAACGCGAACCCGCAACCGCTGCCTCCCGCTTACTGTGTCATCATTGGCGCACTTTTTTTATTTGAAGAAGAAGGTGAAGGTATGGTACGGCGCCGGGGTCGGGAAGACCCACGAGAGGATCATGCGTGCCGGCACGTTGTGCATATTATTCTTAACGATGCCGTACTGATCGGGCGGGGTCATGACGCCGAGAACGTTGAACTGATCGGCGGCCAAGGCCAACAGCTCGCTCATGGCCTTCACCTGCGCCGCGTCGGTTGTCGCGCTCTTCACTTCGTCGTACTTCGCGAACAACGCCTTGATATTATCCGGTGGCTCTTCGGCGATGGGCGAAGCGGGGTTGTTGTACCAGGCCTGCCAGGCCTCAGCCCAGTTGGATTCGCCGCTGTACGGGAAATAAAAGCGCGGATCCAGGATCGGGTTGATGCCGCCTTCACCCTGCCAGAGGAAAGCTTCGCCGTCGTTATTGCCCTTGCGCGAGTAGTAGAGCGTGCGGTCTTCCGAAAGGGCTTCGACGTTGACGCCGACCGCCTTCCAGTATTTCACGATCATATTGCCGGAATCGACCTCGCTCTGGTTGGCATTGGCAATTTCGAGCGAGAACTTGAACGGTTTGCCATCGGGGGTCAGGCGGAAGCCATCGGCACCCTTCTTGGGCAGGACTTTATCCAGGTAGGCATTGGCTTGCGCAACGTCGTATGCCGTGTACTGGGTTCCCATCGTCTCATTATAGAACGGCGAGGCCTTAAGCGGAGCCGCTTGCCACGGCGTGCCCTGGCCAACCCATACTGTGTCGATCACTTCCTGCCGGTTGATGGCGTAGGACATGCCAATGCGGAAATCTTTGCTCTGGAAGATCGCGCGCATCGCCTTGTCTTTGTCGGTCAGGTTGAACATGAGCACGAGCCGGTTGTTGGCGGCGTCGGTCAGGTCAAAGAACTTGTAGTCGCCCTTGGTCTGATTGTCCGAGAGCACGGCTTTGTTTGCCAGCAGGTTAAAGTGGCGCATCTGGAAGTCGACCTCGCCGGCGGTCGCCTTGAGGAGCATGGCGGGCACGTCCTGGTAGATCGTGTAGACGAGTTTGTCGATGTAGGGATACTGCTGCCCGGTCTGATCGACCTTCCAATAGTAGGGGTTGCGCTCGAGGACAAATTGGGTCGCATTGGCGACGTACGGTTCTTTGACGACCCAGGCGTAGAGCGTCGGCCGATCGGCCACATCGAACAGGGAGCCGGAGCCGCAGTTGTTGGCCTGGCAGACCTTGGCGTTCCACAGTTGAACCCAGGTGGTGAAACCGCCGTCTTTTATGGCCTGATCCAGTTTTGCTTTATCGGCGTACTTCGGGAAAAACTGCTTGGCCCAGTGGGCGGGCACGGCGGTCATACCGACCGCGTTGATCGAGGCCAGTTCGAGACGGAAGGTGCCGTACGGTGCGGCAAAGGTGAATTTCACCGTGTTATCGTCCACCTTGGTCAGCACCGCCTCTTTGCCGCCAACCTTGAACTGAGCGGGAACGCCAAAATTAAGTTCAGGGTCATGCAGCATGTCTTGATACCAGAACACGATGTCGTCGGCGGTAAACGGCACGCCATCCGACCATTTCACACCTTTGCGCAGATGGATGGTGTATTCGCTGGCGTCCTGGTTCACGTCCACATTCTCGGCCAGGTTCGGCACCACGCCGGACCAGTCTGTGGTCCAGGATAGCAACTGGTCGTAACCGAAGATGCGGGTAAAGCCGGCATCGTCGCCGCCGCCCTTGGAGCCGAGGCGCCAGGTGCCGCCATAGACTCCGACCTCATCTGCTTTCACTACCAGCGGATTAACCGGCAGCCGGTCTTCGACCGGGGGAAGTGTGCCGGCTTTGACCAGTGCGGCCAGTGCGGGCGCTTCGGAGTATTTGGACGCGGGCGTGCTGGTTGCGCCCACTGTGGCCGTAGCCGGGGCGGAGGTGGCGGTGGGTGGTACCGGCGTTGTGCTCTGCCCACAACTGGTGAGTAGCACGGATAGGATCAGGGTGGATCCCAGTACGATCTTGAACGGGGAGATCTTTCTAAAGATGAACATTTCTCTTTCCTCCTTGAAATAGAGATCCGAGTTTATGTCCGATCGGGAGAAAACCGCTGCATAGAATCGCCGGTTGATAGGTTTGAGCCTCCTTTCTTTCTTCGGGTGGCGCCCGAATAGTTATGGTGCGCTGGCGCGGATGATAAGCTCCGGTTGTAAAACCACTTCTTCGCACGGTTCATTGCAGCCACGAATGCGGTTCAGCAGGAGTTGGACTGCCTGGGCGCCCAGTTCGTACCGGGGCGTGCGGCAGGTTGTGAGCGGAGGGGTGACGAGCGCCGCCAGGGGGATGTCGTCGTACCCAGCGATCGCCAGATCGTGAGGCACGGCGCGCCCCAACTCGACGCAGGCCTGCAGCGCGCCAACGGCGACCAAGTCGTTGAAACAAAAAAGGGCGGTCAGTGTCGGTTGCAGGCGCAATAGATCGCGGGCGGAGGCCAGTCCGCCTTCGACGGTCGGAGCGCAGTTATGCACCCAAAGGGGGTCGGGCGGGAATCCCGCCGCAGTCATGGTTTGGAGGTAACCTTTGGCCCGGGCCTGGCCGCTGTGGGAGGTGGGCGGGCCGGCCAGGAATCCGATCCTCCGGTGGCCGCGGTCGAGCAGGTGGCGGGTTACTAATTGGCCGCCGAGTACATCGTCCAAGCGGACGGTGCCGATGGCGTGGTCATTATTATTTTTGGAAGTTTGGCGGTTGATGAGCACGGATGCCGGTTGTTGCTTGAGCAACCCGACCAACTGGCGGGTTTCCAGACGGCTGAATACCACCACGCCGTCCACCCGTTTTTCTTCCAGCGAATGCAAGACGGCCAGTTCGCGCTGCGGATCTTCTTCGGTATTACAGAGGAAGATGTTGTACCCTTCGGCGCCAGCTACATGCTCGGCGCCGCGGGCTACGGCGGCGAAGAATGGGTTGGAGACATCGGGGATCATCAGGCCGATAGTGCCGGAGTGGTTGGTTGCCAGACTGCGGGCAATGCCGCTTGGGCGGTAGTTCAGCCGGTCAATAACTTTTTGCACACGCTGGCGTGTCGCGGCACTGACTTCGCCTTTGTGGTTAATCACCCGGGAGACGGTCATCATGGAGACGCCTGCTTCGCGGGCAATGTCTGCCACAGTCACATTTCGCGACATGAAGGACCCTTTCCCGTTAGCGCTAACGTTAGCGCTAACGGGATTATAAAGGAATATTCCACTCTGTCAACCTGGACTTTCAACTTTCCGGATGGCCGTCCCCGCGGCGGACAAGGTGTGAAATGAAAAATGGCATTGCCTCGTTCCTATCCGCGAATATGTCGCCCAGTGGCATTTTCTTAGTCCCGGTTATCTGATACCCTCGAAAAAAAGCTTTTTCGCGTTCCTCCTACGAAAGCGCGAATCCAAGGTTTACTTTCCAGCAAAATATAGTGTTCAGCAGGTATTGAATTCAATCTCTCGTTT
>PLND01000014.1 GCA_003141675.1 Anaerolineae bacterium
ATCCAGCAGACCCGCCTGCTCAAGGAGCGCGCGCAATTCCTCCCCCACCACGGCAGCCGCCGCGTCTTCGTCATCGACCACGTGGACCGCGCCAACGACCAGGCCGCCAATTCGCTGCTCAAGACATTGGAAGAACCGCCGCCGCACGCCATCTTTATCCTGGCCACCACCGAAATCCACAAGATCCCGGCGACTGTGCTTTCACGCTGCCAGCGGCATGAATTCCGGCGGCTGAGCATGGCGGAAATGGTCGCGCAATTGACCGCGATGGCCGCGGCCGAAGGATTGCACTCTGACCGCGAGTCGCTGGAAGCGGTTGCCCGCCAGGCGACGGGCAGCATGCGCGACGCGATCAGCCTGCTGGATCAACTCGGGTCGCTGGGCGAGGCGATCACGCTCGCCCGCACGCTGGAGATTCTCGGTTCGGCCGGAAGCGAAGCTGTCCAGCAACTGGCGGCTTGCATCGCCACGGGCGATACCGCCGAAGGGTTGCAGATCATCCACCGCGCGACGGATTCGGGCGCCGACGCGCGGCAATTCGCCCGCCAGACGGTGGACTTTCTGCGCGGCGTGATGATGGCCTCCACGGGAAACGCCGACTTGGTGGAAGCTGCGCCGGATACGCGGGCGCGGATGAAGGAACTTGCCGCGGGGTTTTCCCCGGCTGCGCTGCTTCGCGCGATCCGCGCGTTCTCGTATGCCGCGGGCGATCTCCGGTCCGGGTGGCGCCCGCAATTGCCGCTGGAGCTGGCACTCGTCGATTCGATTCTCGAACCGTCGGTTGGGGCGCCGGAAGCGGCCGGGAGGGTTTCGACCCCGGGAACCGCCGGTCCAGGAAGCCTCTCCAAACCGGCCGCCACAAGGCCGGCGCCGCCTGCCGCTGTGCCGGCCGTACCGCCGGTAAAAACTTCGGCTTCCGCTCCGGAGTATCAGCCCCCATCACCCCCGGCGCCGCCGCCCGTCCACGGGTTGACCCTGACGCGCATCCGGGAATCCTGGGAGCGTGTGCTTGCCACCATCCGAGCGCGGGATTCCCGCAGCCATACTTTGTTTGCGGGCACGCTGCCCGATGCATTGGACGGGGATTTGCTGTCGGTGGTTGTGACCTCGGACCTGGTAAAGCAGAAATGTTCGCGCCCGGAAACGCTTCTGCTGCTTCAGGGGGTGCTCGCGGAAGTTCTCGGATCCCCCATGCGCGTCCGCTTTCAAGTAGGAGCCGCACGCGCGGTGGCCGAAGGCGGGGCGAAATATCCCGACGGCGGCATGGTGGATACCGCGTCGCGCGAATTCGGGGCGCATATTATCGATTTGCCGTAAGGAGATTGTATAGCCGATGGGAAAACAACATAAACCGTCCCTCCCCGGCGGCGGTCCGGGGATGATGGCCCAACTGCAGCACTTGCAGGAAGAGATGGAGCGCGCCCAACGCGAACTGGAAGAGGAGACGGTGACCGTCACTTCCGGAGGAGGAGCGATCACCATCGTGATGACCGGCGGTCAGCAATGCCGTTCGGTCCGAATTTCACCCGAGGCACTGCAGCAGGCCGACCCGGACCTGCTGGGGGATATGCTTACCGCCGCGTTCAACCAGACGGTCGAGGCCTCCAAGGAACTCATGCAGCGCAAGCTCGGCCCGCTGATGCCGTGACCCTTCCCAAGCCCGTTTCGCGGTTGATCGAGGAATTCCAGCGCCTGCCCGGCATCGGCCCCAAGACGGCCTCGCGCCTTGCGTATCACCTGCTGCGCGTTCCGGAAGAACAGGCCAGCACCCTGGGCCAGCTGCTACTGGACCTGCGGGCGCAAACCCGCTTCTGTTCGGTGTGTTTCAACATCACCGATACCGCCACCGACCCCTGCGCGGTGTGCCGCGATCCACAGCGCGACGGATCGCTTCTATGCGTGGTCGAGGCGCCCCTCGATGTGCAGGCGATCGAACACTCCCAGGGGTTCAAAGGCCGCTACCACGTGCTCCACGGCGCGATCTCGCCGGTGGAGGGCATCGGCCCGGAGAACCTCAAGATTTGCGAATTGGTGGAGCGCGTGCGGGTTGGGGAAATCCGCGAAGTGATTCTGGCGACCAATCCTTCCATGGAAGGGGAGGCCACCGCAATGTATATCCACCGCCAACTGCAGGGACTTCCGGTACGGGTGACGCGCCTGGCGCGCGGGCTGCCCGTCGGGGGCGATCTGGAATATGCCGATGAGACAACGTTATTTAGGGCGATCGAGGGCCGGAGCGAGATGTAGCCCCCTAGCATGAACACCAGCCATCGCAAAGCGATTCTTCTTCTCGGTTCCCCTCTTCTTTTCTACGCCTGCCAACCCTCTCCGATTTCCGTTACGGGAACCGCCTCCGTTCCCGGGTTCATTCGTCGATTGTCTGAAACCGGCTGCACCCGGGATGGACAGCATCGGGGAGAGTTCCGTTCCCAACCTGGCGCACGGATTCCCGATTAAGTTCCAGTACTATCTCCCGCCGTGCTATGACCAACTGGCTTCGCATTCTTTTCCGACGGTGTATTTCATTTTGGCGGATTTCGAAACCAGGCTCAGCGATACGGATAATATGCCGATTTCGTTGGCCAACCGTTTGATCCGGGCCGACAAGATTCCTCCGGCCATTTTCGTTGTTCCCGAGCCTGTGTTGGGCGTCGGCTTTCACGTTTCCCTGGCGGAGGATCTGGTTCCCCGTGTCGATGGCTTGTTTCGGACGATCCGGAACCGTCGGTTCCGGGGAGTCGGTGGTTATTCGCATACTGCAGCGATCGCCGCGCGGATGGCGTTCCAATATCCCGGACTCATCGGAAGCGTCGGCGTATTCAGCGGGGGAATCGCCCCGAGCGAGATCCCCCAATTCGAAACCTGGGTGGGTGAAACTCCGAAGGAATTTTGGCCGCGGGTCTTATTCGATATCGACGATCAAGATCCAATCATCGTGCTGACGCGGAATCTCTCTGGCGTCTTGGATCGACACCACGTGCCTATGACTTCCATCTGGCCGCAGGCGGCCACGGGGAAAATTTCAGCGTGCAGTTGGAATCGTATCTGCTCTGGTTTGCCGCCCCATGGTAGCCTTCCAAAGGTTGTCGAGAAAACTGCGGAAGAACAAGGGATGGAGTCGGTTCTCTTGACAAGATCGAAGGGCCCCTTATAATGGTACAAGGTCATCCCGATGAAGAAAATCATTGTTCCGGTCGCTTGCATGTGTATCTGTCTTGGCCAGGGACCGAGGTCTCCCGCTTAGGCATTGGCACGACCGGAACTTTTTACGGCCGATAGGCGAAGGCAACCGTCTCCTGGATTGTTCGAGGCGGTTGTTTTTTTTTAACCCCTCACCCCGCCGGGAAAGAACCGGCTCCCCTCTCCCAGCTTATGCTGGGAGAGGGGGCAGGAGGTGAGGGGGTGAAAAGCGAATTCGGAACAAATATGGGAGGGCACTATGAAAATCGCGAATTCCGTAATGGATTTGGTGGGTAATACGCCGCTTGTCCGCATCAACCGTTTGGCGGAGGGAGCAAAGGCCGAGGTTGTAGCCAAGCTGGAATTCTACAATCCGGCGCATTCCGTCAAGGACCGCATCGGCGTGGCGATGATCGAGGCGGCAGAGAAGGCGGGCAAGATCAAGCCGGACACGATCGTCCTCGAGCCAACCAGCGGCAATACCGGGATCGCCCTGGCGATGGTCTGCGCCGCGCGCGGATACCGCTGCGCGCTCACCATGCCGGAGACCATGAGCCTCGAACGGCGGATGCTGTTGCGGGCGTACGGCGCCGAGTTGATCCTCACGCCCGGCAGCGAGGGTATGCCCGGCGCGATCCGCAAAGCGGAGGAACTGGCCGCGGCCGATCCGCGCTACTTCATACCGCAGCAGTTCCAGAATCCCGCCAACCCCGAAATCCACCGCCGCACGACCGCCGAGGAAATCTGGCGGGATACCGACGGCAAGGTGGATTATTTCGTGGCGGGCGTGGGCACCGGCGGGACGATCACCGGCGTAGGCGAGGTGCTCAAGGCGCACAAACCGGCGGTGCGGGTGGTGGCGGTGGAGCCCGACGCTTCGCCCGTGCTTTCGGGCGGGGCGAAGGGGCCGCATCCGATCCAGGGGCTCGGCGCCGGATTCGTTCCGGACGTCCTGAATACGAAGATCTATGATGAAATCATCCGCGTCACGGGGAACGACGCGTTTGCCACCGCCCGCCGCGCCGTCCGCGAGGAAGGTTTGCTCATGGGTATCTCCTCCGGAGCCGCGCTATGGGCAGCGCTTCAGGTGGCACGCCGCCCCGAAGCCGCCGGCAAACTGATCGTGGTGATCATCTCGGACTTCGGCGAACGCTACCTCAGCACGGCGCTGTTTGCCGATCTGAAAGAGTGAGAATGCGACCATAGACCATGGACGATGGACCCTCGAAGATGATTCGACAACGGGAGTCCTTCAGTAATCTACTCGCGTGCAAATCAACGTCCATGGTCCATGGTCTATCGTCTCCAATCCTAAAGTAAGGAAACTCGCTTGATCTGGAGAGGGCATGTTAAAAACAATTCAACGCGATGTTCAAGCCGTGTTCAACCGCGATCCGGCCGCGCGCAGCCTGCTGGAAGTGCTCACTTGCTATCCGGGATTGCACGCCGTCTGGGGCTACCGGGTCGCCCACTGGTTTTGGACACATAATTTCAAATTGATCGGCCGCATCTTCTCGCAGGTCGTGCGCGGTTTCACTGGGATCGAGATCCATCCCGGCGCGAAAATCGGGCCGGGGCTATTCATCGACCACGGCATGGAGGTGGTGATCGGTGAAACCTCCGAGATCGGCCAGGACGTCACGCTGTATCACGGGGTCACGCTCGGCGGTACCAGTATGGCCAAAGGCAAGCGCCATCCCACCCTCGGCGACGACGTGGTGGTGGGCGCGGGCGCCAAAATCCTCGGAGCGATCACCCTTGGCGACGGTTGCAGGGTGGGAGCCAACGCCGTGGTGGTCCGCTCGGCGCCGCCGGATTCGGTCGTGGTCGGCGTCCCGGGCGAGATCGTGGTCCGTTCCCGACCGCGGGCTGAAGTGCGCACGCCGGATCTGGAACACTCGCAGATGCCGGATGTGCTGGGCGAGGCGCTGGAGTCGTTGATGAAAAGGGTCGACGAATTGGAAGGCCGGATGAACGGGCACGCACACCAGCCGCAGGGGCGCACGCTGAACCACGGGGTTTGGTACGGAGAGGATTTCGAGATTTGACCTAACCTCATCTCCCCGCCTCTCAGTTCCTTCGGGGCACCCCTCTTCCCTTTCTCCCCTCGCTTCGCTCGAGGACAGGCCTTAAGGGAAGGGGAAGGGGGTGAAGAGGCTAGGTCAGACGCATAACTTGACACACATCGCGCCGGTATGATATAAGCCTGCCCAACAACCGCATACGCAAACCACTCTTATCCAGAGAGGCGGAGGGACCGGCCCGATGAAGCCTCGGCAACCTGCTGAAAAGCAAGGTGCCAATTCCGGCAGCAAGAACTGAAAGATGAGAGAGCAGTGAAATAATTATTCACCGCCTCTTCTTTCGAAAGAGGCGGTTTGTTTTTACGGACGGGAGAGCGGTGAGTTGCGGTAATTCCAAAGGAGGAACCATGACGCAGGAACAATCTCGCAAGTTCGGTTTCACCACCCGCCAGTTGCACGCCGGGCAGACCCCGGATCCGACCACCGGAGCGCGCGCGGTGCCGATTTACCAGACCTCGTCCTACGTGTTCCGGGATTCGGCCCACGCGGCGCGGCTGTTCGCCCTGGAGGAGCCCGGCAATATTTATTCGCGCATCATGAACCCGACCAACGATGTGTTCGAGCAGCGCGTAGCCGATCTGGAAGGCGGCGTGGGAGCGCTCGAGGCTTCGTCCGGCCACGCGGCCCAAACGATGACGATCCTGGCGCTGTGCGCCGCGGGCGATCATATCGTCTCCGCCTCGACTCTCTACGGCGGAACCTACAACCAGTTCAATTACACCTTTCCGCGACTCGGGATCGAGGTGACGTTTGTCGATCCCGCCGATCCGGAAAATTTCCGGCGGGCGATCCGCCCGAACACGAAGATTCTCTACGGGGAGACGCTCGGCAATCCGCGCATCAACGTATTCCCGTTCGAGGAAATTGCGGCCATCGCGCGCGCCAACCGCATCCCGCTGGTGATCGACAACACTTTCGCGACGCCCTATCTGTGCCGCCCGTTCGAGTGGGGCGCCAACATCGTGCTGCATTCCACGACCAAGTTCATCGGCGGCCATGGCACCACGATCGGCGGCGTGATCGTCGACGGCGGCAACTTCGACTGGGCCGCCTCGGGACGGTTCGATAATTTCACCAAGCCGGATCCCTCCTACCACGGTCTGGTGTATGCATCCTTGGGCACCGCGGCGTTCATCACCAAAGTCCGGGTGCAGACTCTGCGCGATATCGGCGCATGCCAGGCGCCCTTCAATTCGTTTCTGCTGCTGCAAGGCTTGGAAACCCTCAGCCTGCGGATGGACCGGCACACGGCCAACGCGCAGAAGGCCGCGGAATTCTTGGAGCGCCACGCCAAGGTTGCCTGGGTGACCTACCCGGGGTTGCGCAGCCATCCGGACTACGAACGCGCGAAGAAGTATGTTCCCAAAGGGGCGGGCGCCATCATGGGTTTCGGGGTCAAAGGCGGATTGGAAGCGGGCAAGAAATTCATCGACAGTCTCCGCCTATTCAGCCACCTGGCCAACGTCGGGGACGCCAAAAGCCTGGCGATTCATCCCGCCAGCACTACTCATGCGCAGCTGAGCCCGGAGGAGCAGCGCAGCGCCGGCGTTACGCCGGATTTCATACGCCTGAGCATCGGCATCGAGGATATCGACGACATCCTATGGGATCTGGACCAGGCGCTGGCAAAGACGTAATTTCCAAGACGGTGGACAATGGACCATAGACGATGGACCATTGACGTTTATTCACCGTCGATGGCTTTTCCATGGTCTATGGCCCATTGTCGATGGTCGGTCGCCGCCGGTCGTATAATCTAACCGCGATATGCGATTTTCCCGCGGTCCGATAATCCAATGACCGAACTCTCCCCACACCTGACCGGTATCCTCGATACGCTTCCCCAGAAGCCCGGTTGTTATATTATGAAAGACGAAACCGGGAAAGTGATCTACGTGGGAAAGGCGATCAACCTGCGTTCGCGGGTGCGGTCGTATTTCCACTCCAGCACGGAACTCTCGCCCAAGACTGAAAAATTGGTCCAGCATATCACCGACCTCGAGTGGATCCTGGTCGGGTCGGAACTGGAAGCGTTGATCCTCGAAATGAACCTGATCAAACGCTACCGGCCGCATTACAACATCCGGCTCAAGGACGACAAGCGCTATCCGTACATCAAAGTCCACTGGGCCGACCCATATCCCAAGGTGACGGTCGTGCGCAACATGGCCCAGGATGGCAACCGGTATTTCGGGCCGTACACTTCGATCTGGGCCGTGCACCAGACACTCGACCTGCTGAGAAAAATTTTCCCGTACCTCACCTGCGACCGCGTCATCACCGGGGAGGACCCGCGCGCCTGCCTGTATTACGACCTCAAACTGTGCTGCGCCCCGTGCATCGGGGTCACCGGGCTCGAAGACTACCGCAGTATGATCGACGATCTGTGCCGCTTTCTGCACGGCGACATCGCCGAGATTGCCGATCACCTGCAGGAGCAGATGCGCCGCGAGTCGGCGGATTTGCATTACGAGAAGGCCGCGCGGCTGCGCGACCAACTGCAGGCGATCCACACCGTGGTGGAGCGGCAGAAAATTGTCTCGACGACCAAAACGGATTCCGATGTGATCGCTTTGGCGCGCCAGGACGGTGACGCCTGCGCTCAGGTGTTCTTCATCCGCGCGGGACGGCTGATCGGGCGCGAGCATTTCGTCCTCGAAGGCTCGCGCGACACCGAGGAGAACGAGATCCTGCGGCAATTCCTGTTGCAGTTCTATCAGGAGGCGGCCTACATCCCGGCGGAAGTCCTGCTGCCCACCGACGTCGAGGAAGCCCGGATCGTGGAGGAGTGGTTGCGTTCCCGGCGCGGCGGGGAGAAAGTCCAATTGGCAGTCCCGCGCGGAGGAGTGGACCGCGAGCTGGTGGATCTGGCCGCGGAGAACGCGAGAGAAACACTCAAGTCGCTGCGCGCCCAGTGGGAATCCGACCGCTCCCGGCAGGTAGAGGCGCTGAGTGAACTGCAGCGGGAGCTAGGACTTTCGGCGCCTCCCTCGCGGATGGAGTGTTATGATATCTCCAACATCCAGGGCACCGCGGTGGTGGCCAGCATGGTCGTGTTCGAACAGGGGGTGCCGAATAAGGCGCATTACCGCCGCTTCCAGGTGCGCAGCGTGGAGGGCGAGCCGAACGACTTCGCCTCGATGCACGAGGTGCTCCACCGGCGGTTCGCCCGCTGGAAGGGACCGGTGACGGAAATGATCGGCCGCAAGAAGGATCCATCCTTCGCGATGCTTCCCGACTTGCTGCTGGTGGATGGCGGCAAGGGGCAGTTGGCCGAAGCGGTGAAAGTCCTGCAGGAATTTGATTTGTCCGGCCGGGTGCCGGTGGCTTCGCTGGCCAAGCAGCAGGAGGAAGTGTTCCTGCCGGGTCGCAAGGATTCCATTCTTCTCCCGCGGGATTCGCGCGGATTATTTTTACTGCAGCGGATTCGCGACGAAGCCCACCGGTTTGCCATCACCTACCACCGGAACGTGCGGAACAAGAAAGGCCTGGCTTCGAAACTGGAAAGCGTTCCGGGCATCGGACCGGCACGGCGCAAGGCGCTGCTCTCGGCCTTCGGCACGATCCAGGCCATTCGCGATGCGCCCGTGGAGGAACTGATGAAAATCAAAGGGGTTACGCGCGAACTAGCTGAAAGAGTGCGCGGGGAAATTTGAAGATGTCCACTTATAAAGCCTGGATCATCGACGACGACGTGGATATGTGCAAGGCGGTGGGGCTAATGCTCGTGGTAGTCGGCGTGCAGGCCCGCTCGTTCCGCAGCGGCGTGGAGGCGGGCCGGGCGCTGCTTTCGGACCCGCCGCCGGATGTCATCTTCCTGGATCTCAATATGCCCAAGGTGGACGGCGCGGAATTCCTGCGCTTCGTCCGCAGCCGGTATTCGAACCAGCAACTCCCGGTGGTGATGCTCTCGGTCGAAAGCGCCGAGACCGCGGTGTACACGCTGCTTTCGGCCGGCGCCAACGCCTTCCTGGTCAAACCGCTCGATGTAGATGAACTGCGCAAAGTGCTGGAAGGGGTGCTGCCGGGGTTTGCTGGACAGAATTTCGACGATATTGTATAGTGCGCGCTTACGGAGAAAGCCATGCCATCCCAATCCAAAACCAAACAAACCCCGAAAAGAAAACCGATTGATTGGAAAAACGTCGCCTTCATTATTTTTGGCCTGCTCATGGTAGCTGCAATGGTTATCTCGTCAATCTCGCGCTTCTAATCAACCGGCTGTGTAAAAACGAATCGACATTTCCCCAGGCGATCGCTTTTCGCGGTGCGCTGGGGCGTTGCTGTTCCAACGGTCCGGTGCATATGTCCCATAGCTTCATGCTGTTTTTTACCCGGGGTGTTGGAAAGTGAAGTCGCACAAATGAACTGACCAATGGCTTCCTACGAGGGGATGCCTGTTTCCAGCCGGGGAACATTATTTAAAATCCCAAATCATTATAAAAAACCAAAAAAGCCAGCTTATCGAGGATCCTCTTCAATTATTATCCGATTAAAAAATCGTGAAAACCCGGTTTCCTATTCCTCATCCGGCGACTTTCCGGATCAAGGAATCCCGGTTTTAAATATAAAAACGCGGGGCTTTTTCCGGGCAATACCAAGGAATAAGCCCCGCGCGTATGTTGCCTATAAATCACATCCATAAAGTTGAAAAAGGACGATCGAAAGGATGTGCTTCTGCGACCGCCCCCCCTCAAGAGGCGCGAAGGCTAATCTTTTTCGTCATCCTCCGATTTTCCGCGCGCCATGATCCGGGCCGCCAAACTAGGAGGTTTCTGCGACGGAGCGTTCCTGCGCGCGGAAAGATACAACCTACTGCCGGCCCACAGGAGAAAAATGGAAAGCCCCGCGATCCCGAGCCATTCCACCGGCACAGTCGCCGGGTTCCGCCGGAACGCCTGAACGATCGGCAGCGCGTACAGGAGCAGCAGCACGAATCCAATGGCCAGAAAAAAACAGCCGAAGCGTTCCCGGACGTTCAAGGATCAGGCCCTTTCGATCAACGTCCGGCTCTGCTCGTGCATGTAGAGCTGCAGATAATACGGCCCGCCGGCGTTCTTGCCCGAGGAGCCCGAACCTTTCCAACCCCCGAACGGCTGGAATCCCGGCCAGGCGCCGGTGCTGGCGCCCTGCGGGCGGTTGGCGTACACCACGCCGGACTGGATGTTCTCGAAGAACCACTGCGCCTCGGGTTTGGATCCATAGAAACCGGCCGTTAAACCGTAATTGGAATCGTTGGCGTAGCCCATTGCCTCATCCAGGGAGTCCACTCCCCCAACGAGCGTGATCGGCAGGAAAATCTCCTCTTTCCACAGCGGGTGGTTGTACGGCACCTCGTCCACCAGCGTCGGCGCGCAGAAATATCCCGCCGCCAGATCGCCCTCTGTGAGAATCTTGCCGCCCGTCAACACCCGGCCGGCCCGCTTCAATTCCCCTGTGTATTTCTGGAATTTCTGGTAGGAATCCTGGTTGATCACCGGCCCCATCCAGATTTCGCGGCGGGTCGGATCGCCGATCGCGATCTTGCTGGTGAGATCCGTGAGTTTCGCGAGGAATGCGTCCTTCACCGCGCGTTCGATGTAAACCCTTGAGCAGGCCGAGCATTTCTGCCCCTGCAGCCCGAAGGCCGAGCGCATGATCCCCGTCGCCGCGTCGTCGAGGTTGGCGCTCCGCGAAACAATCGCCGGATTCTTTCCGCCCATTTCCAGGATCACCGGGCGCGGGTGCGCGCCCTTCGTAAACAGCTGGTAGATCCGCATCCCCACGTCGTACGAGCCGGTGAAAGTGATCCCGTCGATACCCGCATGGGTGATCAGCTCCTCGCCGACGGTGCTCCCCGGGCCGGTGACGAATTGGAAGGCGCCTTCGGGCACCCCGGCGTCGCGGAAACATTCGGCCAGCATCCGTCCCGTCCAGGGTGTGTTCGAAGCGGGTTTGAACACCACACAATTACCAGCCACCAGCGCCGCGCCCGCAGGGCCGCCCGCCAGCGCGGCGGGGAAGTTAAACGGGCTGATCACCGCCCAGACCCCGTACGGCCGCAAGACGGAAAAGTTTGTGGCCTTAAATCCTTTCAGCGGATCCTTGCCCATCTGCCGCACGAAGCCGCCGCCGGCCTCGAGTTGGTCGCAGGCATAGGCGATCAGGTCGGCGCATTCCTGCACGTCGCCGAGCGCTTCCATCCGGTTTTTTCCCGTCTCCATCGAAACCACCGCGGCAATCGAGTAAACCCGCTTCTCGATCAGGGCCGACACCTTGCGCAGGATTTTCACGCGGTCCGCCCACGGCATGCCGCCCCACTTCGGGAAGGCGTTGCGCGCCGCGGAGACGGCGTCACGCACGTCCTGGGCCGATCCCTTTTGAAAAGTCCCCAGCAGCCAGGAATTGTTCACGGGCGAGCGGTCTTCGAATTTGTTGCGTGAGAATCGCTCCTGCCCGGCGACGATCATCGCATGATCCAGGCCCATGCCGGACCGGACCTCGGCCAGCGCAGCCTCGAATTTTTTATGCAGTTCCTCGGGCGGGTTGAACATCGTGGCGTAGGTTAATTTGAACGCCGCGGCGGGCTTGGCCTTGCGGCCGGCGGTGCGGGATGGACGGGAAGCCATGGGAGGATCCTCCTGTGGGATGAGATGTTTTTCTATATGATTGCCTGGAGCAGTTTATAGTGCCGGATCCACAACCGGATCCGGTCGCAGTCAAAGTATAGCCTCGCCAATGAAAAGCGTCAAAAGCGCGTCTCCCTGGCGTGGGTCGCAACGGCTTGTTGTATACTCGAGGCGTCGAAAATGAAAGGTCGGCCATGGATTCGAATCGGATCTTTGCGGGAGTCGATTGCTCCGCGGGCGCGCGCCGCCTGACGGTCGCCGCGCTCTCCCACCGTCTGGAAGTGAAATACATCCGTGAGCTCTCCATGGAGGATGCCATGGAGGAGCTTTCTGGTTTCAGCGCGGTCTCCGTGGCGGTCGGAGGACCGCTGCGCCCGAATCCTTCTTCCGCGGTGGATGAATCCCCATCCGGCGGGGCGCGGCTGGGAAAAACGGTTTGGGCGCGCGAGCCGGAGGCGGAAATCCGGCGGCGCGGGATTTCCATCCGCCGGTCGCCGACTGCGGAAGAGGCCGCGCCTGCCGCAATGCGCGCCATCTTCCAACTCGCTCGCGAACTATCCAAACGGGGTTTTGTGGAAGGCGCGACGGCGCGCGAGTCGCCGCGCTTCCTGCTCTCGACCCGGCCGGCAGCCTGCGCCGCAGTCCTGCTGGAACGGCTTCCTTTCGGACGGGCGACCCTCGAGGGCAGGATTCAGCGGCAGCTGCTCTTAATTCGCGAAAAGGTCGCGCTGCCAGACCCGATGGACTCGCTCGAGGAAATGACCGCGCACCATCTGCTCTCCGGACGTTTGTCCCTCCGCGGAATTCTCAAACGGGAAGAGTTGGATGCGCTCCTGGCTGCCTTTACCGCCTGGCGCGCCGTCTGCCTGCCGGAAACGGTCACTTGGCTGGGACGGGATTCAAATTATTGCATCTGCCTTCCGACAAAGGAACTTTTGGATAAATATATAAAGAGTGATTACCACGGATGACACGGAATAACCCCAGATTACACGGAAACATAACTCTATAACAATAATTTAAAAGGTCTATCGGTGTCATCCGTTCTTATCTGTGAAATCCGTGTTCCCCCCGCTACGATCCAATCATCACCTTGACCTCGATCGCCGGATCGGGCGCATCCGGCAGGGGGATGACGTTGCCTTCCAGCGGGTTGCCGTTGACTTCGAGCGCCACACGGTTCCCCTTGCCGACCCGCACCGCGGTGATGTTGTATTTCGATCCGCGGAACGTACGCTGGATGGAAAACCCTTTCCACGCCTCCGGTATCGCCGGCGCGATTCTCAAACCGGTGTAAGTCGGCTGGATNNCGCAGATGTTCTGGCAGTAGACGTAGGGTTCGGTGCGCAGCGTGTCGACGTCCTTGCGCGCCAGCGGCAGGATCTGGCGGTAGTACTCGTAAGCGCGGTCGCCCCAGCCGAGTTTGGCCGCCGCGACGATCGCCCAGGTGTTGGCGTGGCAGAAGATGCCGCCGTTCTCCTTGGCGCCGGGCGGGTAGGTGGTCGTGCCGCCGATACGATCCTGCTGGCCGTTATACGGCGGCCACATCAGCCGCAGGCCGAACGGCGTGTTGAGTTTTTCGTGGGCGCTCTCCATCGCGGCTGCCAGGCGAGAGGGCTGGCCGATTTCCCCGAGTACCGCCCAGGTTTGGGGATTCAAACTGATTTTTTGATTCGTTTCGCTCTCCACCCCGATCGGCANNTTGCCGCTGCCGCGATCGATGTCCAGCGTATCGTCCCAATCCGAGTACCCGGTCCGCGGCAGGCGGTGCGGGCCGCGGTGGTCGAGCGTGAATTGCACCGCGCGCAGCAAATGGTTCCAGACGGCATCCTCGCCGCCGTCGTAATAGGAAATATTCTGCCGCAGGTAGCCAAAGTCCGCCGTTTCGCGCAAGTAGGCGCAGGTGGCGATGATCAACCACAGGTGGTCATCGGAGAACCATTGCGGCCGGTCGGGGTGCTCTCCGGCCAGCCCCGGCCCGCCCTGGCCGGACAGGGGGAAGACCTGGTGCCACGTGTGGCCGTCTTTAAATTGAAGCTTCCAGATCATCGTGAGCATATCCCGCGCCTGGCGCGGCAGGTTGTGGGAGGCGCCGAGCGTATCCTGGGCGGTATCGCGCGTGCCCAGGCCGCGGCCGAGGCCGGTATCGTAGGCCGAGACGAACCGCGACCAGTACAGGTTGGCCCGGCACTGGATCGGATTCCAGACGTTGAGCATCGCGTTCATTTCCGGATCGGGCGTCTCGACGGTGACGGCCGAGAGATAGGCGTCCCAATCCTTGCGCAGCGTTTCGAAGGCGGTCCGGACCGATTTTGGATCGCGGTATTTCTTCGCCACGGCGGGGATGCGGTCTGGGGTGTCGGTGACGCCGAGCATGTAGACGATCGTCTTTTCCTCGCCCGGTTTGAGGGTGACGACGTGCGAAAGCGAACCGATATTGTTCCCGCGCGGCGCCAGACTGTCCAGGGACTCGCCGCTTTCCACAACCTGCGGGTTGGATAGATCCCGCATCCGGCCGAGGAATTCCTCGCGGTCGGTGTCGAATCCGGAAGGTTTGACCGAACTCGCCATCCACGTCACAGTCGGCCGGAACTTGGTTTGCGCGCGCAGAATCCCGTCTTGTTCGGTGGAGAAGAAAATCTGCTGTCCCCAATCGATGTTGGTCTGGTCGTTGGTTGCGTCCCAGAAGGAATATTCGGCATAGGAAAAAGTCCGCAGCGTGCGCTTGCGTTTCGACCCGTTCCGCAGCGTCAGCGCCCAGAGCTCGCAGGGGCAACTTTCTTCGGGAGAGGTGTTTGGGACGAAATAGAGGATGCTCGCGGCGATGCCCTTGTATCCCGAGGAGATGCGGGTGTAGCCCGCCCCGTGCCGGCACTCGTATCCCTGCAGTTTGCGGTGCGGGGTGGGCTGGGCGGTCGGGCTCCAGAACTCGCCCGAGTCCTGATCCCGCAGGTAGATGTACCGGCCGGGCTGGTCGCCGGGGATCCCGTTGTAGCGATAGCGGGTGACGCGGCGGTTGCGCGGATCGCGGTCGAAGGAAAAACCTCCGGCGGTATTGGAGATGATCCCGCCATAGCGCCCCTCGCCCAGGTAATTGATCCAAGGGGTCGGGGTGTCCGGCCGGGTGATCACGTACTCGCGCGCGGCGGCATCGAAATAGCCGTAGGCGTTGCGGAGGATTTGGGTTGCGGCGCGGCTCTTCATGCGGTTCTTCTCCTCAATCGACGGGCATCGGCGCTGGTGAAACGGTGTCGCGGAATCGGATTCTTCCGCGTGAACGTCATTATATCCAAGTATCGGCGGCGGGGATGATTTGTGAGTCCCTTTTCCGTCCCAACTTCTTTTCATGGATACCGCGGATCGGGTAGACGGCGCGCGTATCGATTCTCAATCCCCCTTCAAAAAAATTTCTCCCGGCCAAGGGCGACGGCGGGATTCCGCCGGCGGAAAATAATTTGCGGTTTGCCGGGAAAACCATATAATGGTGATCATTCAACGAGGGATACGCCATCACCTCGCACGGGTAGGGGGCGGAAAGTTGCGAACAAAATCTTCTCAGCCAAATTGCCAAAAGGAGTTGACATGAATTATTGCTACATCCATCCCGATCGGGAAGCCACGGGAACCTGCGTTGGCTGCGGAAAGTTCATCTGCGGGGAATGCACGACCGCGGTAATGGATAAGAATTACTGTCCTCAATGTATCGCCAAAGGCATACCGTATCAGAAAACCACCTCGACCAACACCTTGGCCATCATCAGCCTGGTATTCGGGATTATCTCCATCCCCACGGCTTGCTGTTACGGATGCGGGGTGATTTTTGCCATCGTGGCCATCATTACCGGACTGATCGCGCGGAGCCAGATCAAGCAAAGCGCAGGTCGGCAGGGCGGGGGCGGACTGGCGCTGGCGGGAGTGATCATCGGCGCCATCGTTGCCGCGTTGGCCGTCATCGGCGGCCTTTGCTACGCGGTGTCTATGATCATCGGCCTCCTTTCTTCGTCCGCTGCCGGTAATTCCCTGTTGATTGGGCCGTGGATTTGGCTGATATAAATTAGCTGGTCTTCTATGTATAAACGGCCGCCCCAGGTTTGGGGGCGGCCGTTTCTTTTTAGGAAATGCCGGGAATGGTTTGATTCGACCCGGCGCGCTATTCCACCGTCACGCTCTTGGCCAGATTCCGCGGCTGGTCGATGTCGCAGCCGCGCAGCACGGCCACGTGATACGCCAGAAGCTGCAGCGGGAGGACGGTCAATACCGGGCTGAGCATCCAGGAGATGTCGGGAACGGGGAGCGTGTAATCCGCCAAGGCTGGAATCTGCTCATCGCCGTCGGTGCACACCGCGATGACCGTTCCGCCGCGGGCCTTGGCTTGCTCCACCTGGCTGACCATTTTCTCATACCACGGATCGCGCGGAGCGAGCGCGATCACCGGCATGGATTTGTCCACCAGCGCGATCGGCCCGTGCTTCATCTCGCCGGC
>PLND01000038.1 GCA_003141675.1 Anaerolineae bacterium
CACCAGGGTGCCCAAAAATCCACCACGACGGGAACATCCATTGAGTATCGGACGACTTCCTGTTCAAAATTAGATTCGGCGACTTCCAAGATATCCGCATTCATGGTTATTTCCTATTATGAAGAGATGGCCAGCGCTGCTATTCGCCATTCTCGTCCGCGGCGCGCGATGGTTGCTCGACACGTTGTAATTCCCCGTGGACGTTGACGACGGCGCGGAATCCCATCATGCCCATCCATAAGCGGGTGCTTTCCGGAAGGCCTTGGCGGAAAATTTCCTCGAGGTAGGATTCAGGATGAGCCAGGCTGTTTTGCAGCACGGCGCGGGAAAAAACGTCCTCCTGCCCGGTCATCCGCGCCGCCTGTTCGGCTAGTTCCTGTTCGTGGCCGCGGATCTGCTCCCATAGCCAGCGCAGGATGGATTCGTCAAGCGGGCGCGCGCGGATATGCCGCAGAAATCCGGCGTCATCCAGGACGTAGAAGGACTCCTCCCCCACGTGTGCGGAGGAGAGCTGCTTCCCGTCATCAGAAAAAACCAAACCGAGAAAAAGCGGCTCGTTCACAAAAGCTCCTTGCGGCAGATATAATGGACCGCCTCGGAACCGATCTTCAGCCCAAGTTTATCCGATTCTACGGCCAGTTGATCCGGCGAACGGAAAAGAATGGCTTTCCAACCCATCCGAGCGCGCTGGAAACGTTGGCCTCAGAATCGTCGATGAAGAATGCATTCCTAGTTTCTCAACCCGGTCCGCTCGAGGAAAAGCTCAAAGATGCGCGGGTGCGGTTTAATCACGCCAAATTCCCCGGAAATTATTATCCATCGGAAGTGTTCAAGAAGCACATATTTTTTTCAGAAGAATCCTAAATTTTTCTTTCAACGAATTAATCGGTCCATTGAGCTGGATTCCAGCCGCTTCCAGGGTGCGAACGATTTGGAGACCGCCTTGAATCGGGCTGCCCACAATCGCCACCCAGCGCTCGTCGAAAGCTTTAATCAGCCGGGAATATTGAGGGAACTGGACGCTCAGCTCCGAGAAGGCTTCCAAAAAAGGACGCCCGCGGACAATTCCTCATTCCATTTCCAGAAGTCGACGGCATGAAAAAAATCTTCCATCGAGCGCATGTGGCCGTCGAAGAACGGGCGATTTAATACCGCGGGTTCCAATCGACGCGAACCCCGCCGATATCGAACACCAGGCTGTGCAACCTGGGATCCAATTGTTGCATAATTACTCGTCCCATGNNAATAACCCGTACTTGGATAGTATTTTAACATCTGGCTGCGGGCACGACAGGCTATCGTTTCCGAAGGAGGGTCAGTGTACCGGCGGAAAAAAAATCCTGAATTTGGGTTGCTTTTTTCTGCGGGGGCTTACAGCCGGCAAGAGGATTACCAGTGGGTGTTTACCAACGTTCCCACCGAAGCCCAATAATACAACCATTCAGCGTCGGGAGTATACATGTTGACGCACCCGTGGCTCATCGGCGTCCCGAAATTGTGGTGCCAATAGGTGCCGTGGAGGCTGTAGCCTTCATAAAAGTACATCACGTATGGAACGTTGGGCAGATAATATCCGGGGCCGACCATGAGGTCGTAGCGCAATTTGATATAGATGTGAAAGCGGCCGATCACTGTGGGGTGCGCCGCCACACCGGTCGATACGATGAATGTGCGGATGGGTGTGTTGCCTTCGTAGGCAGTCACCTGTTGGGCGGAGATATCCACGTCGATCCAGCGTTCGCCCCCCGAACCCGGCTGGTAATAAATCTCCGGTACGGGGGTGGAGCTGGGAATCAGCGTGTCGGTCGCGGTGTAGGTCGGCGAGGGGGTGAAGGTGGCGGTGAAGGTCGGTGTGAACGACGCGGTGATGGTGGGGGTGAAGGATGGCGTGAACGTCGGCGGGATCGCGCTTTGTTCTTTGGCCACGCGCGCCATAACGGGCGGCTCCTGGGCATACGTTACCGCGCTGCCGAAGGCGGTCGCCGTCAAGGCGAGAAGGCACGATACCGAAAGGAGGATTGCCGCCCAGCGGAATCCTTTTCCGCCAAAGAATCCCCCGCGTCTGTTTTCCTTGGGTGCCGGTTTGGGCGGGGATTCCTTCTCGGATTTGACCGGTTGCAACGCCTGTGGAGAAGGCTCGCTTTCCACGGCGGAGTCGGACACAAGAGACGGCGCGGAGACGCGGACCTGGGCGAGGATTTCCTCCGGAGAAGGCAGCATGTAACCGTCCGCAGGTTCTGCGGAAAAGGAGACGCTGGATGATAGCTCGGCTTGCGCCTGGCGGGCGCCCTCGCTCTCGGGGTGGATCTTTAACAGGTGATCAAGATACGCCGTACGGTTGCGCGGCGGTGCCAGCGCGGCCAGCAGCAGCCAGGCGTCTTCCGAAAGAGAGTCCATAAGAACCGCGCGCAACGCCCATTCGCAGGCTTCGGCGTGTTTGCCCTGAGCCAGGGCTTCCACTCCGTTGGAAAGGGCCTGGGAAAGCGGCGAACGGGAAGGGATGGGTGCGGTCATGGTGTCGGGGGAACGGTCGTATCGACCGTTTCATTGCGCGTAAAGCATACGATGCCGTCGGCCAACCCCTGGGCCACCCGGTCGGCGTGTTGAGTCAGGAACGTCCGGTCCAGATAGAGAAAGCCGATTTCGATGATGGCCACCGGAGTGGAGGCATCGACTTCGCTGAAGGTGTGGTAGTCGGTCATATCTCGAGTAATGCTGCCCTGATGATTTTGCAGTCCGGTGTCAGCGGCGTATCGGCTTTCCAGGCAGGCTGTGAGGTATTGCGAAGAGTTAGCGGCTTTGCCGGCTTTGGATGAGGCCACCTTGAAGCCGGTGGCATTATCGTCGATGAACTCGCAGGTATCGGCGTGGATGGAAACCAGCGCCATTGCTTTGTAGCCCGCCAGGCGCGGATCATACTCCTGGAGCAGATCCACCATGTAACCCTGCCGTTCCAGGAGAGCCTTCACCCGCATGGCGATGTCTTCATTGATGGAAACTTCCGTCAGGCCGTCGTCGCAGGTGGCGCCCGAGTCGTTTCCGGAATGGCCGGCGATAATTCCGATAGGCAGTTTGAATGGGGCGATCGGCCCCAGCCCGCCGGGNNGCCGATTGTCCATACGTAGAACCGGGTCCGGCCGCGGCGCGGACCGGGGTTCGTTCCCGAGGAGTCCATGACACTATATTAACCGAATTGCCGCCGTTGGCAAGCCGGGCGGCTTTTTCCCGTCTTTCACGATAAAGATTGCCAGAAACCTCCTGGAAGCGCTTGCTGTTTCAAATTCCGTCGGATTGCGACGGTTGTTTGTTTCCCATTTATTTTCAAGGATTGATAATCGGAGGTTGCCGTCCGATTGATAATCCGCTATTGTTTGACTATGCAATCGGCTGGTCTTTTGTATTATAGAATATATTTTCTGGAGGTTTTGTCATGAACTATCCTGCCCGAAAATTCAACCCGGGCAAACTGCTCGATCGGAAAAATTCACAACTTTTACGTCGGGCCGAGCTGCCCTTTCCCGGCGATCCGACCATGTATGGAACAAATAAGTGTACCTTTTTAATGCCTGGCNNGCTGAGCTAAACGATCGGAGGCGCTCATGTCTTTTGAAGTTGTATCTTCAGAAAATAAGTATTCCGGCCGCATTCTCGCTCTTCGCGTCGATTGCATCCGGTTGGAGGACGGGAAGGAAACCATACTCGAGATCATCGAGCATCCGGGATCGGTTGTGATGGTGCCGGTGGATGCCGACGGCGGAATCTGGCTGGTTCGGCAGTATCGGCATGCGGCTGGGCGCGAGATTCTCGAGCTGCCAGCCGGGACGCTCGAGGCGGGGGAAAATCCCGCCGCGTGCGCGGGGCGCGAATTGCGCGAGGAAATCGGAATGGCCGCCGGAACGCTCACCCGCATCGGCGGCTTCTTTCTGGCCCCGGGTTATGCGACGGAGTTCATGCACGTTTTTCTGGCCGGTAATCTCCATCCCGATCGGATTCCCGGCGACGAGGACGAGGTGCTGCAACCGGAGAAATTTCCGGTGGCGGAGTTGCGCAAGAGCCTCGAAGAAGGAAATCTGGAAGATGCGAAGACAATTGCGGCGCTGGCGATAGCACTNNCCGCGATTAGTCGCTATTATTCATACCAAAGGGGAGTGATACGGATGAAAACCGCATGAATGGGAGAAAAGACAGCTGATATCGCAACACACCCAGAATCACCCCCATCCTTCGAAAGTTTAAGGTGCGTTAAAGCTGCGCGGAGAATTCCTCCGCCTGAGTAGGATTCACTATTGGATTAGTGCCGAAGGATAGTAAATATTCTTCCATCATCCGATGATTTGTTCCCCCCGAGGAGACGGCCCATGCCCGAAAAAGGATCGTTTCGCACCATTCTCATTCTCTGGCTATCGTGGGGGCTCTTGGTTATCGGTTTTCAAAAGGTCGTTGCGGCGAGGCTCGATCTCCGCGTACCGGATACCGTCCTGGATTGGACGGCGGGAGAAACTACGCCGGGGGCTCATGACCGGCAGCCATACCTCCTGGAACCCTTCCTGAACCAGCAGGTGGCATACGATTCGGAATTCTATCTCTCGATCGCAATCAATGGATATAACGACCCCACCCTGCGGGCGGTTTGGGCGGAGCCGAAAAACCCGCAGCCTATTTGGAATCAGTATCCACAACCTTTCGGGATTCCAGGTGACTTTGCGGATGGGCGCCCTTACGGCATC
>PLND01000030.1 GCA_003141675.1 Anaerolineae bacterium
GTGAAGAGCGGATCGGCGGCCACATTCAGGCCCACGTGCTTCATCGTCGTAAGCGCCCGCGCGCCGCCGAAGGCCGCGCCCAGCGCCACTTCCAGGGCCACCTTCTCGTTCGGCGCCCACTCGGCCGGGCCGCCCAGCGCCGCCAGCCCTTCCAAAATTTCGGAGGAAGGCGTTCCGGGGTAGCCGGTGCCGAGGCCGATGCCGCAATCCAAAGCGGCGGCGGCTACGGCTTCGTCGCCACTGACGAGCATGCGTTCGGATAGAGTCTTGGGCATGGTTATTTCTCCTCGCCGCCGGGGTCTTGCTTCGGTTGCTTGCGATAGACGGTTCCGGTGAAAATGGCCAGCAGCGTATCGCCATGGCGCACTTCGACCTGATAGACGCCCGTGCGGTACCCGAGGTGCACCTCGGTGGCCACGGCTTCCAGCGTATCGCCCTCACAGCCGGATTGAAGGTATTCCATGTGGGCCGAGATCGCCACGGCGGGCACGCCGCGCGAATTCGAGGCGAACGCGAAGGCGGTGTCGGCCAGAGTGTAAAGGTAGCCGCCGTGGGCCATCCCCATTGAGTTGAGGTGCTCCCGCCGGACGACCCCCCGGGCGCGCGCGGTCCCCGGCGCGGGCACATCAACCTCCAGCCCCAGGGCGGACACGAAGGAATCAGCCATAAAAAACCTCTCCTCCCCTCGAAAGTGAATCATAATCTAGGTTTTCAAATCGCGCTTGTCCTCGGCCCAGATCCTCACGGGCTTTACGGGCATCGGCAACTCCAGCGCGAAGGGATGCCGGTGCGGTTTCAGTCGGTGTGGCAGACGTGGATGACCTGCTCGCCCATTTCCTTGAGGGCTGGGATTAACTCTTTTTCATCCACGCCATCTATGCGGAAGACGAAATAGACATGCTGCTGATCTTCGCTCTGAAACGAGGCGACGGTGTGAATGTTCCCTCCCAGCTTGGCGATCACGCCGGTCAGCCGGGCCAGCTCGCCGGGTTTGTCGGGGGAGCGCAGCGTCAGGCGCAGGACGGCATGGCCGCTTCCCAGGATTTCAACGAACGTTTTGAAGATATCGGTCTCGGTGATTATGCCCNNAGATTGGACAGCAGGTAGTTCATCTCGTAGATGCTCAGCGACGTGGCCGAGGAGGGCGCTGCGTGCAGCAGGTCGGTCTCGGTCACTATCCCGACCAGCTTGCCGGATTTATCCACCACCGGCAGGTAGCTGAATTTTTCCTTATGCAGCAGTCGCAACGCCTCGGGATGCGAAGCGTCGGGTCCGATGACCATCGGATTGGGGGTCATACGATCTTTGACCAACATGGTTGCCTCCTTTTATATTGTCAGTCGAGTCCGCCCCGGCTGGACTGGTGGTCGAATAGGCTGCGTGACCTTCGCGGCCGTATCGAGACCAAAAATTTCCCTTTTAGCTAGAGGTCTCGATACGAGCTTCGCTCCGCTCAGCCCTACTCGACCGCCCTGGTCTGCTGACCCCTCCCCATCCCCTCCCCATCATGGGGAGGGGGAAGAGGGAGGGGTTGTTGCCTTTCCCAAATACGCTTTTTGCACGCGCTGGTCGGAGGCCAGGTCGGAGGATTTCCCCTCCAGCACCACCTGGCCCTCTTCCATGACGTAGGCCCGGTCGGCCAGAGCCAGCGCGGCATGCGCGTTTTGTTCCACCACCAGGATCGTCGTGCCGCGCTCGCGCAAGCGGCCCGATACCCGGAAAATTTCGCGCGCCATCAGCGGCGCGAGTCCCAGCGAGGGCTCGTCCATCAGCAGCAGCCTGGGTTTGGCCATCCAGCCGCGGCCCAGGGCCAGCATCTGCTGCTCGCCGCCGGAGAGCGTTCCGGCCGTTTGGCCGATTCGTTCCTGCAGGCGCGGGAAAATCTCGAACACGAAATCCAGGTCGCGCTCGACGGCTTGGCGGCCGTCGCGCCCGTAGCGATGGTACGCGCCCAGGATCAAATTGTCCATCACGCTCATCGTGGAAAAAATCTGCCGCCGCTCGGGCACCTGGCTGATGCCCAGGCGCACGATCTTCTCGGGAGGAAGGCCCGCGATCGGACGGCCGGCAAAGACGATCTGTCCGCCGCGGGCCGGGATCATCCCGGAGATGGTGTTGAGCAGCGTGGATTTGCCCGCGCCGTTGGAGCCGATCACGGCGACGATCTCCCCTTCGGCCACATGCAGCGAGATCCCGCGCAGCGCCTGGATGCGGCCGTAAAAGGCGTTGACCTTTTCCAGCTTCAGCATAGGGTCTGTACATCCTCGCCCAGATAGGCGGCGATAACGCGCGGATCGCTCTGGATCTCGGAGGGCGTTCCATCGGCGATCTTGACTCCGTGTTCGAGCACGATCACGCGGTCCGAAAGGCCCATCACGAACGGAATATCGTGCTCCACCAGCAGGATGGTCACGCTCTCGGAGCGAAGGACGCGGATCAGCCCTTCGAGTTCCTCCTTCTCGGGGCGGTTCAACCCGGAGCCGGCTTCGTCCAGAAGCAACAGGCGCGGTTCGGTGGCCAGGGCCCGCGCGATCTCCAGCAGCCGCTGCTGCCCGAAGGGAAGGCTCAACGCGTTGTCGAGGGCTTTGGCTTCCAACCCCACGCGCACGAGTTGCTGCATAGCCTGATCGCGGATCAGGCGTTCCGCGCGCCGGGCCGACGGCAGGCGGAAGGCCGTGCTGAAAACCCCGTAACGGGTCTTGGCATGGCGGCCGACCATCACATTCTCCAGGACGCTCATGTTTCCGAATAGGCGCACGTTCTGGAAAGTGCGGGCCAGTCCCCGCATGCTGATCTGATACGGCTTGAGGCCGCTCAGCGCGCGGCCGTCGAAGCGGATGGTTCCGCCGGTGGAGGGCAGCACGCCGGAGATCAGGTTGAAGATCGTGGTTTTGCCGGCGCCGTTGGGACCGATGAGCGAAACGATTTCCCCGGGCTCCACGCCGAAGGAGACGTCGTACACGGCCATCAGGCCCTCGAAATCTTTCCGCAACTCCGTCACTTCCAATTGCATTGCTCTATTCCCGTTCATACCGTTTCCACCCCGGAGGAACGCGCCCACCGGCGGCGCAGGCGCCGGACCCATTCGACGCCGCTGGTGGTCACCCCGGCGGGAAGAAAAATCATGATCAGGACCAGAAGGATTCCGTACAGGATCATCTCGTACCCGCCGCCCTGGATGTGCAGCACGTTTTCCATCCGGGATTGAAGAAGATCGCTGATGACAAACAACGTGGCCACCCCGAACGGCGCGCCCCAGATGCTCGAGAGGCCGCCGACGGCCGCCATCGTCACCAGCTGGACCGAGACGGTAAATCCGAAGGGGTTGGGCGAAACGGCGGATTGAAAATGCGCGTAGAGGCTGCCCGCCAGGCTGGCCAGCACCGCGCTGATCACCAGCGCCTGGACTTTCACCCGCTCGGTGTCCACGCCGCTGGTCCCCGCGGCGGTCTCGTTGGTGTGGATGGCGCGCAGCGCGCGCCCGACCCGCGAATTGACAATATTGACCGCCACGACGATCACCAGTATAGCCATCCCCCACACCAGAAAGTAATAGCGCTGCATCGGCCACAGGGCGAAACCGCCGATGCGCAGCCGCGGGATTTCCGTCAGGCCGTCGTTCCCGCCGGTGAGGCCGGGGAATTCCCCGCTCACAATGTTGATGATGAATCCCAATCCGAGCGTGGCCATTGCCAGGTAGTTGCCCTTCAGGCGGAGGATCGGGCGTCCCACCAGATACGCAAAGCCGCCGGTGAGGATCATCCCGGCGATCATCGCCAGCCACGCCCACCACCACGTATCGGCAATCCCCGGGAGAATTCCGTGCCGCGCCGCGAGCGTGGTCAGGATGCCGGAGGCGTACGCCCCCAGCGCATAGAAGCCGGCCTGCCCGAGTGAAATCTGCCCGGCGTAGCCCATCAGCAGATTGAGCCCGACCACCACGATGGTCAGGATGCCGATGCGGATCATCGTATCCATCGTCACGATGCGTCCGGTGAGATCGCTGAAGCGCAGACCAAAGGGGCGGAAGACGTCCACCGCGCCAAGGGCGGCAATCACCGCGGCGAAGAGGACGACCCCGATGGCATTTCCGTGCGAGCGAATACGCTTCATGGCCAAATGCGTCAAAGTTCTTCGGTGGATTTTTCGCCGCCGCCAAGGATTCCCTGCGGCCGTAAAAGCAGGATGGCGATGAGGATAATGAAGGACACCACGCTCTTGAAGGCGGGATCGGTGACGCCGGCGGCGAGGTTTTCGATCACGCCCAGAAGCAAGCCGCCCACGACCACGCCCGGCACGCTCACCAGCCCGCCGATGATGGCGGCGACAAATCCGCGCAATCCCAGCATCACCCCCATATCGTAGATCGGGCGGGTGACCGGCCCGAGAACGATGCCGCCGACGGCGCCCAGCGCCGCGGCCAGCGCGAACGCAAGCATCGACATGCGGCTGGGGTTGATGCCCATCAGCTGGGCCGCCCGGCGGTTCACCGCGCAGGCGCGCAGCGCTTTGCCGATTAGGGTGCGCTGGAGAAAAACGTACAGGAGGATCAGGATCACCGCCAGGGTCGCCCAGATCCACAGGCTTTGGGCCTGGATCATCACACCGCCGAAACGGAAGATGCGGTCTTCGAGGGCGAGGGTGGTGAAGGCCGGGAGCACGTGCGGGTCGGCGCCCCAGATCAGCAGGGCGGCCGCCCGCAGGGTGATCGTCACCCCGATGGTGATGATGATCAACGTCACGGCCGAGGAGCGCCGGGCCGGATAGATGGTCAGCCGTTCCATGAGGATGCCGATCCCCGTGGTGAGCAGCACTCCGGCGGCGATCGCCGCGATCATCTTGAGCGCCGGGGACAGCGGGAGGTTCATCGCGTCCACGCTCAGGCAGATCATCGCGCCCAGCATTACGAACTCGCCCTGGGCGAAGTTGATGATGCCGGTGACGCTGTAGACCACCACGAAGCCCATCGCCATCAGCGCGTAGATGCTTCCGGCGCGCAGCCCGTCGAGGATCAGTTGAATGTAATTTTGCGGAGAATAATGTTTGAGCGAACCCAAAGCCAGGCTCGCAATTAACAAAACGGCGACGATAAGCGCAATCCCAATAATCCGGACGGGTCTGCGTTGAAAGAAGCGGGGCATGACCTTACCTGATTGGCCTTCCGCGGTCGGATTTTCCCCCGAAGGGAGGAGCCGCTATCCGAGACCTGTCAGGTCGTTGCGACCTGACAGGTCTCGTGTATCGGACGAAAAGCAATGCACCGGGCGGGGTTACCAGTCCTTCTGCGGGAAGGCGACCCACTTGCCGCCCTGGACTTTCACGAACAGCAGGGAGTCCTTGGTCAACCCGTTGTGATCGGTGGCGCTCATGTTGAATACGCCGCTGATGCCGGGCCAGTTGACGATTTTGGTTTCGAGGTAATCGCGCACGGCCGCGCGCTGATCCGCCAGGGCCATGCCGTCCTTGAGACTTCCCAGCGCCTGAACAATCATGGTCAACCCATCCCAGGCGTGGCCGCCGAAGGTGGAGATGGCTTCGCCGTCGGTGAAGGCGGTGTAATCGGTGATGTACTTCTGGAGGACGGGCTTCTGCAGGTCGGTGTCGGCCAGCTGGTCGATGACAGTGATTTTGCCGCAGGGGAACACGACTCCTTCGGCCGCCTGTCCGGCGGTGGTGATGTACGACTGGTTGCAGATGCCGTGGCCGGAGGTGATGATCAGATTGGGCATCGCGTTGCGCACGGCGACGGTCACCAGCGACGCGACCGGCGGGGTCGAGCCGATCTCCACCGCCTTGCAGCCGCTGGCCTGCACGCCCGCCAACTGCGCGGAGAATTCCGTATCGGTGGCGGCATAGCTGCTGTCGAAGATGTCCCTCAGCCCGTCGGCCTCGGCGGCCGCCTTGTAATTGGCCAAGCTGTCTTTGCCGTAGCCGTCGTTGGTGTAGAGGATGCAGATGTTCGTCACGCCCTTGGCCTTCAGGTAGTCCGCCTGCCACTGGCCGGCATGCCCGTTGGTCTGGGGGGTCTTGAACATCCATTTAAATTCGGTGTTGGTTTTGGAATCGTGGGTAATCGATGCGGCTGACGCCATCGAGATGCAGGGGATCAGGTTTTCCGTGCAGATCGGAATTTCCGCAACGCTGGCGCCGCTCGAGGTGCCGGAAACGATCGCGACTACCCCGTCTTCCGAGATCAGGCGATTCACATTGCTGACGGTGTCGTCGTTGGAAGTCTTATCGTCATAGATGACGATCGTCACCGGATGCCGGATGTCGTCGGGTCCGAGGATGCCGCCCTGGTCGTTGATCTGTTTCTGGATCATCTGGGCGGTCTTGGCCTCGGGCAGGCCGAGCGATGCGCTGGCGCCGGTGGCCGACGAGTTGAAGCCGATTTTATACCGGCTCCGGTTTTCGGCGTTGGCGAGGCGCTGACGACCGTGGCCGCGGTTGTGGGGGCGGCGGTCGCGGTCGGCGACGGCGCCGGCGTAGCCGTCGTGCAGCCGCTAAGCACCGCAGGGACAAAAATACATAAAATGATTGCAATCAGCTTGCGTTTTGTTGCCATCTTCTCCTCCAAGAATTATGAAAATTAAGCCCCGGGACAGGGGCAGGCGAATTGTCCCAGAAGGCTATTACATTGTCAATGCGAAATATGCGATGCGCGCGCTCCAGCCGCGAAGGCGCCGGAATCCGAAAAGCGGCAGGAAAAAACGGCGATCGTTGAGTGTGTGTGAGCCGGCTGTAGAAATGGAAATCAAATCAGACCGGATAATTCTTATAGAGCTGACCGGTGGAAATAAGACAACCGAGACGGCCGGACCGTGGTAATCCCGGAGGGTGGAAAGAGAACGCCTCACGCCTTCATTGCTTCGCGGATCGCTTTGGCCAGACGGTGGATCCCTTCGCGGATCCGTTCCGGCGTCATATTGGAGAAATTCAGGCGAAAATACCGGTCACCGGCCTTTTCGTCGGTGGCGAAGAAGCTGTTGCCGGGGACGAAGGCAACGTTCATCTTCAATGCTGAGCGCAGCAGTTCCGCGCTGACCATGCCCTCCGGCAGACGCACCCACAGGAACAGGCCGCCCGAGGGCTGGGTCCAATGCACCTCCGGCGGGAAGAACTCGTCCATCGCCGCCAGCATCACGTTGCGCCGATCGCGGTAGACCTCGCGGATCTTCTCAATATGCCGCTCGAGGAATCCATCGCGGGCCGTCTCGTAGGCCATCATCTGCACGAAGATGGGAGTATGCAGGTCGGCGCCCTGTTTGATCTGCACCAGCTTGGCAATCACCTCGGGCGGGGCGGAGATCCACGCCAGGCGCAGGCCCGGCGCCAGAGTCTTTGAGAACGAGCCAAGGTAAATCACGTTGCCATCCCGGTAGCCGTCGGTAGTCTTGAGCCGGGCGGCGTCGAGCGTTTGCAGCGGAGGCAGCGTCTCGCCCTCGAATCGCAACTGGCCGTAGGGATCGTCCTCCAGGATCGGAATCCCATACTGGTCCGACAGGGCAATCAGCGTGTCGCGCCGCTTCAGCGAGAGGGTCACGCCGCCCGGATTCTGGAAGGTGGGAATGACGTACATGAACTTGGGGCCGGAGCGGAAGGCCTCCGGCAGCAGATCGGTTTGCAGTCCGTCGTCATCGATCGGAACGGTGACGTACCGCGCGCCGAAGATGCCGAACACTTGCAGCGCGCCCAGGAAGGTGGGATTCTCCACCAGGATCCGGTCGGCGTTGTTGAGAAGGAGCTTGCTCACCAAGTCGAGCGACTGCTGCGAACCGGTGGTGATCAGAATGTTATCCAACCCCAGTTTCATTCCGTATTTGTCCATCTGGCGGGCGATCATTTCGCGCAAAGGGGAATAGCCTTCGGAGGTGCTGTACTGCAGCGCAGCCGTGGGGCTCTGCGTGAGAATGCGGTCGGAAGCGGCCTTGAATTCCTCCACCGGGAACAATTCCGGCGCGGGCAGCCCGCCGCCGAAGGAGATGACCTCCGGGTTCTGGGTCACCTTGAGCAGTTCGCGGATGGCGGAGCTCTGGGTGGACTGCGCATTCTGCGCGAAACGGTACTGCCAGGGGGTGGGCATGAGCGGGTTCCTTTCCTGTTCAGGTTTGCCGGCCGATTGGATTTCGCAGGCGGTTGGGTGGATTATAAACCGGTTGCTTGATTGTTGTTGACCACGGATTTCACCGATAGGACAAGATTACACGGATTGGATTTAAAAATAGCAGTAGAAAAATTTTAATATTTTAGTTCCGTGAAATCCGTGGTCGCAATTATTTGCGATCTTGTTCCAGCCAGCTGACGATGTATTCGGTTGCTTGGTCCGGCGAAGGGGCGGTCGGCGGGTCGACAA
>PLND01000076.1 GCA_003141675.1 Anaerolineae bacterium
TGACCTAACCCTCCACCTTACATAAATCCAGGAAGAAGCCTGTGAGATATAACCCCTCCCCCCTTCCCTTAAGGCCAGTCCCCGAGTGAAACGAGGGGAGAAGGGGGGAGGGGAAAGGGGTGGGAGGTTAGGTCAGATCGGATAGAATCATCACTACCTCGCGGCAGATTCCATTGCAAAAGGGAAGGTGAACCATGTCCGATGATTCTCCGCAAACGTTGGCGCAACGAATGAGCTCGGCGTTCCCCGCCCCGCAGGAAGTGCCTGCCCAGTTCCGCCCGGACTCCTCCGCCTATGAAAGACTCTTTCTGCTGGATGGGAAAGTTCGCACCTGGGAAGGCGCGACGAGTGAGGTCCTCTCGCCGATCTGCCTGAAGCAGGGCGGGCGATGCGAGCGCACGCCCATCGGAAATGTGCCGGCGATGGACGAGACGGCGGTGATGGCGGCGGTGGACGGTGCGGTGCGCGCCTGGGATAACGGGCACGGCGCGTGGCCCACCGCGAGCGTGTCGAGCCGAATCGAAGCGGTGGAGGGGTTTGTCGCCCGCATGATCCAATCCCGCGAGGAGGTCGTGCGCCTCTTGATGTGGGAGATCGGCAAGAATCTCGAAGATAGCCGCAAGGAGTTCGACCGCACGGTCGAATACATCCGGCGGACGATCGACGCGCTCAAGGACCTCGACCGCACCAACTCGCGCTTCGCATTCGACAGCGGCATCGTGGCGCAGATCCGGCGCTCGCCGCTGGGAGTCTGCCTCTCGATGGGGCCGTTCAACTACCCGCTCAACGAAACCTACACCACGCTGATCCCGGCGCTGATCATGGGCAACACGGTCGTGGTCAAACCGCCCAAGTTCGGGACGCTCGTACACCAGCCGTTGCTGGGCGCGTTTGGCGAATGCTTCCCGCCCGGGGTGGTCAACTTCATCTACGGACCCGGCGGACGCATCATCGAACCGATTATGCGCAGCGGGAAGATCGACGTGTTGGCCTTCATCGGCTCGAGTAAGGTGGCCGATCTGCTCAAGCAGCAGCACCCGCATCCGCACCGCATGCGCGGGGTGTTGAGCCTGGACGCCAAGAACCCCGCGCTGGTCATGCCCGACGCCGACTTGGATACTGCTGTGCGCGAATCCCTCGTCGGCGCGCTCACATTCAACGGCCAGCGCTGCACCGCGCTCAAGATTTTCTTCGTCCACGAATCGATCGCCGAGAAGTTCCTCGCGCGCTTTTGCGACGCGGTGACCGCGCTGCCCTTCGGGATGCCCTGGCGGGACGGCGTGCGCATTACGCCGCTGCCCGAAACCAACAAGATCACCGAACTCAACGCCTATGTGGATGATGCGAAAGCGCAAGGGGCGCGGGTGGTTAATCCCGGTGGAGGCACTTCCTACCAGACGCTGTATTTTCCCGCGGTGGTGTACCCGATTGCACCCACCGCAACCCTCTATGACGAGGAGCAATTCGGGCCGGTG
This sequence comes from Anaerolineae bacterium, assembly GCA_003141675.1. Classification (GTDB taxonomy): domain Bacteria; phylum Chloroflexota; class Anaerolineae; order Anaerolineales; family RBG-16-64-43; genus FEN-1073. The sequence goes on from PLND01000076.1 coordinate 1,476, forward strand.
ATTCCCGTCCTTCCGTACCGCGAGGAAAGCGAGTTTCTCGATTTCGTCACGCATTCGAATTTCGGCCAACAGGTGAGTTTATTCGGGAACGATCCGGTTAAAATCGGCAGGTTGGTCGACAAACTCGCCAATCAGGTCTGCCGGATAAACCTCAACAGCCAGTGCCAACGCGGACCGGATTCGATGCCGTTTACCGGGCGAAAGGATTCCGCCGAAGCGACTCTTTCGATCAGCGACGCGCTGCGCTGCTTTTCGATCCGCACGCTGGTCGCGGCCGAATCCAACCCCGCTAACCGGGATCTCATCGAGAAAATCGTCACCGGCCGGCATTCGAGCTTTTTAAACACCGATTTCATCCTATAGCGACCCCCCGTTTCTCCCCTCAATCCCCTCCTCTCCCCCATAATGGAGGGAGAGGAGGGGAAGGGATGGCGAAGGAAGTCGGCCCGTCTCGGCTTCGGGGGCGGATGCCGAAGAACACGGCGGGGCACGGGTATTAATTTCTCTCTCCTTGCCCCTTCGTACCCTCCGTGGATTAAGTTTTTCTATTCCTGCTTCACAGCATGCCGGAGCAGGGTGCGGCGCTTTTCCGGCGCCGCCAACGGTTAATCCCACTTGCGGAACAATGAGGATTCAAGTAAACTTTATGAAATTCTGTTCTGGGGGGGGAATCCAATGGCTAGCGGACGCGAAAAAGCACTCGAATCGGCAATCTTGGAGCTCAAGAAAAAATTCGGCGACGGCGCGGTGATGCGCCTGGGCGAATCCACGCACCTTAACGTGGAAGTGATCCCGACCGGGTCGCTCGCGCTCGACATCGCCCTGGGCGTGGGGGGCATTCCGCGCGGCCGGGTTACGGAAATCTATGGCCCGGAATCGTCCGGCAAAACCACGCTCTGCCAGCACATCGTCGCCGAGGCGCAAAAACGGGGCGGCGCATGCGCCTACGTCGACATGGAACACGCCCTAGATCCGGTCTACGCCGCAAAGTGCGGGGTCGATACCGACGCCTTGTACGTCGCCCAGCCGGATACGGGCGAGCAGGCGCTGGCCATCGCGGAAACCTTGATCCGTTCCGGCGCGGTGGACGCGGTGATTGTGGATTCCGTCGCCGCGCTCGTCCCGCGGGCGGAGATCGAAGGCGACATGGGCGACGCCACGATGGGCNNGCCGCCATCCGCCAAACCAACACGGCCATGATCTTCACCAACCAGTTGCGCCAGAAAATCGGCGTGATGTTCGGCAATCCCGAGACCACCAGCGGGGGAATGGCGCTCAAGTTCTACGCCTCGGTGCGGCTCGACGTCCGCCGGGTGCAATCCATCAAGGTGGGAGCCGAAGTGGTGGGCAGCCGCACCCGCGTGCGGGTGGTCAAGAACAAGGTCGCCCCGCCCTTCCGCGAGGCCGAATTCGATATCATGTACAATGAAGGCATCTCCAAGACGGGCGATCTGATAGACATCGGCACCCAGCTTGGATTGATCACCAAGCGCGGCGCGTTTTTCTCGTTCCAGGATACGCGCATCGGACAGGGACGGGAAAACGCCAAGCAGTATTTGAAAGAGCATCCGGAGATCACCGAAGCGCTCGACGCAACCATCCGCGAAAAGACTTTGACGGGCGCGGTGGCGGTGGATCTCTCCTCTTCCGCCGAGGAAGGGGAGGAAACGGATGCGGAAGCCTAGGCGGTTTTTGCCGGGCCGGCAACAGAACAATTTTGCGTGGAGGCTAGACCGGAGAGGATCTGCGTTCCGGCCACTCTCCACGGGCTACGGACTGTCGACAAAGTTTTTTGGAACCTTCCCGCGGAGGTGCGGGTGATGCCATCCAGGCATATGCCGCCGGACTTCGCAATACGTTGTCACCGGTCGTTCTTCCCAAACATCTCAAACCGGCTTTGGGCGGGCGACGCACCTCCCTGCTTCGTTCCGAACGGTTAGGCTTTCACCAACCGGGGGTTTCCACTCCGCTTTGTTCCGTTCTTCGGCAGCCGCAGCCCATCCTGGGTACGGCTGTTTTTGATTCGAGGGAGTGATGCCGGGTATTATCGCCGCCCTCCGCCTGCAGCGGAACGGCCGGAAGGTGACGGTGGAAATGGTTGGGGCGGAATCGTTTTCGCTCTCGCTGCCCCTCGCCGACGGCTTGCATCCCGGTCAGACGCTGGAGGAATCGGCGATCGAGGAATTGACCGGCCGGGAGCGCCTCGAAACCGTCTACCGCCGCTGCCTGTCTTTGATCGCCCGCCGTCCCCGCTCGCGGACGGAGCTCCAGCGGTATCTTCGCGCGCGGAAAACGGAGGACGAAGCGGCGCAGGAAGTGATGCGGCGCCTGGCCGAGCGCGGGCTGCTCGACGACCGCGACTTCGCGCTCCAGTGGGTGGAAAACCGGCAGGCGTTCCGGCCGCGCTCGCGGCGCGCCCTGCAGGCCGAACTCCGCAGACTGGGCGTGGCCGAACCGGACGCCCAGGACGCGCTCGCGAGCGTCCGCGAGAACGACGCGGCGCTGACCGCCGCGCGAAAAAAAGCGGCGCGATTGTACTCTTCGGCCCGGGGAACTCCGAAACCCCGGCAAACCTTTGAAAATAAGATGACGGCATTTTTGGCGTCGCGCGGATTTGATTTTGACCTCGCGCGGGAGACGGCCCGGACGGTATGGCAGGACGCGGCCGATCCGGCCCGGCACGAGGGTGAAGCTTGAACGATATATCGAGGAGGTTAAACAATGGGTGATATCTCTTTGGTCCTTACGATCGTGTTTGTTGCCGCGGGCATTGTGCTTGGGGTAATTCTAGGATTCGCCGTCCGCCACATGATGGCGGCCCAGCGGATGACCGCGGAGAAAACCACAATCGAGCAGATGAAAGCCGCCGCGGAAGCTCACGCGCGCCAGATCGAAGTGCAGGCCAAGGACTCCGCGCTGAAGGTGCGCGACGGCGCGGAAGAGGAAAATCGCCGGCGCAGGGCGGACCTGGCCAACGAAGAGGAGCGTCTGAACCGCCGGCGTACGGAAGTGGACCGGCGCATGGAGCGCCAGGAACAGCGCGAACAGATGCTTAACAAACGCCAGAGCGCGCTGGACCGGCGCACCGGTGAACTGGAAAAAGTGCACGCCGAACGGCAGGCGGAACTGCAGAAAGTTGCCGGTATGACCGTGGAGGAAGCGCGCGGCGTCCTGCTGGCGGATGTGGAAAAAGAATCGCGCGCGGACATGGCCCGCACGATCCGCCAGATCGAGGACGAGGCGCGCCAGGAAGGCGAACGCCGCGCCCGCGAGCTGGTGGCCGACGCCATCCAGCGCGTGGCCTCGGATCACGTCGCGGAGGTGGCGGTGTCGGTTGTCCCGCTGCCCAGCGAGGAGATGAAAGGCCGGATCATCGGCCGCAACGGCCGGAACATCCGCGCGTTCGAGCAGGCGGCCGGTGTGGACGTGATTGTCGACGACACACCCGAGGCGGTGACGATCTCCTCCTTCGATCCGGTCCGTCGCGAGGTGGCCCGCCGCTCGCTGGCCAAGCTCATTCTCGACGGACGCATCCATCCGGCGCACATCGAAAAGGTGCTCGAAGATTCCCGGAAGGAAGTGGATAAGGTTATTCTGGAGGAAGGCGAACGGGCCTCCTTTGAAACCGGTGTCCCGGGGCTGCATCCGGAAATTCTCAAGAAGCTCGGCACGCTCAAGTTCCGCACTTCCTATGGTCAGGAACAGCTATCCCACGCGATCGAAACCGCGCTGCTGGCGGGCGTGATCGCGGCGGAGCTTGGCGCCGACGTGGCGGCGGCCAAGGCCGGCGGATTGCTCCACGATCTGGGCAAGGCGATGGACCACGATGTGGAAGGCACGCACGCGGCGATCGGCGCGGACTTCGTCAAGCGTCACGGGGTGCCGGAGAAGATCGTCAACATCATCGCCGCGCATCACCACGAATCGGAGCAGGAAAGCGTCGAGGCGGTGATCGTCGAGGCGGCCGACGCGATTTCCGGTGCGCGGCCCGGCGCCCGGCGCGAGAACCTCGAGCAGTACGTCAAGCGCATCCGCACTCTGGAAGAGATCGCCCTTTCCTTTGAGGGAGTGGAAGAGGCGTACGCGCTGCAGGCCGGCCGCGAAGTTCGCATCATCGTCCGGCCGGAGAATTTAGACGACCTGGCGTCGGTGCGCCTGGCGCGCGACGTCGCCCGCAAAGTCGAGGAAGGATTGCAATATCCGGGGCAGATTAAAGTGACCGTCATCCGGGAAACCCGGGCGGTGGATTACGCGAAATAACGATATCCAATTACCATCGCCGCGATCGAAATAATATCGTAGCCGCGATCGGCGATCGCGGCTACAGTTTTACCAAATACGTTTGCAAGGATCGCCGACCGCGGCTACTAATTTTTTGGCGGTTCCACTTTTTTCTCGTTCGCTTCCAACACCTTGCGCATCGCTTGCAGTAGCGTGCTCAGCCGGACCGGTTTCATCAGGAATCCGTCGCCGAGGATTCGGCTGGTCACCTGATCCTCAGGCGAACCGCGCGCGGAGAAAAACAGAATCGGCGGAGGATCCGGCATCGTGGTCTTTAACCTCTGGGCGACAGTAAAGCCATCCATATCCGGAAGCATGATATCCAGCAGGATGGCGTCCGGGCGCTTCTTGGCGATTTGTACGAGCGCTTCTGCCCCCCGCTCAACCGGCAGCACCTGGTAGCCGGCGCGGCTCAGAATGAGCGTCACCAGCTTCAGGGTGTCGGCGTCATCTTCCACAACCAGCACATCCGCCATACGACAACTTCCTCTCTCATGAAGTTTCATCGGCCCCGACGGCCCCGGGGAAACCCGACGAGTCGTCTCTATTTTATTCATATCCCGGCAAACGCGCCAGCGCGGTTTGTCCTTATCTCCCCGCAGAATGTCATGAATCTCCGTGCGACGCCCTTTTTCTATTGTAAATACCAGGCTTCCCACCACCATCCCAGCCCGCTGCCGGAGGATCCGACTTCGGGAATCTTCATGGGATCCGCCGACCTTCCGAAGATACGGGGAGCCGTCCAGGCGAAGCACTCTCCGTTCCGCCATGTAAACCATCCGTAGGATTCTGCCATCCGGGTCGATTCTTCCCCGCCCGTGGTGAGAAATCCGCCGCCGACGGCAACCGGCCCGTCGCTGGAGGCGCAATCCACATCGCGCCACCCCTCCGCGATCACAACATGCGGCGCGGGTTTCGGATTCAGCAAGTCGGGTGGCAGGCGGTTCGTTTCGCCCGGTGTCGGCGGGAAACCGAGACGCAGTTTGCCCTCCCCGTCCGGGAAGCGGTCCCAGCCGCTGTCGGGCCAGCGCGTGCGGGTGTATAGCATGCCGTCCACCGCGCGGCCGTCCGGCGCGAGGAGCCACATCCCGTCGCCTTCGTCATTAAGCGCAAGATGCGTCTGGCTACGAAAGAATACGAGGTATTCCTTCGGATGAATCACCGTTCCGGGATGGATCACGTACGGGTGGCTGCCCCCATTCAATCGGTCGTCGAGCATCCATCCTCCCAAATCGATCGATATGGAATTGGTGTTGAGCAGTTCGATGAACTCGTCGTAATAATCCGCGCTCCCATCGTGGTTCCAATCGCTGCCGGGCTTGGGAACAAACTCGTTGATCAGGACTCCCTTTGGGATTCGGGTAGCCGTCGGGGTGGGGAACAGCGCGCTGTTGGCCCGTCCCGGCGTTCCGCGGATCGGGTCGCCGCGCGCATCGCGGCCACACAGGACCCAACCGGTATTGGTCATCCAGGTTGGCGGATCGATGGATGCTCGCTCCATGCTGGCGTACGCCGGAGATGCGGCGCCCGCCGGCCACGCTGCTCCCCCCGCGCTGTCGATGATATTTCCTGCCGGATCCAGAAGGCGAAGCTCTTCCCCCGAATTGGAGAGCGCTCCCGTGTACAGTTGATTGGCGGGCACATCGCTCACCGTGTCATCTCCTCCGCGCTCGAGCAGATAATATTCGCCCGGCCCAATCGATCCTTCCAAATGAATTGCTATGTCATTTCCGTCGGTCAGCGCCCACCCGTCCAGAGGAATCGAATCCGAACCCGGATTCCACAGTTCGATCCACTCGTCGTCGGTATTGGCCGCCGTGCCGGCCCAGGCCGCTTCATTGATCACCACCGAATACGCTGGAAATGAAACCGAAGCGGCGGTTACGGTGGGGGTCGGGGATGGAGTGCATGTCGGCATCGCTCCCCCGCAGAAACCCGAGAAGGCGGATCGCGGCGTACCGTTGATCGGATTCCCATAAGCGTCCGCGCCGTTGCGATGCAGCCCGTCATTCGAGCACCACGAAGAATCGCTTTCTGCGCCGTCTGAAATGTGCTCCATACTGAGTGGTACGGGCGCTGAGGATCCTGCCGGCCAGGGTCCGCCGTTGTTGTTGGCGGTGTCGATCAAATTACCGGATGGATCGGAGAGCCGGAGAATTTCTCCGCCGTTGGAGAGGCTGCCGGTGTAAATCTGATCCGCCGCGATATCGCTGATCGTGCCGTCGCGGGTGCGCTCAAGCAGGAAGTATCCTCCCGGCTCGATGGTTCCACTCAGCGCAATGTGGATGTCGCCACCGTCGGTCAGTGTCCAACCGGAAAGATCGACCGGTGTGGAACCGGGGTTCCACAGCTCAATCCATTCGTCGGAGGAAGAAGCGGCCGTGCCCGCCCAGGCCACCTCGCTGATGATCACACTTTGGGGATCGTAGGGTGCGGTGGTTGGGGTTATTGTCGGCGTGCCCGTCTCCGTGGCGGTTCCGGTGCCGGTGAGGGTCGGCGTGGATGTGGAAGTGCGATCCGGAGTCCGGCTGGGAGTCGGCGCGGCGCAAAAACCGGAGAAGGATTGCCGGGGAGTTCCGTGGATCGGATTACCGCCTGCGTCCAATCCGCTTCGGTGCACGCCGTCGTTGGTGCACCACGAAGAATCCGAAGCGGGGCCGTCGCCCGTGCGTTCCATCGCCGCAAACGATGCCGCCTGCCCCGCCGGCCATGGTCCGCCGTCGCCGTTTGCGGAATCCGCAACCTTCCCGGCCGGATCGTATAGGAAGAGCGCCTCGCCGGAATTCGACAGCGCCCCGGTGTAAATCTGGTCGGCCGTGATATTGTTGACCGTCGTGTCGTCGGTGCGTTCCAAAAGGTAGAACCCTCCGACGCCGATCGTTCCGCCGAGGTTGACGTGGATATCTCCTCCGTCGGTGAGCACCCAGCCCGCCAGATCTACGTCCGATGCTCCCGGATTCCATAGTTCGATCCACTCATCGGAAGAAGAAGCAGCCGTGCCCGCCCAAGCCACCTCGCTGATTACCACCCATGCCGAAGCGGCCGTCGCCGTCGAAGTACTCGTTGGCGTTGATGTCGGCGTTATCGTGGGCGATTCGGATAAGGTAGAGGTGGCTGTCGACGTTTCAGTCAGGGTAGTCGTTGGCGTTGGGGTTTCGGTTGGCGATTCGGAAGTGGTGGATGTAATTGTCGGCAGGAGCGTCTCAGTGAGAGTTTCGGTCAAGGTCACCTCGACCGAAGCGGTAGGCGTTTCGGTTGATGTTTGGGTCTCCCACACCGTATCGGCCGGAGTTAATGTTTCCGTTTCAAGTACCGTGGGCAAGAAAAAATCCGAAACGGTCGGCGTCGCCGATTCCGTTTCGGATTCCTGTGGCACAGTTCGTCTCGAAGAAGAAAAAGCGCTCAGCAGCAAACAGAATACAAGCGCAAACAGAAAATATCCTCCCCCTCGCTTCATGCATCCCCCTTTCCTCGATCCGGTTTTTTTACCGGATCGGACGCGCGCAGTATATCACGAGTCGATCGGCTTGCCTTCGGCCAAACGCGCCTTCACCAACCCTTCGATCCAGGTATACGTGCGCGCCAAACCCTCTTCGAGCGTCACCTTCGGTTCCCATCCGAGCATCTTGCGCACCAGGGTGTTATCGGAATTCCGTCCGCGCACGCCCAGCGCGCCGGGCACGTGCTTCTTCTCGAGTTTCACCCCGGCTATTTTCATGATCATGTCCGTGAGCTCATTAATGCTCACCAGCCGGTCCTGCCCGAGATTGACTGGTCCGTGGAAATCCGAGTCCATCAGCCGGCGGACTCCCTCGACGCAGTCGTCGACATAGCAGAAAGTGCGGGTCTGTTCGCCGTCGCCCCAGATCTCGATCGACTTTTCCCCCTTGAGTTTGGCCACCGCCACTTTGCGCGAAAGCGCGGCGGGCGCCTTCTCGCGGCCGCCTTCCCATTTCCCCAAGGGTCCGAACATATTGTGGAAGCGGACGACATGCGTTTCGATTCCGAATTGTTCGCGGTAATGCATGCACAGCCGCTCGGTGACGAGCTTCTCCCAGCCGTAGGCGTCCTGCGGCTGGGCGGGATAGGCGTCCTCTTCCTTGAGCGCGGGCGAGTGCACGTCGGTCTGTTTGAATTCGGGGTAGATGCAGGCGGAGGAACTGAAAAGGTAGCGGCGGATTCCGTTGATGCGCGCCGCCTCGAGCGAGTGGGTGTTGATGAGGATGTTGTTGTGCAGGATCTGAGCGTGGAACTTGGAGATGAATCCCATCCCGCCCATGTCGGCGGCGAGGCCGTACATCTCCTCGATCCCGCGCGTGGCCTGCAGGCAGTTGTCCCACCGGCGCAAATCCAGGATCTCGAATTCGTCCGCTGCGGAAGGTTCGTATTCCGGATATTTCAGATCCACGCCGCGGACCCAGTAGCCTTCTTTTTTAAGTCGTTTCACCAGATGATGGCCGATAAACCCGCCGGCCCCAGTGACCAAAACTTTTTTGGCTGCCATGATTTCTCCGTTTCACCGTTGGATTATTACCGCGATCGCGTTGTTCGAGGTGTAGCCGCGGTCGCCGATCGCGGCTGCTACAGAAAACCTATCGCGGCTGCCAGGGACATTATATCGCAGGAAGAAAACCGCCCGTTACATCCCAGTTAAAAAGGAAAAAATCCTGTCGTTGGCGCCATTGATATGTTCGTGGACGAAATCCGGATAAATGTCCATCCGCTTGGGGGAGGTGATTTTGTTATAGGCGGCGAACTGGCTGGAAGGCGGGCAGACCGTGTCCATCAACCCGATGTTCCATAACACCTCAGCGCGGATGCGCGGGGCCAGGTGCTGGATGTCGATGTAACCGAGCGTTTCAAACACCTTGGCCTCGTCCTCGTGCCGCGGATTCGAGCGGCGGAAGTAATCCTTGATTTCCTGGTAGGCGTCCTTGGCCTCGTCCATATTCCACACCCGCAGGTAATCGCTCAGGAAGGGGTACACCGGCGCCGCCCGCCGGATGCGCGGCTCGAGCGCGGCGCAGGCCACCGTCAGTCCGCCGCCCTGGCTCCAACCGGTGGCGCCCACGCGGGCCGGATCCACATCCGGCATCTCCATGACGATTTTCGCGAGCTCCGCCGTGTCGAGGAAAATCTGGCGGAAGAGCAGCTTCTCCGGATGGCCGCGCAGCGCGTCGTCCAGGCCGCGGATGATGTGGCCGTGAACGGTGTTGCCGCTCACGATGCTGTGATCTTCCGATGGCCCGCCCTGGCCGCGCACATCCAATGCGGCCACGGAAAATCCCTGCGATACGTAAGCCAGCTTGTCGGACCAATCGCCCGAATCGACGCTATAGCCGTGGAAGATCAACACCGCGGGATGCGGGGTCTTCGCCTTTTCGGGCCGCAGGAATTTGGCGTGGATGCGCGCTCCGCCTACGCCGGTGAAATACATATCAAAGCATTCGGCGCCGCGCGCCTTGAATTCCGCGGGCTTTAGTTCTACTTGCGGATCGAGCGACCGCATTTCCGCGAGCGCACCGTCCCAAAACTTGTCAAAATCGGCGGGACGTGGGTTGGATCCCAGATACTTCTTGCAGTCTTCGAGCGTGTAATCAAAGGTCAGTGGCATAATATTTATCCCTTGTCCTCGGAATCCCGTTGCGCCCGTTTTCCGCCAAGCGCGTGGATGGTGTGAGTTCCGGCCACCCGTTCCCCGAAGTGCGGCACCCCGGCGGGGATGTACTCGTCGAACGGATGCTTGTGCTCGGCGGTAATCCCGGCGTCCCGGCCGGTCCAGATGGCGATTTGGCTGCCGTCCGCGCCCTTGAAGACGTAGCCTTCCAGCTCGGCCACGGAATGCGACGACGAATGAACGCGGTCCTTGGGATTATTCATAAACTCCGGAAAATCGTTCATGGCGATTCCTCGGAAAATCGCTTCGCATCCCGGGCGTTTTCGGGTCCTCCATCCGCCCAACTTTTTCCGAGCGGGAAGGTCTTGCTCGCTTTGCGGCCAGCTTAATCCAACAACGATTAATCCGCCGCTCAAGCGACAAATTGATCGATCTTAAGGACGATCGTCTCCATCGCTCGGATCGATCCCGGAACGTCGCCCGGAATTTCCAGTCCGTGATCCACCCCCGGCAGCACCAGGCTTTCGCCGCCGGTGGCTTGCAGGACTTCGGCCAGCAGGGATTCATCATAGAGGCCATCCGCTGTCCCGATCACAAAAAGCCCGTGATGCCGGCGGGTCATCATGCCCTGGCGGATTTGCGGGTCCCGAAGGACCGGCGTCAGCCAGATGAAATCAGCCTCCGAGAGCGACGGCTCGGCCGCGAGCAGCGATCCCAGCGCGATGGTGCCGAGGGATTTTCCGATCAGCGTTATTTTTTCATACTTCCCGGCTGATAGGGCGGCGCGGATTGCCGCGGAAGCATCAGCCGCGATCCAGCGGGATTGTTCCCTGTCCGGCATTTCCTGGAACCCCGGATTGGTATAGTCATATTCGACGTTCAGGACGTCCGCTCCCTTGGATAGCATCGCCAAGGCGGGATAATAACAACCCGGCATGCTGGTGTTATAGCGCAGCCCGGGAAAAATTACCGCCAAACGCTCGGCATGGGGGCCGTTCCGAACCACCGTATTAGGGACCGGCAAACCGCAATAACCGGTTATTTCCAAAACGTCGAAAGTTTTCATCAAGGCTTCCTTTTGATCCGGATAACAATCTCTGGCAGGCTGCTGAAATAGTCGGGATTTGTCATTGCGAGCTCCGCCCCGGACCCAGCTCTGCGAGAGGTACATTTGCCGGGGCGAGGCCGGGGCTTCGCTCCCTTCCCCCGGAGAACACGAGGGCAGGCGGTCGCACGCAATGACATAAACCTGTCTTGACGCATCCTGTTGGAAGGGTCAACCGACGGGTTTATCCGCAATCAATATTTTTTAATCACACGCTCGAGCGCGTCCAGGCCGCGTTCCAGCTTTTCCATTTCCGGCCCGAAACTGATGCGGGAGTAGTGCTCATAGCGTGCGTGGAAACGCCTCTTGTCGGGGTTGACATCGAAGAATATGCCCGGGATCGTGATCACGTTTTCCTTCAACCCTTCTTTGAATAAATTCATTCCGTCGTTGAGCGGGGCGGGAAGCCCTTCCAGATTTGCCCACACATAGAACGTGCCGGCTGGATCGACCTCCACGCCGATGCCCATGCGCTTCAGGCGCTCAAGCACATAGTTGCGCTTCCTGCGGAAATGCTTCTGGATCGCAAGCGTCTCCTGCCTGGCGAACTCCGGTTTAAGCAGGTCGAGCGCCGCCGTTTGGAACGGATGGTTGGCGCCGCCGTCGAGGAATGAGCCGGCGCTGCCGATCGCGTCGATCACGTCGCGCGGGGCGAGCGTCCAGCTGATGCGCCAGCCCGGGTAGCGCCAATTCTTGGTCATACCATCCACGACGATGATCGGGTCGCTGTCCACGTCCTCCACGAACTCGGCGGCGGAAACCGTCCGTCCCAACTCGCCGTGGTAGAGGTAATGCGAGTAGAACTCATCCAGAATAACCGAGCAGCGACACTTGCGCGCCAGCTCGCACCAGGAGTTAAGTTCCTTCCCCTCCACGACCTGCCCGGTGGGATTGCACGGGTTGCTCACCAGCAGCGCGCTGAGCCCGCGTCCGAGGATTTCTTCCTCCAGCTCGGTGAGCGCAATATGATAGCCGTGGTTTGCCTCCAGCAGAATAGGGATGGCGGTGAAGGCTTTGAAGATTCCGAGCAGCTCCGCGTAGGCCGTGTAATCGGGGATGAAGTGCCCCATATTGACGTTTCCCAGCGCCGACGCCAGCCGGGTGAGCGCCATCCGGCCGCCGCTGGCGATGCTGACGTTGTCGGCGGTGTATTGGGAGGGCTTGCCCCGGCGGAAATGTTCGTTGTAGTAATCGGCGACCGCCTGGCGCAGGGCATCGTTGCCTTCAATGGGCGAATACTGCCGATCGGACGCGGAGATGGGGATGGCCTCGACGCGCGGCGGCGCACCGGGAATCTCGCCGGTTTCCGGCGAACCCTGGCCGAGGTTGGCCCAATCCGGGTTGTCGTAGGAAAAGCCGAGCTGCATCGCCTCGTGCATGACATAAATCACGCCGGTGCGCGGGACGAAACGAAAACCTGGGGTGGGAGATGGTTCAATCATTTATTCTCGAATGCTTTCCAATAAACTATCCGGGGAATTCTTTTCCCCCGGGGTATTCCCTCCGGAGGGCTCATTCTACCCGAAGGTGTCAAAATAATAAATGGAAAACTATTCCATCTGTCACACCGAGCCCTTCCAGGGCGAGGAGTCGCGGACTTCCAGTGGAAAATCGTTTTTATATTTAACAACCGAAGGCGGAATAAACCTCAAATATATCGCCTGCCCCGACGAGAGCACCACCAGGAGATAATTATCTGAATCCAGCATCCTATGGTGCGGTGGCCAGAATCTCCTCTAAGATTTTTCCGGCCGAGAGGACGAACAACGGGCATTGGTTCTGGAATACACCTGTCTCTCGGGCGCGTTTCAATTCGTCGGGGATTTTTAAATTGGTGGATATCAATTCCCGGCAGAGCACTGTGTGATGTTCCCGTTGAAATTTTTCAAGGAGCTCGTTCGCCATCCTATAAGCCTTTTCCCTGGCGGCAGTGTCAGCGGGATCAGTGTTCCCGAACCTGGCTCCGATAACCAGCGCCGCACCGGAGAGCGCGCCGCAAACGTACCCGTTGCGGCCCAGGCCGGCTCCCAGCGATGCCGCCATTTTTATCGCGGCCTGTTCGTCCACGGTCAATTCCGAGGAAAACGCTTTGACGATCGATTGGGCGCAATTGAAACCTTTCCGCATGTATTCCGCTGCGATTTCCGGTCGATCCATCGGTGCACCTCCTGAACTAGATCCCCGTCCTCTGGAGAGGGGATCCGGATCTACTTCCATGCCTTGAGATTGTAGAGTTTTGTGTACGCCGCGATGAGGTTTTCACTGCCCATAAACAGGATGCTCGTTCCCGCCGGAAGCGCGTCCTGACGGATGGCCACCGTGCGTGAAGCCGAGGAGAGAGAATTTAATCGCGGGGTTCATTTGTGGATTCCTTTCTGGACGGAAATAATTGTGACAAACCCCGAGGTCAGGCAAACGGTTCGCCGTATTTTTCACGGTGGATCACCTCGGAAGCCGGCTTGCGTTGCTTCTTGCCCCGCCCGAGTTTCCGCAGCGGATATCCGAATGGGACCACGGCGATCACGTCCATCGCCTTCGGGATATTCAACAGCGGCTTGAGCTCGTCTATTTTCATAAACCCCACCCAATTCGAGCCGACCCCTTCCGACCATGCGGTCAGGATCATCGATTGGATCGCACGGCTGGCGTCGGATACCGCGTAGACGCTTTTGTCGATTGCCACGACCACCGCCAGCGGCGCCTGGGCGATATACGGCCCGGTGCGCAGCATTCCGCCCAACTGGCGAAGCGTGTCACGGTTCTCCACCACGATGAAGTGCCAGGGCTGGCCATTCATACTGCTCCCCGTCAACCGCGCGGCTTCAACGATCCGCTGAACGGTCTCCTTTGGAATCGGTTTATCCTGAAAGCTGCGGACAGCCAGGACTGTGCGGACGGCGTCAAAAACTTCCATGGTTCCTCCTATGCGTGAAGACAGCGAACGAATCGCTTCTAATCGTCGATCGAAATTTATTCCCCGGGCCGGAAGATTTTTTCCAACCCGCTGCCCTTCTTGAGAAAAACCGGGACGCTCTTCAGCGGCGCCTCGACGCTGCGCCATTCCCCTCCCGGATGCAGAGTGCCTTTTTCCGCATCCCTCCATTCCGTTCCCGCCGGCAAATATACTCTCCGTCCGCGCGCGCCCTGCTCGAGCACCGGCGCGACGAGGATAGAAGGCCCCAGCAGGAACTGGTCCTCGACCGTCTCGCACTCCCTATCGTCCGGGAAATCCACAAACAGCGGCCGCATCGGTGGCAATCCCTTCTCGGCCGCGAGGAGCATTTGCCGCTGAAGATACGGACGCAGCCGCTCGCGCAGGAACAGCAGCTGGCGGATGATCTCGTAGGCTTCTTCCCCGAAGGACCACACCTCGTTGCCGGCGCCCGTCGCGGGCATGGGTTTTTCTGCGGGCAGGCGGTATCCGTGCAGCCGGAAAATCGGGCAGAAAACGCCGTACTGGAACCAGCGCACGATCAGTTCGCGGAAGTACACCGTGCGGATATCGCCGCCGTGGAATCCGCCGATGTCGGTGGTCCACCACGGAATCCCGCTCAGACCCATGTTCAATCCGGTGCGCACCTGGGCCCGGAGCGACTCGAACGTCGAGGCGATATCTCCCGACCAGACCGCCGAAGAAAAGCGCTGGCTGCCGGCCCACCCCGAACGGGAGAGGGTGACGAAATCGGTCTCGCCCGCCGCGCGCATTCCGTCGTAGAAAGCCTTCTGATGCAGCAGGGGATAGATGTTTGCCACCTCCACCCCGTTCCCCAAATGGAACCGCAGGTTCGCGGGGTTCCACGGGTTTACATCCGGTTCATCGTTATCCAGCCAGAAGATTTTCACCCCGAGGTCGAAATAATTTTTCTTCACCGTGTCCCATAAAAATTTTCGCGCGTCGGGGTTCGTGGCGTCGTAATAGGGGTAGTAGGCCGGGCCGTTCATCCCGTGGTCGACAAACACCTGCTGGGCGTCCGTGCCGTATTCGTTGTTGATCAAGAGGCCCCGCTCGCGCATCGCGAAATAATTTTCGCTCAGCGGGCTGACCGTGGGCCAGATCGAAACCATCAGCCGCACGCCCATCGATTCGAGTTCGCGCACCATGGCTTGCGGGTCCGGCCAGCAGGCGGGATCGAAGCGCCAATCGCCCATGTGCGGCCAGTGGAAAAAATCGGCGACGATCACCGCGAGCGGCAGCCCCCGGCGTTTGTATTCGCGCGCCACGCTGAGCAGCTCCTCCTGCGTCTCGTAGCGCAGCTTGGATTGCCAGAAGCCCGCCGCCCACTCCGGCAGCACAGGCGCGTGGCCGGTGGCGTCCGCGTAGCGTTCCAGGACTTCGGCGTACGATCCGCCGCAGACGATGAAATAGTCCAGTTGCTGCGAACCCTCCGCCACCCAGCGCGTGGCGTCGCGCCCCAATTCCACGCGGCCGATGGAGGGATTGTTCCACAGGAAGCCGTACCCCCGGCTGGAAATGAGGAAAGGTATGGACACGGCCGTATTGCGCTGCTTCAAATCGATTACGCATCCTTTTTGATCGAGCCGTCCGGTCGCGTGCTGCCCCAACCCGTAGATGCGCTCCCCTTCCTCCGCTGCGAACGTCGCTTCGATTTGATACAGGCGCCCATTCCGGTATTTAAAGTTGCGGTTCGGCTCGTTGCAGGCCGCCCACACCGGTTCCCGGAGAAGATTCCGCCCCGACGGCGCATGAGAGAATTCCAGCCGCCCGTCACGCGAAATCTTTGCGCAGATCGATCCGTTGCGGATGGTCGCGGCCTCATCGCCAAGTTCGATAGTTGCCCGTGCTGCGGCTGCGGGTTCGAGCAGCGCTTGCGGGAGGGAAAGCCGTTCGCCGGCTAGGTTGGCCCGAACCCGCAGGCCGCTCGCGCCCCAGGGTTGCAACCAGACAATTTGTTGATTCTCATGCCAGACGAGAATTTGCTCTTCCTGCGAGAACAATCCCATCGTTTCCTCCCCGGCGGAATCTGCCAACCGTGAAATAGTATCTATTTTATCGGTGTGGCGATTTCAAGCACGAGTATGGCTCAATTCCTCCAGCGCGTCCAACGCCTTTCGCCGGCTTTCCCAGGGGACGAAAAGATGGTCATGATAAAACGCCGAAACGGGATTCACACTGATGCCCGCCTGTGCCAGCCGGCCGAGGATCGCGGCCAGAAAACCGACGGCGAGAAGCGAGGAATGGACCGTCAGGGTAATGCAGGCCCAGGTTGATTCAAACCGGAAATTCGAATCCCGCGCCTGCCGCTCGGTCATGATCAGCGTAGTGCCTTCCCCTTCGCGGAAGATCCCAAGCGGTGAAAATGGCAGTCGGTTTGTATCCTCCGGTTTCATCGTGCAAAAAACGTATGGAATCTCGCCGAGAGAGGGATTCATTTCCGAAAGCAACTTTTTCAGATTCGTTTCTCCGGTCATCTTCCCTCTTCTCGTTTCGCTCCGACTCATACCCAGTGCGTGTTTTTCTTGGGCAGTGCCATAAAAAATATAACCGGGATTAACGAATTTTTGTAGGCGCGATTGCCGATAATTTGTAGCCGGGATCGGCGACCCCGGCTACAACTGCTTTTCATAAAACACGCTTAATGGGTCGGGCGTATATGGCCCAAATGCGAGTATCGATCGGTATCCCGCTTTTTCATACAAGCGCATCGCATCATGCTGCAGGATTCCGGTTTCCAGGCGGACGAGGAAGATCCCCTGCGCGCGGGCAACCTCTTCCAGATGCCGCAGAAGGCTTCTCCCCAGCCCGTTCTTCCGGAAACCCGGCCTGACGTAGAAGCGTTTGAGTTCCGCATACTCGGTTCCATAACACTGGATCCCGCCGCAACCGGCCGGTTTTCCGTCGGATCGCAAAACAAAGAACGCCACTTTCTCTTTAATTAATTGTTCGACGCTCAATCCGTGCTGGCTCTCGGGCGGATATTGCGGCGCGAGGTATGCCTCGAGCTCGCCAACGAGCGCGCTCGCGTCGGCTGTGTCGGGTGGTTCCGGTGTGATGGAAATATTTGACATGGAAATCCAACCCGCCCGGAGAATTTCCGGGGCGCGATGGCATCAGACCGACGGTTGTATCATGCGAATCGTCCCGCCCGGCGCAGGATCGTTGCAGCCTGCAGCGAAATCCAGCGCTCCGTTTCTTCCCGTCCGCCCAGCTGCTTCCAGGTTCGGCCCCGATACGGGCTGCGGCCGCACCACCGTCCATTCCGGCCGCGCAATCCTTCCAACCAATCCAAAGCCGGTTGCACGCCGGGCCGGTGAAGCGCATCCAGCTCCCCCAGCACACGCAGCGTGAATAAAAGATCGGCCTGGTAGAAGAGCGGGAAATTCAGCTTGAACCATAGCGGATTGGGAGGACGGTTCCCCGGTGTGGGATAACCGGCCCGTAGCAGCCGTCCGTCTTCGGTGAGGAAGGCGATCCCATGGGCGATGGCCGAGCGAACCTCGCGCGAACGGCGCGGCGCTGGAATCGCCGCAAGCCCATAGAGGGACCGCACGACGCCCCACGCACAGGGTTCGCCGTAGTTGTGTTCGCATCGGCAATGATCATTGTGGATTGACCCCGCAAGAAGGCGAATGATGTTTTCCACACACGGCTCGTCCGCCCTCTCCGCACGCAAGGCATAGCGAAGGATATTCCCCCACAGGCAGGAAAGCTCGAATGCGTTCTCCCGCAACCGCCTGTCGATTTCCTCGGCCGTGGTCTTCAACATAAAATGCACTCCGCGGCGATAACGCGGATCGCGTCCATCCGCGCGCAGCTCCTCCAGCAGCAGCATGCACCAGTGCGTGCTGAAATATTTCGGCGTGTAATAACTGCGTTCGTTTTTCCAATTTCCCACTTGCGTCTGACGGGAGAGAATCGCGGGGGCAGGACCTTGCCGGAAGATATCCCGCCGGGCAGCGGCCACGCGCCGGTTGGATTCCGGTAAATCCAAAAGATCTTTCAACGCGGCGTAGCGGATGGTGGGTGTTTCGGCGCCGATCAGCCAGGACGTGAATTCATTTTCTTTCATCGGCCCTCCAAAGCGTCGGGATGGCTGGATCGATTGGTTCCCGCTGTCAGTCGAACCCGGTCCGCGCCGGCGCGCACGTTAATTTCCATGATGGCGGAGATGAATTTATCGGCGCCTTTATCACACCCCGGCGAAAATTATTTCTCTGGACATCACCGGATAAAAAGTTGCCACAAGGATCAATGCCTTACCCACCAGCCTGATCGAGCAAAATCCATTTTTTCGCTCGCAACGCCGCAAGGCGAGGATCCCCAGGATAAAACCTGCCAGCGGCTGGAGAAACGAACCAACCAGGAGAATGGCGCCGTAGATGACCGCCGGGCCGACCCCCAGATCGAAAATTCGTCTTCCTTTGGCGCATTATATCGTGATCCATCGGCCGAGGACACCGGGATGAACCGAACGATTGTCTGGTTTGGTGGAAAGTTGGAAATAGATTCGGAGTAAGGTAACCCAATAATAGTCTGGTCCGCGCAACCTGTTGATTTTGGACGATTTGGAATAAACGTACCAAAAAGGAAGAGGCGAAACGTAGACGGGTTTCACGTTTTACCAAGGACAAAACTAAGTAGGATTTAGCTTAGTCGCTTTCACGCAATTTATAATTGTCGCGGAA
Organism: Anaerolineae bacterium; assembly: GCA_003141675.1. GTDB lineage: Bacteria > Chloroflexota > Anaerolineae > Anaerolineales > RBG-16-64-43 > FEN-1073. The sequence goes on from PLND01000076.1 coordinate 20,123, forward strand.
TTTCTCAATGAAGGTTGGATCCAGGAGCGGCATCGGATTCGTATACAAATCGACCGGAAGCTGGTAATTATTCCTGCAATCCGGACAGGTCCAATTGGAGGGATGTTCGCCGTTGGCCAGTGAAAACGTGTATCCGCATTTGCAGACGGGGCACCATACTTCAATGGCTTCGTAGGTGCAATGCTGCAAATAGCACGGTTCTTCCAGGTCCTCGCAAAGATATACCGACTCTTTTTTACAAGCTTGACATCGGAACAACACTAGTTCGCTCATGATGCATCCCTGCCGAAAGCAGCCATGCCCCCGTTCATCGCTGCTCAAGTCATCCGGCGTATATTATATCCGTTCCCGCATCCGGATGAGCCAATCATACCAATATTCTATACACTTGACCCCCTCCGAAAGTACCTGATTTTAATTGCCAATCCTTCCCGCCATTTTCCCTTTTATTGCGAACAAACGGCTCTTCCTGTCTTTTTCAACATTTGTCGGAGATTATTCTCAAGATCGGCGGTGAAATCGGATCTTATTGGCTTTTCAGTTTGTCTGGATTAAATCACTGTGATAACTTTATCCAGGGCGTTTAATTCCTTATATAATTTTTCGACATATTCCCGGTCTTTGGCAATGATATTAATTGTCAAGGACAGGTATTTGCCGCCCTGGCTCAATTTTCGGCTGATTTTTTCGGAGCTTAAATCGTCGGCATAGTTCTTCATCACGGCGAGTACGCTGGTTTCGAATTCGTCGCAGCATTCGCCGACGATTTTGACCGGAAAAACGCACGGGTAAATTGATGGGGTTTTCTCGCTGTCTGACATTTTTTCCGAATATCCTTATCCGGCAATTATACGTTGCCGCGCCTCCCTCAAGCATTCCCCATCCTGGCTTTCGGATGCCTTCGGTTTTGGAGCAGAACTTTGACGGGCTATTTCACCCCCGGCGCAGGTTTCCGCTTCAGCGCGACCAGTTCTTGAATATCCTTTGCGTCCTTCGCGGTTTTTACGGGCGCGTACAACCAGCGCCCGTCGTGGAATTGCGACGCCTTCGAAAACACTTCCGCCACCCGCTTCCCCAATTTCAATAGCTTGGCTTTTTCGATCTGTTCCTTCCCAAGAACAACCTGGGCGATGCAAAACCCGTCCTGGGGGAATAAATTAAGCAGGGTTTTCCCGCTCCTTCGAAACCATAAATTCCATCCGTAATTCTTCCCGCCGTACGATAGTTCCCCGTCCAGCTGGTAGCTGCGTTTCATGAAATCAATCAGCGCTATGTACAGGCCATGCCTCTTCCCCAGGGCACGTTCGATTTCCTTTTCGGCGGGACGATGTTCCTTATCGAGGAATATTCCTACGCTCATGGTTTCGACCTCTCCCCGAAGAATTGCGGCCGGAAACAGGAACGCTCATTTGTCTCCCAATTTGCGGACGCTGCCCAGTCCGCTGACGTCCTTGTTTACCTGTGGGGAGCCGTAATAGCTCACCGAACCCGTCCCGCTGATATTGGCCGTCAGCTGGAGCTTGACCCATACGGTGGCGCTGCCCAGGCCGCTAATATCCACCGTCGCGTTTTGCGCTTCCAGCGCCCCGCCGCCGAAACTGCCAAGTCCGCTGAGGTCCAGTGCGATTGCCTGCGCCGTGCCGTCGGCGGTGACCGACCCCGCCCCGCTTAAATCGAGCGTTAGGGATTGAACGGTCAACTGCGAGAGGGTCACGCTTCCGGCGCCGCTGACGGATATTTTTAGCGCGGCGGTATTTAAACCCTCGACCTTCACGCTCCCGGCCGAAGAGAGATCAATCCGGCCCAGATCTTTCACCGTCAGGTTGATCCGCACTTCCCGGCTGGGGGTGACGCGCCGGCTCCAATCGATTCCCGTCGACCGGATTTGAAGCGTTCCATCGACGACGCGTGTCGTCAGCTGTGGCAGAAGATTGTCGTCGGCTTCCACCGTGACGGAAGGAGCATCTCCCTGGCGGATCGTGACGACGGCGGGATAATCGATCGATACGCTGTCATACGCCGGGACGGTCCGTGTTTCCGAGACGATCACACCGGATCCGTGCACTGACCCTCCCACGCCGGAACAGCTCACAAATGGGGATTCCGTCCACACACATCCCCAGTTGGGGGGCATGGTCCATCGCAGCGGCGCGGCGAATACGACCGCGAGCACCGCCCCGCCAACGACCAGGACCGAGACGATCTGCCGCGCCCAAATCCAGCGCGAGCCCAAAATCAATCCCACGCCGAGCGCCATTAACGCATATGGGCTGATATAGAGCAGCGCCCACAGATTGGCGGATGGCACGATTCCAATTTGGGCCAGAATCCAAATCACACCGGCGGCGATCATCACCAGCGGCCAGAAGATCGAACGGGTTCGCATGGTATTCTCCTCCATCTTCCTTATTGCGAGTGTTTGTCTTGCGAATCGGGGCCGGGCTGCGCGGAACCCCTGCCCCAATGGGAGCGGATCAGTACAAGATAGAGACCGAGCAGGATGAGCGCGGCCGGGAAGATCAGCGGGCCGACCCCCGTCCGCCGGGAAGCGAAGATGATCCCCTCGAAGAACGCGCCGAAAACAATCAGGAAAAAGGCGCCGATCTGCATCACGCGCACGCCCGCCCGGCGCGAGGGTTCGTTCCCGCTATACGCGCCCATAAGGAAGATCCCCAGCCCGACGGAAATGAGGATCACCGTCCAGCCGTACGACCAGCTTTCCCAGTAACCGGTCAGGCTCTGCGCAAGCAGCATCAACCCGATGACCGCAATGATACTGCCCGGGATCGCCAGCCCGGCGGCAGACTTCCCGCCCGCCAGCATCCCGACGAAGAACAAGCCGCCAAAAGCGATAATGATAAGCGGCCACAGGACTCCCCAAAAGTTGAAACCCGGAAACCCCTGAGCAAGTAATGCGAGCAAACCGAGAAGGATCAGGATGGATCCTCCAACGATGGAACCGCTGTTGCGTCTTGTGGACATTGTCCTTCTCCTTTCGAATGGAAACCGCGTCCCTTCGCGTACGGACCGGAGGATCGGATTTCCATCCCAAATGTAGCACAGAATCAGCGCCCGGGTTCCCGCCGACATTGTCAACGGACGCGATGGATCGCTCCCGCGGGCCAGATAGTAAACTCACTCCGGAAAAACTGCATGATTACTGCGACTAGCCGACATAATAAAACGTTGAATCATCCGGTGAAATAACCGTTGAAGTGACCGGACAATCCGGTACGATAATTCTTACGACCGGGGAAGTTACAACGCGGCGCGGATACCGTCCAGCTTTATTTTTGCTTCCGGGATAAATGCCAGCAAGCGGCTGATCGTCTCGCATCCGTAATTCGGGCAATAGGCGCAGTTTGGGTGCCCCCGGCCGACGGCGCAGAGTCGCGGTTCGCATTCCAGGCAGTGCCCGCCAAGCCGGCCGTCCGAGGCCAGACACCCATCACAGGTAACGTAGGCGGCGTCGATCTTGGGATTGTTGTGCTCTGTTCTCCACTGCGCTGCCACCCGTTCCTTAGCCGCTTCATCTTTGGCCTGGGTTGCCTGATAAGCGGCGCAAACCGAACAATCCAATCCGCAGACGGCGATAATGGGTTCCATAGATTAACCCTCCGGTGGATATTTATCTTCTCATGATTTAATATAGGCGGGAGGGTGATTCTTTTCAGCTTGTAGCAATACGGATTAATGTTGATGCGTTCTATTGGTAATTTCCGACCCCCTTCCCAGAATGGGCAGAGAGAGGTGGAAACTCGCAAAATAATTATTTCTCGTCCGCAGGTGCAATCCTCTTGCGATGGACTCCGTCGCATAACGGCTTTTTTGCGGATCGTCCGCAGGAGCACAGCGTCACCCGATTGCGGATTTCCAGCAACCGGCCGTCCGACCGTCGGATGGGAATGCCCCCCATCACCCATAAGGCGCCCGCCACCGGACCGTCCGAAAGAATATCGGTCGTCGCCGCGATCTCCTGCGGTAAATCCTGCTCGTTGTCCGCTTCCTCTCCGATCAGCGCGTAGGTCAGGCAACCGGACGGGCAGCGCTCGACCATCGCAATCACCTGGGATCGCACGCTGGAATCGGCCGATTGCCCTACGAGCTGATCGATGGTCGACCGGCGCGTACCGCAGAACCCGGATTCCATGCAGAGGTAGTCGTCGCGCCGGAAGGCGAACTGGGCGCCGCCCGGAAGGTCTTGGCGACGCTCGAGGGTGGAGCGCTCGTCGGCCGTTTCGGTTCCGTCGAACGGGATGCGGGCGTGAGTTGCGTCGCAGAACGGCATCGTGCTCGATTTCCCGCAGCGGCAGAGCAGATACGTCTTGCGGGTTTTGATCGTTTCAGTCTTTTTCCATGTGAGCGGTTCGCCGTACTCGGAAACAACCTGAATTTTCCGCACCAGGGGAATATCCCCTGAAACCGCATACGGGCCGTTCCGCTTTACGACAATTATTCTTTCATCGCGGTTGATTTCGGAATTATCCATAACCGGCAGACCTCCGCTCACTGCGCCTGATTTTACTACCGGCGGGTATTATTGATGGAGGTCTTTTATCGACGAAACCCTTAGGCTCTAGACGAGACCCTAAGGGTTTTCCAACGCAGGGCGAATAAGCGGATTGGAGATTCTTTCTTTTCGTCCCGCGAGGAGTTACGTTCAATTTAGTCTGGAGATGCCGATTGAATAAATTGTCTTCGCCATCCGGCGTTTATTATCTTATGAACTTTTCAATGGCGGCTGGATCTTGGAATGTTCCTCCCGGCCGATATAATGGCTTATACAGGGGAGATAACCGTCCTGGTATGCCTCCAGCGCTTCCGCCCGATCTCTGGGGAACAGTTGGCACACGATCGGTTTGTATGGAGTGTCGTGCAATCGGCAACCACGCGCTGAGGAAAGAAAAATGCATCCGCGCTTTCCTTCCACGGTACGATACAGCCAGACGCCGTCTTCGTCTTCCTCCGGTCCCGTGAACTCGCTCGGATCCGCAAAATGATTCGAGATCAGGTTGGCATATTCATCCGGCAGGACATCGACGCCATATTTACAGCATAGATCCGCGCAGTCGAATTTAAGGCAAGGGGGCATTTGAGAATTATGATCTATCGATTCATCGTGCATTATATTAAATCCTTCCAGATCCAATTCAGATCAGGATCACGATCCTTAAATTTTACCCTTTTCCAATCCATATATCCTCACTCCCAATGGTTTTTTTGGAACATGGGCTACTTAGCCGATCTCTAAAGAAGGCGATCTTCGATTGGATGCGATAATTGTTTATCATTTTACTAGAGTTTCGAAAATATTTTTCCCCTTCCTTCCCGATACCATTCATCGCGAAGATCTATTCGATCCCACCTGCCACTTCCATTTTGGGTGTCTCTTCCCGAACATTAACCTAAACATGCCGTTTTATTTCAGGACTGATGGACCAGCTGTGTAAGCTTCACCATAACCTACCTGTGGCAACTTCCTTCTCCGTGTTAGGGAGAAGGAACCGGGATGAGGGTATCCCTTATCACCCATTTCATCAGTCAACGATACAAACTCGATCACCAGAAGTTTTAACCTCGATCTCTCTTTGTTCCATTCGTGCTCTGAGTGGGTTCTTCATCTCCCTATGGCACGGTCCTTGCACCTATTTCCGCGGGCGTCCGGTGCCTGTTTCAATAGACCGGACGAAGATCTATGACTGGATTTGGAATATACCGGAAATTCGGCCCGATCCTACTTAGCCTCGCCGCGCTGCTACTCCTGGGCGCGGGGGGCTATTCGTCCCTACCCTCCGCCGTAGCCGGTACGCCTACTCCCGGCGACCGCGACCGCATTATTGCGCTCGTCGCCGAGAAGGTGCAGGAGCATCAGGAGGTGATGGCCTTCCATATATATACCGTATCGGTGGAGGAGATTCTCTTCTCCCAGGACGGCGGCTGGGCTCTGGCCACCCTGAACTACAAACAGCCGGATACCGGCGATGTGATCCCCACCGAACCCGGGCTCGCCATCGGCCGCCGTACCGTCGACGATTGGACCGTGACCGTTCAGGCGGATTCCGACTGGGCCGCTGTGCTCCAGGCGGCGCCAGAGGATCTGATCCCGTCCGACACCAAGCGCCAGTACTCCCCCCCTTCCGCAGACGAACAGCACGCGATGGCCAAGACCTTCACCGGTTACAAGCTCCCCTGGCCGGCCGGGGAAACGAAACGGCTTACCCAGAGCGTGTCCCATCCCGCGACGGAAACGTATGCTTTCGATTTCGCCGATTCCACCACACCGATGTTCCCGCTGGTAGCCTCGCGGGCCGGGACGGTGAAGTACGCCGTGTGGACTTATCCCAATGGCTATTGGGACGGGAACGCCAACCACGCGAACTACCTGGTGCTGGAAGATACCTCGACGGTTCCCACCAGCTACATGGTGTATCTGCACCTGGCCCAAAACAGCATTCCGGTTGCGCTGCGCACGCACGGCGCGCACGTCTACCGCGGGCAATTCATCGCAATCGCCGATGATACCGGCTATTCGACCGGCAGCCACCTGCACTTCCAGGTGCATACCAACGCCGGTTCGTGGTGGGGCAATTCGGTCGACATTACCTTCGACGACGTTTCGATCAACGGCGGCCGCCCGCGCACGCCCACCGAAGCTTCCGCGTACGGCGGGCAGGGCTCGTGGTACTACACGTCGGCCAACAACTCCGGCACCGATTTCACACCGCCTGATGCCGGGCTCACCGCTCCCGCCGACCAGTCGGTGGTAAATCTCACCACCGTCCAACTCCAGGGCTATGCCACCGATTCAGGCACCGGGTTCAGCCATGCCTACTTCATCGCCAACACTGGCGACGGATGGCAGCAAGTCGGCCCGATCTTTTCCTCCTCGCCGTTCACTTACGATTGGGACTTGTGCGGGGCGCAACTTCCGGCCGGCGCGATCAACCTCTCGCTGCGCGCCTGGGACCGCGACGGAAACGAAACGGTCGGATACCCCGGCCTTCGTTTGATTATCCACGCCAACTCCTGCCCGCCCCCGCCGCCCGCATGCACACCGACCCCGGACCAGGTGGCGCTGTACGCGGGTAAGGATTTCGGCGGCGATTGCATCGTCGAGGGGACGGGCGACTACGCCAACGGTTCGGTACTGGCCCCCGTGGGAGCCGAACACGCGGAATCCATCCGCGTCGGCGCCAACGTTCTGGCCACGCTGTACAGCGATAACAATTATTCCGGAAGGGTGGAGGCGTTCGATTCCGACGACCGGAACCTCGCAGACAACCCGATCGGCGCCGATACGGTCCGGTCGATGCGGATCACATCGCGCACCGTCACGCCCGGTGTCGCCACGATGGTCTGGCCGCCGGAAGGCGCGACGTTCCAGCGCGGCGATTCAATCGTGCTCTTCTGGCGCACCGGCCTTTCGGCCCTCTTTACCGGCGTCGAGTTTTCCACCACCGGAGGGCTGGGCGAGCAGCGCTTGCCCTATCATGTGCTGGAAGGCAACGATAACTCGACCCTCGGCACGCAAACCTGGTATTTGATCCAACGTTCGTGCGCGGGGAACCCCGCTTGTATCAGCGATTGGCAGGATCGGCGCTGGACGGTCGTGGCCGCGCCGACCTGGCCGGCCGCGGTCAACGCGCCGTTCAGCGACGGGATCGAGGGCGACGTTTCCAAATGGAGCGCAAGTGGCTTCTGGCGCGTCACCTCCAGCCCCGTGAATAACGGAACCCACGCCTGGGTCTACAACCAGGCGGGAAGCTCGACCTATAACAACGGCTCTCCGAACTACGGCTTTCTCACCTCGCCGCCGATTAACATCCCCGCCACCGGTTACTCCCTGAACTTCAAATACTGGTTCGACGGGGAAGGCGCCAACCCGCATTGGGATCAGCGCCGAATCCAGATCGCGGTCGACGGCGGGAATTATGCCAACCTCTACCAGCTCACCGACGACGCGCAACGAGTATGGCAATCCGCCCCCTTCCTCGACCTCTCGGGATATGCCGGCCATACGATCCGCGTGCGCTTTGCATTCTATTCGGGGGATGAAATCGGCAATGCCAACACCGGCTGGGCAATCGACGATTTTTCCGTCGCCGCGGCAATCGCGCCCGCCTGCGGCGATACGAACGAACCGAATAATTCCCCGGATGCCGCCACGCCGGTTTCCACCGCCGCGCCGGTGAACGGGCAGATCTGCCCCGCGGGCGATGAGGATTATTACAGTTTCACCGCAACCGGGGCGAGCCGCATTGTCGCCAACCTCGACGGCGTGACCGCGCTCAAACCGCACATGGAGATTCTCGACGGCGACGGGACGAGCGTGCTGGCTTCCTCCGACGCCGCATCGGTGGGTTATCAGCTTCCGGGCGCCGGAACGTATTACGTCAAAGTGCGCTCGCAAAACCATCCGGGCGAGGGCGGGACCGATCACGGATATACGCTCAGGCTTCTTGTAGATTCCGATCTTCCAACCGTCTCGTGGGTGACTCCCTCGCAATCGGGCCAGTTCCTGGCCGCCCTGCCGGTGAACCTCGTCGTCTCGGCCGCCGACAGCGGCGGAATCCAGAAGGTGGAAATTTACAGTCACTCCTCGGATTGGACCGGCGGCAACTGGACGGCCGTATGCACCGACACCGACGGTTCCAATGGTTGGTCCTGTCCGCTCGATCCGGCCACGCTGCCGGAGGGATCGGCATTGGCCTTCCAGGCGGTGGCCACTGATTGGGTCGGGAACCAGATGGTCGCGGTGGTATGGGGAATCGCCAACGACCTCACCCCGCCGGCGCTCTCCGTCACGCCCCTCCCGGCCACGCAGGATTCCACCGTGGTCAATCTGAACTGGATTGCGAGCGATTCCTTCTCCGGCCTCGATTCCTTCCGCGTGCAATTGCGGATCGACGGCGGATCGTGGGCCGACTGGCTCACCGGCTTGGCGCCGGACACCCGCCAAACAGTTTACGCCGCGCAGCCCGGACACAGCTATGCCTTCCGCGTTCTCGCCCTCGACCGCGCCGGGAATATCTCGCAATCCGAAGTCTCCACTACGATCAAAGGTTGTACTCCGGACTCGTTCGAATCCGATAATTCCGCGCTGTTTGCCAAGGAACTGGTGCCGGGCACGGCCCAGCGGCACGCCATCTGCCCGTCGGGCGACGAGGATTGGGGATTCTTCCAGGCAACCGCCGGCACAACCTACCTCATGCGCGCGCTCGCGCAAGGACCCACGGCCTGGATCGTGCTCGATCTCATCGACAGCGACGGGACTACCCGACTGCTGCGGGCCCTCCCGCCTTCCGCGGGTATGATCGGGCAAGGCGCCACACTTTGTTGGACCGCCCCGCGTGACGGAATTTTCTTCCTGCGCGCCGCGCACCAGGACGCGATGGCCGCCGGCGATGATACGGCGTACGATCTGATCGTCACCAGAGGCTACTGCGGTTTCCTGCCGGGCATCCTTCGCTAGTGGTATTATCGCTTCAAGCGCCGCCATGAAGCTCGTCATCCAGATCCCCTGTTACAACGAAGAACAAATATTGCCCGCGACGCTGCGGGCGCTTCCGCGCCGCATTCCGGGCGTGGATGCCGTCGAGCTGCTTGTGATCGACGACGGCAGCAGCGACGGCACGGCCGAAGCCGCGCGGAAATCCGGGGCGGACGCGGTGATCGCGCTGCCGAAGCATGCCGGCCTGGCGGCGGCTTTTACCGCCGGGCTGGAAGCAGCGCTGGCGCGCGGCGCGGATGTGATCGTCAACACCGACGCCGACAACCAGTATTCTGCCGCCGACATTCCCGCGCTGATCGAACCGATCCTTGCGGGCCGGGCCGAACTGACAGTGGGAGACCGCGGTGCGGCGGGGATGAAGCGGTTCTCCCTCGCGAAGCGACTCTTCCAGCGGATGGGAAGCGCGCTGATCGGATTGGCTTCCGGGATGCGAATCCCCGACGCGGCCAGCGGTTTCCGTGCCTACTCGCGGAATGCCGCGCTGCGCACGCTGGTGATGAGCAATTTCTCCTATACTCTCGAAACGCTGATCCAGGCCGGTGCCCGGCGCGAGGCGGTGGAATTCGTCCCCGTCCGCACCAACCCGCCCGTGCGCCCCTCGCGCCTGGCCGACGGCATTCTCCATTACCTGATCTTTTCCGGAGCCACACTTCTGCGCTCGTTTGTGATGTACCGCCCTCTGCGCGTGTTTTCGATTCTCGGCAGTTTGTTCTTCGCCGCCGGGCTGACGCTCGGCGCGCGCTATCTCTACTTCGCCGCTTCGGGCTTCGGCGCCGGACATGTGCAATCGGTCATCCTCGCCGCCGTGCTGCTCATCGTCGGGATCCAAATCTTCCTCATCGGGCTGGTGGCTGATCTGATCGGCTTCAACCGTCGGATTCTGGAAGAGACCCTCTTCCGCACGCGCCGGATGGAATTGGACCGGGCGGCGGAGGGACAAACCCGGTCGGGAAAAACAAAACTGCGCGCGCGTTCGCGCGCCAAGAAGCGTTGACCATCCTATTCTCCTTCCCCTTCTCCCCTTCCCGTTATACGGGAAGGAGGAAGGGGCCGGGAGATGGAGGATGAGATGGAAGGTCGAAACATTTCTATGCTATCCGTCTGCGTCGCCACCACATCCTTCCCCCGCTGGGAAGGCGATTACCGCGGGACCTTCATTTGGGAAGCGTGCCGCGCGCTCTCTATGCTCGGCACGCATGTGCTCGTCGTCGCGCCGCACGCCGAGGGGGCGAAGACCCATGAGGACATGGCGGGCGTGGAAATTTTCCGCCCGCGGTATCTCCGTCCGGAGCGTTGGGAGATTCTCTTGGATACGCCCGGCGGATTGCCGGTTGTGTGGGAGAAGGGCGGCCCGGGACGGCTGATCGTGCTTCCGCTGCTGGCCGCGCATGCGCTGGCCATCGCGCGGATCGCCCCCCGGTGCGATCTAATTCACGCCAATTGGACCTTTTCCGCGTTCGCCGCCGGTCTTGCCGCGCCGATCCACCGCCGCCCGATCGTCTGCACCGTGCAGGGCAGCGACATCTATCGCGCCGCGCGCATCCCCTTCGCCGCCGGATTGGCCCGGCGGGCGCTGCGCGGCGCTCGAAAGGTGATCGCACTCAGCGCGTCGCTGGCCGAGGGCGCCGCGGCGCTGGGCGTGGATCCGGATCGGATCGCGGTCATTCCCAACGGTGTGGACGGAGCGAGGTTTCACCCCAACGGAACCCCGCGCGAACCCGTCCTGCTTTTCGCCGGATCGCTCATCGAGCGCAAAGGGCTGCGCGCGCTGCTCAATGCGATGGCGCTGATCCACCGCCGGCATCCCGCGCACCGTCTGGTGCTGATCGGCGACGGTCCCAAGCGCGCGGAACTCGAAACACAGGCTCGGACCCTGGGCATCGGCGAGGCGGTGTATTTCACGGGGAGTCTTTCGCCCGAAGAGGTCGCCCGATGGATGCGGCGCGCCGAGTTGTTCGTCCTGCCCTCGCTCGAAGAAGGACAGGGCGTGGCCTTGCTCGAAGCATTGGCCTCCGGAACGCCAAGCGTAGCGGGCCGTGCGGGCGGAATCCCCGAAGTGCTTTCCCCGCAGTGGGGGATAATGGTCGAGCCGGGGAATCCGGAAGCGTTGGCGGATTCCATTTTAGGATTGATCGACTCGCCCTCGAGCCGTCAGGCGATGGGACGCGCCGCGGCCGCCGACGTACACGCCGTTTACGATTGGCCCGTGGTTGCCCGCCGCATTCTCGACGTTTACCGGGAAGCGCTTGAAGTTCACACACCGGTTCTCCGCCAAGTAGGAAATTCCGGCCAGGTATGATATGGTTTAAGGCGTCCACCAAGGAGGAGCTGATGACCCACCGAGCCTTGATAAATCGGAAAGTTGCGATTGCCGCGGTTGCGGTTTTTTCCGCGTTGACCTTCTCCCTCCCGACGCCTGTTCAAGCCGCCGCCACCGCGAAGCTCCTGAGCACCAACTTCACCCTGGTGAACTTGGATAAAAACAATCCGGCCACCGGCTCGATCTCCTATCTGCTCGATAGCGGCGCGGCCTGGCCGGGTGTTTCCGCCGGCAACCTCAGCTTCAGTCTGCCGCCCAACGGCGGTTCGATTCAGATCAAACAGTATTTCGATCCGACCATGCAACCCGGACGCGGATCGGTCGTGATCGCCTCCGATAACCCGGTGGGCGCCATCGTGCAGATCCAGGCGCGCGGACAGGTTCCCACCCAGGGAGCCTACACCGGCTTTCTGGAAGGGCGCACCGTCTTCTACGTGCCCCTCGCGGCGCGCAACCGGTCCACGCTCAGCGGCGTAGCCAACAGCCAAATCATCATCCAGAACGCCGATTCCGACGCGGTCACCGTGACGGTGGATTTAATTCCCAATGCCGGCTTAAGCGGCAGTTACACGAAAACCATCGATTCGCTTGCGCCCGGCGTTTCCTATTATTACGATCTTTCGATGGAGACCAACCTTCCCGACGATTGGGTCGGCTCGGCGGTGGTCACCGCGCTGGACGGGAAGAAGATCACGGTGGTATCCAACTTCTTCCAGGGCGCCGACATTCTGCAAACCTTTGACGCCTTTCCTGCGGAAGACCTCGGCCCGCAGTGGATCGTGCCGATCTTTTTCTCGCGCTTGGATAACGGCCTGAGCACAGTGATCACGGTGCAAAATATCGGCGGGGCGGAGATCGCCGCCGGCGCGCTGGCGATGCATTGCACCACCATCTGGGGCAACACCCCGGCGGAACTGAACTTCACTAATCCCACGGCGATCGCGACCAACGGATCCTATTCGTTCAATCCGATCGGCGACGCGCAATTGTATCCGGTGGGTTGGACAGGAACGTGCGATCTGCACGCGGCCGGGGCGAATCTCGCAGCGATTGTCCAGATGCGCTACTACAACTCGCCCAGCGGCAACATCGGCGCCTCGGCCTACGAGGCAGTGCGCGCCGGCGGGACTGACCGGGTGATGTTCATCCCGCTGGTGGCCAAGGTGCTGCCGAACGGGTTTGCCAGCGTGGTCGGGATCCGCAATCTCGGTACCAGCGCAACCACGCTCAAACTGTTCTATATTCCCGCCACCAACGGCAACTGCCCCGTTTCCACCTGCGACATTAACCACGACGGCAATGTGGACGCGGCCGACACAATCGAGGTGGACGGCGTGATCATCCCCGGCAGCAGCAGCCTGCAGCGCAACCACCGGCTGGGGACCGGCACCCAGAGCAGTGAAGCGGAAAACACGTTGCCCGACAACTGGGAAGGATCACTGCGGATCGAATCCTACGCTCAGCCGATCGACGGCTACGTCCAGCTGACCTACTACAAGAACGTCAGCGGCGACCAGTTCATGGCGCATCGCGCGTTCACCCGCGCCCTTCCGTAATGAAGCGTTCGCTGATCGGATGCATTTTGTTGGGTCTGGCTCTCGCCGGTTGCAAGCCGGCACGCACGCCTGTCGCCACGGGCGCCGATCCCTACCCGGCCGACGGGAAATACTTCGGACCGGTGGCGACCGATGCGGAAAAGGTCCTCCTCACTCCGTTGCCGCCCTCCGACGCTCCCCAGCCCGAAGCGGGCATGGCCGCACTTTCCGGTGCGCTGTATTCCTACACTATAAATAAAATCATCCCCGAGACGATGTTCTATCTGACCAAAGCCCAAGGGGATAATCGCGACTCGATGCCGGGATTTCTGGCCGGCCCGGATGCTACCCTCGGCGACCTCGTCGAACATTCCGATCCCTATGGAAACTTTCAATTGGCTGACATTCCGCCAGGACGTTACTTCTTAATCGTTTCCGCCCCCTACAATTGGTGCCCGGCTGAGGCTTCTCTGGGCGACCCGACCCCGCGGCTGATCATCCTCTCGGCAGGCGACCGGTTGGCGCTTGGAATCGTGTATGTCTCGTGGCCGTGATCCATTATTCTGTACGCGGATTTCGCAGAACAAACGGATTACTCGGAATGTATTTACATTATTGGAAATCCGCGTAATCCGCGAACAGATTTCTTCTGCGGAGTAAATTGCGGCCAACGCATGTTTTTGGGAGACGGTTTATGTGCGCTAAAGAATTCGAAGACCGCCTGGAAAACATTCTGAGGAACGCGCATATTTCTTACAGGCGCCAGCCTTTCATCGGCGGGCTGCGTCCCGATTTCATCGTCACCGGTCCGCACGGGGAAACGGTCATCCTCGAGGCCAGGGAGTGGGACCCACGCGGGGGCAACACCGCCCGCGCCATCCGGCAGGTCCAGCTTTACAAGAAAGCCACCGGCGCCGATCACGCGCTGATCGTGATGCCGGATCTGAAGAAGAATTACAAACGCAAGGGGGTGATCAAGGTGGATGCGGTCGTGCCCACCCTTCGAAAAATGTTTCTCCAACCCGCCCACGTTCCGCCGCAGCCTGCGGCTGCACCCGAATCGACTCGGCGCATGGTCTTTGCCGCGATGCCTTTTTCCAGCGAGTACGACGACACCTACTTCATCGCCATGTCCCACGCCGCCCAGCAGGTCGATGCCGCCTGCAAACGCGTGGACCGCTCGGAGTTTTCGGGCGACATCGTCGATGAGATCAAACGGCTGATCGCTTCGAGCGTAGCGGTGATCGTCGATCTTTCGGAAGCCAAACCGAACGTCCTCTATGAAGCCGGCTTCGCGCACGCGTTGAAAAAGCCGACGGTGCACATCTCCTCGACGCCGCTTTCCGATCTCCCCTTCGACGTCCGCAATTGGAATACGCTCCCGTATCAGCGCGGCCAAACGATCAAACTCCAGGAGCCGCTGGCCAGAAGGTTGAAGGCCGTGATGGGGAAGAAATAGCCATAAGGATTGTCGTCATTCCCGCGTGTTCTTAGCGGGAATCCATACCTCGTTTAATGAATTACTGGATTCCTGGATACCCGCTACGGTCACGCGGGCATGACGGGCTAGCGGATGCTGTCATTCCCGTGTACTCAACTATGAGATAAATATATTCTTCTCTTCTCCACCCCCCTCTGAAGCAGAATAACCTTTCCTACTTCTCTCCAAACGCCATCGGTAATAGTTTATCCAGCGTAATCACCCGGCCGATCGATCCCTTTTCATCGGCGAGGATCACCTCAAGCCCAAGTCCGAACTCCGCCAGCGCTTGGCGGCAGGCGCCGCAAGGCGCTGCTCCGTCCGCGGTGACGACCGCGATGGAGAGGAACTTGCGCTCGCCGGCGGCCACGGCCGAAAACAGCGCCACACGCTCGGCGCACAGCCCCACGGGGTAGGAAGCATTCTCGACGTTGGCGCCGGTGTAGATTAGGCCTTCCGTCGAACGCAGCGCCGCGCCCACCCTGTAGCGGGAATATGGCACATAGGCATTGGCTCGCGCGGCGCGCGCCTTCTCCACCAGCTCTTTCCGTCCTTCCGCGCCCGCTTCAGGTTTTTTTGGCATCGTTCTTCTTCAATTTTTTAGCCGGCACGCCGACCACCGTTTCGCCGTCGGGGACGTCGTGTCTCACCACCGAACCGGCTCCAGTGCGCGCGCCCTTGCCGATTTTAACCGGCGCCACC
>PLND01000057.1 GCA_003141675.1 Anaerolineae bacterium
TAGTTGTCGGAGGCAATGAAGGATATCGGGAAGGTGACGGGGCCGGTATCATAATTGCCGTCGCCGATGTATGTATCGACGGTAAGGATAGGCAGGCCGGCATCATGGGCTTTTTGCAGGGGAGCGATCATGGCGTCTTTGTCGACCGGCGCCAGGAACAGGAATTTCAGATCGCCGCGTGCAACCATGGCGTCCAACATGGGAGTCTGGTCGGTCACGTTCCATGTCTGCGGGATCTGCGTGATCAATTCAACTCCAAGATCTGCTGCCGCTTGGGCGGCACCGCGCTGCATGGTCGTGTAGAAGGGATCTTGGGTTCCGGCCAGAAAACCGATTTTGATGTTTTTCGGTGCAGGTGCTGCAGTAGCAGGAGCCGAGGTGGCCGGGGCTGAGGTAGCCGCGGCCGAGGTCGCCGCAACTTGGGTGGCTGGTACCGTTGTGGTAGCCGCCGGTGTGCCACAGGAGGTCGATAGCAAAGCCAAAACGAAAGCCATGCCAAAGACGACTAGAGTTTGCTTTTTAAACATATTCTTCTCCTTCTGGGTATTCTGAGAAATTCCGACAACATACTTGAGCCTGAGTCAGGATGGGCGAAGAAATTTCTATCAGTTCTTTCCACCTCCTTTCAAACCAACAGGCACTTTAGCGAAAGTGCACCAATTACCAGAATATTGTTCGTATTCACAAAAAGTGGTATTAAAATATCATAAACTCACAAACAAGTCAAGTATCAATGTTAGAGTTCGATAATAAAATGTTTGATTTAGAACATTATATGATGTATAATGGTGCCAATCCAAGAAATAGCGAATAGAAAGGATGAGGAATGAAGACAATTCCCCGCTTTGAGCGCATCATATCCTTGGTGGATGAAAAAGGATTCTTATCGGTAAATGAACTGAGTCGGCTCTGTGACGTCTCAGAAATGACCATTCGCAGGGACTTGCAGCAATTGGATGCCCAAAAGCAACTCCACCGGACGCACGGCGGAGCTATTTCTTTCCATGCTGCTACCCCCGTAATGAATGAGAATGGCGCGGATGGTTTGGCCCCGGAGGCCGAGGTTCTCCTCGTCGACCAGGTGGATGTGTTGATCGCCACCTCTGTAAATCCATATTATGACGGGCTTCTGATCGACCGAGCCAGCAAGAAAAAAATACCGATCATTGCCGAATCCATTGAAATGCCTAATCAACTCACCTCGGTAGCGGTGGATAACTATCAGGCTGGAGTAGACCTGGGACAATGGGTGGGACAGCACCTGGCGGAACAAGGGCTTGAAAAAGTTTACTTGCTCGACTTGACGTTTCATCAACCGAACACCCAAAATCGCAGCCGGGGATTTATCGATGGATTAAAAGATACTTGCCAATCGGAAGTAGTTTTATCCATTAATGCACAGTCGCGTTATGCAATGGCATATCAACTCGCCTACGACGCATTGACGGTCTATCCACAAATTAATTTGATTTTCGCCATCAACGATACGACGGCCAAGGGGGCCATAAAGGCCTGCCGTGCCCTAAACATCAACCCGGACCGCATGAATGTCATCCCCTTTGGTCTCGAAGGGGATACTTTAATCAATGAATTATTAGCGGAAGATACGTACTGCAAAGTTGGACTGGCGATGTTCCCGGAAATCGTCAGTTTTACCTGCGTCGAAGCCGCCATAGCGGCCTTTAATCAGAAGCCACTTCCGGAGAAGTATGTGACACCTCATGTTGTCCTGACAGCCAAAACATTGACGGACTACTATTCTCGCACTTCCGACGGCTGGGAATTAAACTGGGAATATGCCCGCAGGCATCTCAATATTCCCATCAAGCCTGAACAAGATACGCCGCGCTCAACATCCAACTTGCCCGGTCAAATTGGTTTTCTCGTCCCCTTCACTGAACATGAGTGGTATAAGAATTTAATCCGCCAGGTTAAAGCGTATGCCGGACAATATGGGATCGGCGTGCAGGTTATTGATGCGGAACAAAATGTGCGCGACGAGGTGGAAATTCGCCGCCGACAAATAGCCAACAAGGCGGCCACCCTCATCCAGCCCGGCGATGTCGTGCTCGTCGACGGCGGCCCCATCGCGGCCTACCTGGCCGAGGAGTTGAAACAAAAAAGAGATATTACGGTGATAACAGACTCGGTTGTGGTTTTTGATACCCTCAACCACACACCGGGTATCACCCTCATTTCCACCGGGGGAACTTTGCGCCACAGCAGCCAGATGTTGGTCGGCCCGACCGCGGAAGGGGCGCTCAAAGAGCTGCGGGCGGATAAGTTATTCCTGATGGTCAGCGGGATCACGCTTGATTTCGGCCTCTCCCACCACACCATATCCGAGATCAGCATGAAACAAGCCATGATCCGCTCGGCGCGTGAAGTTATCCTGTTGGCCGACCACACTTCCTTCGGCGAGGAAGCCGGGATCCAGGTCGCACCGTTGACGGTCATCCACAGGTTGGTTACCGATGATGCGCTCCCGCCAAGTATTCGTTTGAACATTTCCAAGACGGGTGTTCAAATCATGCTGGCTTAATTCTTCTCTCCCGACGAAATGATTTTTCTCACGGCAGAAGCGCAGCCTTCCGATCGGAGGAATCCAACCTACGACATGGCATCCATGATGAAAAGTTTTACGCGCCGAATGCTCCCGCAAGCTGGTTATCAAATATTCAGGATAAACAATGGCCCACACATCGAAAAGTAAAATCACGGTCGAAGAAAATCCTTCCGAGCAGGACGTGCGCGCGGTGCGGGAAGGCCTTAACGGTTTCAACCGCCTGCACGCTCCGGAAGAAGTCTACCGGCAGATGGCGTTGTTCCTGCGCGAAGCGGATGGGACGGTTTCCGGCGGGCTGCTTGGCGAAACGTATTGGGGCTGGCTGCACGTCGGCATCCTCTGGCTGGAGGAGAAAAAGCGCGGCCAAGGGTACGGGTCGCAGCTCCTGGTCGCGGCGGAACAAGAAGCCGTCCGGCGAGCGTGCCGGAGCGTACATCTGGATACGCTTAGTTTTCAAGCACTCCCTTTTTATGAAAAGAACGGCTACAGTGTATTCGGCGTTTTGGACGATCTTCCAATGGGCCATCGCCGGTTTTTTCTCTTCAAGAAATTGGATTAATCGCGTGTGCATCTTGATGTTCCATTCGTTCATTCAATATGGTCGGGGACGATCGACCGCAGACTATGGTCCATCGTTATATCCAGGATGATTCTTGCGGAGGCGAAAGGATGTCTGATACCACCATCCGGGAAGCTCGGCCGTCCGATTCCGCCGATGTCGCCCGTTTGATCACGCAATTGGGATACCCGTCATCGGAAAATGAGATCGCGCAAAGGTTGACCGCGCTCTCGCGCCTGCCGGAGCACGCAACCTTCGTCGCGGAACTGGACGGCCGGGTCGTCGGGCTGGTTGGAGCTTATATGGACTACGCGCTGGAAATCAACGGCTCGTACGGCCGCTTGATGGGCCTGGTCGTGGATGAATCCTTTCGCGGACGCGGCGTAGGAAAGCGGCTGCTGGAATGGATCGAAGGCTGGTTGCGGGATCGTGGCGCGACGCGCCTCACCCTCACGAGCGGCAAACAGCGCACCGAAGCGCACAAGTTTTACCGCCGCCTGGGATACGACGAGACGGGGCTGCGGTTTGCCAAACATCTGTAATGCCAATGCATCGGAACGGGAAGTTAAAAATGCGTTGCGGGGGCGAAGCGTGATTTCCAGGATGCAGTTTCATTTCCCATGATCCAATGGATCGTCTTCGACGTCATGGGCGTAATATTCGGAGATGGGGACGATGTCAAGAATCTGCTCATCCCCTTTATCCATCAAAGGAAACCCGAAGCGAATGCGGAATTCCTCCATGCTACCTACCGGCTGGCGAGCCTGGGGCTGATTTCCAGCTTCGAGTTTTGGAAAAGGGCAGGCCTGGAGGAAGAATATCCCGCCGTCGAAACCAAGTATCTGGACACCTGCCTGAAGATGAATCCGCAGTTTTTGGAGGTCGCCGGCCCTTTAGGCTCGAGGTTCCGCTTGGCGATCCTCTCGAACGATGTCAAGGAATGGTCCGCATACGTGCGGCGGAAATTCGGATTGGATCGACTTTTCCAGGTGGCGGTGATCAGCGGAGAAGTGGGTGTTCGCAAACCGGCGGCCGAGATCTACCGGATTCTATTGGACCGGCTGCAGGCCAAAGCCGAGGATTGCATCTTTATCGACGATCGTCTACCCAACCTGTTGATTTCCAAAACGCTGGGAATTATTCCCGTATGGCTGGCAAAAGAAAATCCGCCGCCCGATCCCGAGATTCCCCAGCGCATACAAAACCTTTCGGAATTGCCGGATCTGATTGAAAATAATTTTTCCAATACCTGATGCCTTTTTGTGTTTTCGGAGATATGGATCATCCTCTCCCCGGATCTATTTCTTCTTCCATCTCAATTTCGAAGTTTAAATAATAATTAATCATAAGACCACAAAATATCGGCGAAGAATAATATTAAAGTGTTCGTATGTTCATCTGCATTGTCCGAATAATGATTGGTGAACATTGCGGATAAGCTATGGAATAACGATTTATTTGGATAAATGATAATAACGTCAAACATACGTATAGCTTTCGCAATGGGAACGTCGGATGGCTCATCCTGAAGACGCTTATTATGGTTTGATATAGTCGCTCGACTCGCAGATTCTGAAGGATGATTCAAGAGAGGGAAAGGCTATGAACATTAAATCAATCGCATTATCCATAGTAGTTGCGATGGCATTGAGCGCCTGTCAGAGCGCAATTCCGTCATCTCAGGCGACTGCAACAAACATAGCCGCTCTTTACCAGAGTCCGCCGCTCTCAGTTCAGACGGTTTCAAAACCCACAGCCACCCTGCCTCAAAGTCCGTCTCCGTCGGTCCAGGCAACCGAAATAAATACGGCAACTCTTTCCCCGAGCCTAATTGTGTTTCCAAAAATCGACCGGCATCCGTCGGCGGGAGATTTTGGAAGGGGAAAATTATCCACCCTACCCTCCTATAACCCCGATTCCGGAGATTACTGGCAAATGGATCTCAGGGGTTACGACCTCTCCGGGTTGGATCTTCGCAACTCAGTAAAGGATTTGTCCTACGCCGATTTCGATGACAAAACCATCTGGCCCCCGGCTGATAAAATGCCGGCGGGTTTTGATTGGAAACAAATCATGAATCTCGGTAAAAACCCAGGATTGAACCTCAAAACGCTGCACGGGGAAGGGATTACCGGAAAGAATATCGGCATCGCAATTATCGATCAAACTTTGCTCGTGGATCACCAGGAATACGCCGACCAGATCCGGTTATATGAAGAAGCAGATAATATTCAGGGAGGTTGGTTGGAATCCCAAATGCACGGCTCTGCGGTCGCTTCCATTGCCGTGGGGAAAACCGTCGGCGTCGCGCCGGAGGCCGATTTATATTTCATCGCGAATTCATTGTGCTATCAGGGAACCCAAGAATCTGTTGACTTTTCCTGCCTGGCCAAATCCGTCAGGAGAATCATCGAAATCAACCAGCAGCTACCCGCCGACCGCAAGATCCGGGTGCTTTCCATGTCCATCGGCTGGGAACCCAAGAGCAAGGGGTATGACGAAATACAATCGGCGGTCCAGGATGCGAGAAAAGCAGGTATCTTTATTATTTGTTCAAGCGAATCGGATATTTACGGTTTTCAATTTCAAGCCATGGGTCGCGCACCGCTGGCCGATCCGGATAAATTCGAGTCATATGAACCGGGTTTATTCTGGGCAAAAGATTTCTTCGAGGGACAGACGGGTTTGCAAAATACTTTGCTTGTCCCGATGGATTCACGGACAACGGCCAGCCCCACCGGGGCCAGCGATTATGTTTTCTACCGCGAAGGCGGATGGAGCTGGTCGATCCCGTATATCGCCGGAGTTTACGCGCTGGCGGCCCAGGTCAGACCGGATATCACGCCGGAAGTGTTCTGGTCCACGGCGTCCCAGACCGGCCGCACGATCGAAATATCGCACGCGGGCAAGCAATATTCCTTCGGAGTGATTTTCGATCCGGTTGCATTAATTCACGCATTGCAAGGGTCCTGAGCCGATCGCCGACTTTTCACTCCAATAGGTGAGCAAATGAACATACCGATTCCTCGTGGCCTGAAGGCCACTCGGAATGACACATGCCGTATGTCATCCCGAGCCCTGAAAGGGCGAGGGATCGGTGACGCATGGAAACAAACCCACAAGCGCTATACGGCTGAATTTTTATTAACTCGACACCGATTCCTCGGCTCCTAAAGGAGCCTCGGAATGACACGTGAAGTATGTCATCCCGAGCCCTGAAAGGGCGAGGGATCGGTAGCGCGTGGAAGCAAATCTTCAAGCACTAATAGCCTGATTTTTTATGAATTAGTCACCGATTCCTCGTGGCCTTTAGGCCACTCGGAATGACGGTCGGCAAAGGCCATTCCGAATAAATCCTCACCGGGTATGGCCTCATCGCGCATCCTCGTCTATAATCCGGCCCGGTTGCCGCGAAATTGGGGTGTGACTTTTCCGGTCGCTTGGGTGTTACTATATTGCGCCCCTATCGGATCGGTCCGGGGCCGCACGATGGAGTGTGAATGCAATCGCTGATTAACTTCACCTACGCCTCCACCCATTACCGCCCGCGGGAAGGGATGATCGCCTTTCTCCTCCACCGCATCAGCGGGTTGGCCACGCTGCTTTTCCTTTCGATCCACATTGTCGACACCTCGCTGGTTTATTTTTACCCGCAGTACTATAACGACTTCATCGGGCTCTACCGGTTGCCCGGCTTCATGCTGGCCGAGATCGCGCTCATGGCGGGCGTGATCTACCACGGTTTGAACGGGTTCCGCATCGCGCTCTTCGACCTCGTCCTGCCCTCGGCCTGGACAATCCAGCGCGAGCGGCTCTCCGTCCGGCTGACAATCCTCCTGGCCGCCATCCTCTGGCTGCCCGCCGGGATAATCATGGGCGGAAATTTCATCGGCTATACCTTTCTCGGATGGCATTGAGAAACGCCATGCCCGCCCGAGCTCCCTCTCCCGCCCCGCTCCGCCGCTCCTGGCTCACCGTCGCCTGGACCCTTATGCGCCTCAGCGCGATCCTGCTCGTTCCGCTGGTGTGGGGCCACGTGATCATCCAGGACATGCTGGTGGGCGTCCATAAAATCAGTCTGGATTACGTCGCCATGCGTTGGGCGTCGCTGGGCTGGCGCGCCTACGACGCCGCGCTGCTGTGCTTCGCCTTCGCCCACGGATCCAACGGCCTGCGCCAGGTGCTCGAGGATTACATCCACGGGCAAACGGCGCGGCGGATCCTGCGCGTCGCCCTCTTCCTCTTCTGGCTCTCCATCACCGCCCTGGGCGCGGCGGCCGTGATCGGCGGCGTACGCCAATGACCCAGGTGCACACCTTCGACGCGATCATCATCGGAGCCGGCGGAGCCGGATTGATGGCAGCGCTCCACGCCGAGCGCGGGACGAATGTGGCGGTGATCTCGAAAATGTATCCGACCCGTTCCCACACCGGCACCGCGCAGGGCGGAGTGGCCGCGCCGCTGGGAAACATGGAGGAAGACCGCTGGGAATGGTACATGTACGACACCGTCAAGGGCGGCGATTATCTGGTCGACCAGGACGCGGCGGAGATCCTCGCGCGCGAATCCGTCGACGCGGTGCTCGAACTGGAGCACTGGGGGCTGCCCTTCGACCGGACGGAAGACGGCCGCATCGAACAGCGCCGCTTCGGCGGTCACACCCGCGATTTCGGCAAATCCCCGGTGATGCGCTCGTGCAAGAGCGCCGACCGCACCGGACACATGATCCTGCAAACCCTGTATCAAAACTGCATCCGCCGCGGGATCCGCTTCTTCGACGAATTCTTCGTGCTCGACCTGATCCTCGAAGACGGGATCGCGCGCGGCGTGGCGGCGGTGGAGATCGCCACCGGCCAGACGCATCTTTTCCTCGCCAAGGCCGTGCTCCTGGCCACCGGCGGATTCGGGCGGATGTTTGCCGTCACCTCCAACGCCCACTCGCTCAGCGGCGACCTGGTCGCGTCGGTATTCCGCCGCGGACTGCCGCTGGAGGATATGGAATTCTTCCAGTTCCATCCCACCGGAATTTACAAAATGGGAATCCTGCTTTCGGAAGCCGCGCGCGGCGAGGGCGGGATCATGATCAACGGCCTGGGCGAGCGCTTCATGGAGCGCTACGCCCCGACCCTCTTGGACCTCGCCCCGCGGGATATCATCTCGCGCTCCATCGACCAGGAGATCCGCGCCGGCCGCGGCGTGGACGGGAAGGACTACGTCTACCTCGACATCCGCCCGGAGACGATCAACCGCTGCCAGAGCGCGCCCGGGGGTAAAACGGTGACTGCGGCGCAGCTCGAAGCCAAGCTCCCCGATATTATCGAGATGATGCGCGTCTACCAGGGGATCGATCCGATGAAAGCGCCGGTGCCCATCCAACCGACGGCGCACTACGCCATGGGCGGAATCCCGACCGATTGCGACGGGCGCGTGCTGGGCGGGTCGCTCTCGCCTGTGCCCGGGCTGTTTGCCGCGGGCGAATGCGCCTGCGTCTCGGTGCATGGGGCCAACCGCCTGGGAACCAATTCGCTCGTCGACCTGCTGGTCTTCGGGCGGCGCAGCGGCCGCGCGATGGCCGAATTCTGCGCGGGAGCAAGCCCGGCTGATCCCGTTGCGCATGCCGCTGAGGAAGCGCTCGCGGAACTCGCCCGTCTGCAACGGAGCCGCGGACCGGAACGCGTCGGCGCCCTGCGCGCGGCGATGCAACATTGCATGACGGATAAAGTGGGCCTGAACCGCACCGCGGGCGGTATGGAAGAGGCGCTGAGCATTTTGCGCGATCTCAAGGAACGGTACCGCCATCTCGGCCTGGCCGACGCCGGGCAAAAATGGAACACCGAAGTGCTGGAGGCTTACGAACTGGGCTGTCTGCTCGACCTGGCCGAGGCGACCACCGCAAGCGCCCTGCACCGGACCGAAAGCCGCGGCGCGCACTTCCGGGAGGATTTCCCCAAGCGGGATGACGCGAACTGGCTCCACCATACGCTGGCCTTCCGCGCCGGCTCCTCGGGAGCCGGGCCGGTATCGGAAGGGATCCGGTTCGACCGGCGCCCGGTATCGATCACCACGTTCCAGCCGGAAGCAAGGGTGTATTAATTTTCATTGGACACCGGTCCAACAAGTGAAGAAAAGATGATGGCTACCATTCCATCCCCCACTCCCCTCATCCCTCTCCCCCTTCCCACTTTTGGGAAGGGGGAGAGGGCACCATTATTCATTCCATCCCTGGATGTAGAGGGGGATGGGATGGTCGAGCCGATATTGTTCACGAAATAGGGAACTCGATATGCTTGTCGCGCTGAAAATCAAACGCTTTGACCCGGAACGCAAACCCGCGGCGTGGTGGTCCAACTACAAGCTCGAGGCCGCGCCCGGCGACCGCGTGTTGGATCTATTGGTGCGGGCCAAGGACGAGCTGGACGGCAGCCTGACCTTCCGCCGTTCGTGCGCGCACGGCATCTGCGGTTCCGACGCGATGCGGATCAACGGGACCAACCGGCTGGCGTGTAAGACACTGGTGCGTGAATTGGGTTCCCGGATCACGGTCGAGCCGCTCTTGGGGATGCGCGTGGAAAAGGACCTGGTGGTGGATATGGAGCCGTTCCTCGCATCCTACCGCAGTGTCAAACCGTACCTGATCAACGACGAGCCACTCCCCGCCGATGGGCGCGAGCGGCGGCAGAGCCCGGCCGAGCGGCTGCGTTTCGACGATACGACCAAGTGCATCCTGTGCGGATGCTGCACCGCCGCCTGCCCGGTTTTCTGGGCGGACGGGGAATACGTCGGCCCGGCGGCAATCGTTCAGGCGCACCGTTTCCTGTTCGACAGCCGCGACCGCGGCGCGGGCGAACACACCGCGGCGCTCCTTGACATGAAAGGCGTCTGGCGCTGCCGGACGATCTTCCAGTGCACGCTTTCCTGCCCGCGCGAGATTAAAATCACCCAGGCCATCGCCGAGGTGAAACAGGCGATCGTGCTGGGTAAGTAACCTAAAAAATGAAGCGCCCTTGCGGGCGCTTCATTCAATGGATGAGGTGATTTCTTGGAAAGACAACGGCTGGCGGACTGCAGCCGCGTGTTGGGCCTGGATTCTTTGATTTAGAATTATTTCGATCTTCAATATTCTTTTTCCGCATTTTACTCCATCCATAATTTAAATATTTGCGGAAAATGCTTCCACTACCTTTTTTGCTTCCCTCAAACCGACTCTTGGAACAATAGAACGCAATAACTTAATTGCATCCACATTTTTTCCAGACCTAATCAAGGTCCACAATTCATCATTCTTGTATAGGTCCTTAAGCAATTCAATATTTACATTGGTGTCAACGCTGATTTTATGAAGCAATTCTTGTTCGTCCACACTTATCCTCCTATATCGTTTAGAGTAGATTCGCAAAATTCTTTTTCCCCTGCTCGTAGGCTCGATTGACAATCCAAGGCCAACAGCTGGCGGCTAAAGCGCTTGGCCGGTTATTCAACACCTTGTTTATTTTACTCGAAACGACATCGAAGAATAATCCGTTGACTCTCGCAGCCTTTGGTCAAGTCTCCTGCAGCCGCTGGTTGGGCGGGTTTAATTTAGTAGTGTCACCTTCCACCAACTAACCAAGTTTTCACTTCTTCCTGATCATCATAATACCGAAGTGGGAGCGAAAGTCGATCCTTTAGTCCATAATAACGAAAATTGTATAGTTCGATTCTGTTTTCAAGGAACGGGGATTCGTCCAATACGTTAATATGCAATTACCAGAGGAACATTCTGGAGAATAATCGAAGTCAGGTGTGAGATTAGGCGCTCTTCTTTTATTTAAATTGGTTTGTCAACACCTGTTGTCAATGTTTCCGGATCGAAGTGCATGATGCGCGGAACCGTTATGGAATCAGCAGCACCAGCGGCAATAGTGACTAACGCTGAAAGCATCAGCGCTACGGAAATATTGGTAGCAATGATATTCTGAGGATACCACGGCAATCGCTCGCCAAGAAGCCGAGGCATCTCTCTCTCAAGCGTGATTCCCGGTGCGAATCCCTCAACTACGCTCCGGAGCGTGCCCAGAATCTCAACCTCGCTTCGCGCAGTACCCACGAGATCACGCATCGATGGAGCACTCGGGCCGAACACCAAGCACGAACCACCAAGACCTAAGTTGAGTGGCTGGAGACACCAATTGCCCTGCGCCGTTACGCTTTCATCAAGCGCCAGAAACACGGGATCAGTGAAGTCCGCCGAATTCACAACCACATCACAGCGAGAAGCAACGAAAGCAATATCGCTAACTGAGACGTGGTTAGGAAACCACTCAACCTCTGCGGAAGCATCAATGCTCTTGACCAGTAACGCTGTGCGCTCGGCTTTGTTGGCTCCAATGTCTGCTATGCCAAACGCTTGTCGATTGAGGTTAGATAACTCTACAGTGTCTCCGTCCCACAGGGAAAATTGTCTGACTCCAAGTCGAAGGGCGGCGACAGCCAGTTGCGAGCTAAGCCCACACCCAACGAGACCCAGCCTAGTGGTGGCAAGTTTTGCCTGCACAACTTCGTTAATGAACGGAGGGTTGCGCGAGTAGATCACATCACACGACGACTCAGCCATGGTCAATGTCCGGATCAATAGAGGTGAAGAATCGCCACAACCCCGGTCGCTCAACCGGTAATACAGTGTGAGCCTTATTAATATCGAGCGCGAGTGTGAACACCGGCAGTTCGCAATTGTATTCCGGATCCGAATACGGTCCGCCGATGCGCTCGAACCCCATCTTCTCGTAAAGTTGCGAGGGAGCATCACCCCCTATGTAAGTATCGGCCAACATGTGAGAGATTCCGCTGGCGACGCAACGTTGGTAGGCCGCTTTCATGAGCAACGCGCCCGCGCGAGATGAGCCACGATAATCAGAAGAGACGGCAAAGCGTGAAACCTCGGCCAGATGCTTGCCGTAGCGGTAGACATTCAGAGGGAAACGGCGTTCAAGCGGAAGACCCAACGAGCCGTCATAATTGACGCGAATGCTGCCAATAATCTCTCCGCCATCGTTGTACGCAGCGTAATTGGCTGCACTTTCATCGAACTGATCGACGAGAACACCGCCGATGTCGGAAAGCCAGCCGAGTTCTGCCACATAGATGCGGTGGCGGAACTTATATAACGCCCCGAGTGCAGTGCAGTCGGTTACACGTATGATGCGGATCAATTGCGTCCGCCACTGAAAGAATCCTGTTTCCACAGCCTGTGCGGCATATCAGGAATTATGGTTCGTTCGCGCCAGATTAGCACTATAGGCAACTTGGATAGATAGCGTATTGTTTTGCTTTTCATCTTTACGCCTAACTAGGGTTTAACCGGAATTTCTTCCGTTTCTAAGCCCTGTAGATTTTCTTTTCTCCATCTATTCCGCCGGAGGGGTGGTTTAGACAGAACATATTCAATATTATCCCCCTTCCCTCGTATTATATTCCTTTTATTTTCAGGTCGCCCCATAATATGGATTATACGTATCCAATTACTTCCACGAAAATTGGTTTTAGCTGCCCAACGGCTGGCAGCTCAACCCGCTCCGGCTCCGCCGTGCGGACCGGGGACGCTTGGGTCAGCGTCGTCAGCCAATCGGCCGTCTTTCCGACCACCTCCAGGTCCAAATCCTGCAGTATCAAACGAACCTTGGAACGGTTAATGGGTTTGATATCGGCCACAATACACGTAGGCTAATATAATCCTATAAGGGTCATGCCTCAGCCGCATCCCACGGCCGGGGAGTATGGTCCCCCGCCACATGGGGGAGGAACCGCATGGATTGAGTTAATCCGGCGGCGAATGTTTTTCCCGGCATCACCCGAAACCGCCCCGCGCTAGAAGGACTAACTCATCGTGGCCACCCGGCCGCGTCCTTCGCGCTTGGCATGATACAGCGCGGCATCCGCGGCCGAGAGGAGCGCCGCGCTCGTCTCGCCATCCTCCGGGAAAACGGCCACGCCGAGCGAAAGCGAAACTCCTTCGAGGATTTGCCCTTTGAACTGCAGATGCAATTGTTTGGCATTCTCGCAAATTAATTCTGCGCGCTTGTGCGTCACCGCCCGCGAGGCATCCGGAAGGACAAGGATAAATTCATCGCCGCCGTAACGGGTGGGAATATCCTCCCGATGGACGCACCCGCGCAGCAGGTTGGCCAATTCCTGCAGGATGGCATCGCCCGCGGCATGACCGCCGGTGTCGTTGAATCGCTTGAAATTGTCCACGTCCATAAGAATGACGCCGACGGAATATTCTTTGCGCGAGGCCCGAAGCAATTCGCGTTCCAGGGTTTCTTCCATATACCGCCGGTTGAATAAACCGGTCAGGTGATCCCGGACCGATTGCCTCCGCAGAATGGCTTTGCTCTTGACCAGGACGTTATGCGCGTGTTGGCGCTCCGTAATATCGCGAATATTGCATTGGATGACCTTCTCGCCCCCCGCAAAATAGACATTACTGACAAATTCCACTTGAATAAGCTTTCCATCCCTCGATCGAAGCGGTAAATCCTTGTACCGGATATATTCATTCTTCTGTAACGCGAGGAAGGCCTCCTTACTGGCTTCGATATCCCGGAATGCGCCCACTTCCCAGAGCTTCCTTTTAATGAACTCGTCGCGCGAGTATCCCAACATTTTAACCAGGAACGGGTTCACATCGGTAATCATTCCCGTCTCGGCATCGAGGAGCAATATCCCGTCTTGGGCCGCTTCAAATAGGCGGCGGTACCGAACCTCTGAATCCTTGAGGGATAACTCGGTGAAGTTCTCCTTCTTCTTTGCTGCGTCCTTTTCCATATGTCGAATCCCCAGTTGGCACTCCTCCGATGGATGCCTTGAAAATACGGATAAACTCATCGGCATAAATTTATTATAGCAAATATTCCCCGGGCTACATTAATCGGCTGAGGAATTCGAATCCAGACCGCCGGGGGGAAATGCGGGGAAAGTCAGGAAACGATGCGGTTACGCAGCTTAAGCGTCACGGCGCACGAGTCGGACCGGCTGGAGGCGCGTGTTTAGCGGCATTGCAGGAGGGGGATTTTACAAATTTTATACCGGTTATTAACAACAATTTCACGCAATTCCGATGGATCAGTTTAACAGTTTCGCCGCCCTCACCCGCTTTGGCGAAAGGCAAATCCGGCTTCCGGGAGTGCCGTGCAGTTGGATGTTAATAAATACTATTCAACCTTTCAAGAAAAATGCGAACACGGACTTCGCCGAAAGACCACGGAAGACCCGGAATAGGAAAAACGAAATAATAAATGCTTTGGAGGAATACTCCTCCCCCTCCTCTTTCCTCCCCCATTTTCCAAAGGAAAATTGGGGAGGATGGCTTGTCTGTCATTCCAGCGGCTTTCCGGTAGAATACCGGTGCAAAGGACACGGGTCTCCCCGCTTTTCCCATGGATCTCCAAACCATCCTCGGCCGTCCCCCCCAGGTTCTAGTCGCCGATGACGATCGGAACATCCGCGAGCTTCTGCAGACCTACCTGGAAGCCTCCGGCTGCCGCGTGTACCAAGCCGGAAACGGAAAAGCCGCGATGGAAATCCTGGAGCGGGAAAGCATCGATCTGGTCCTGCTGGACATCGAAATGCCGGGCGGCAACGGGCTGGAAATCTGCCGAGCCATCAAGGACGATACACGCACCCGGATGATCCCGGTGATGATCGTTACGGCGCACGAGTCGGACCGGCTGGAGGCGGTCGATTCCGGCGCCGACGAATTCCTGGGCAAGCCGCTGCATTCCGGCATCCTCCTCACCCGGGCGCGCTCGCTTCTGCGCCTGCGCAAACTGCACCTGGACCTGGAGGAACGCAACGAGTTGCTGCGGCGCACGCTGCACCGCTACGTGTCCAAGGAAATGGCCGACACAATCCTCGCTGAACCCGAACGCTACCTGCGCCTGGGCGGCGAGATTCGGCGGGTGACGGTGCTGTTTGCCGACATCAAGGGATTCGTACGCTTCACCGAGAATCACTCCGCCGGCGAGGCGGTGGACGTGCTCAACCGCGTGTTTCCCGTCCTCACCAAGGTGATCTTCGAAAACAACGGCACATTCGACAAATTCATCGGCGACGCGGTGATGGCCTTTTACGGCGCGCCCATCCAGCAGCCGGACGCCGCGCGCCGCGCGGTGGAAACGGCCCGGCGCATGCAGCTGGCTTTCGCCGAGCTGCTCCCGTCCATGAACCTCGCTTCGGGCGAGATCGCCCTCGGCATCGGACTGCACACCGGCGAGGCAATTGTCGGCAATATCGGTTCCGAGACGGTGATGGATTACACCGCGGTGGGCGACACGGTCAACATCGCTAAACGATTGCAGGAGGACGCCTGGCCGGGACAAGTGCTGCTCAGCCAAGCCACCTACGAGGAAGCCGGCGAACCGGCCGTTCACCGCCTTGGCGACCGGCGCTTGTCGGGACGTTCGGGCCCGGTAACGATCTTCTCGCTGGAATTGCAGCCCTGATCGATTTCGAAGAAAAAGCTAGGGATTAGAAAACTGATCCGAGGAAGGCGGAACGGACACGGCGGTCCTCACTTAATAATCCACCCCCGGTTCCATTGAATTTTCCTTCCCAACTGTCCTTCACTTGTACAACCCGGCAACGAAACCCCGGAAGGATTTCCCCCGTTTCCGAGGTTTGCAAAAAAGATACGGCAATTCCTTTTTAATAATTCGTCTATAATCCTCGTGGAATAAAAGTCCTATTCTCGTATCTAAAAGGAGGAACCATGCTTGTCATAAATCGGATCGGGATCTTTTCGCTCGCAAAATTTCTTGGAATATTGTATGGGTTATTCGGTTTGATCTTCGGATTATTCTTTTCCGCGACCAGCCTCCTGGCGGGTGGAGTTATCCAGAGCGCACTTTCGAACAACGGATCCAACAACGGAACCATCAGCACCCTGGTCGGCGTGGGCGCCTGCATTTTCTTTCCGATCCTCTACGCGATTATCGGATTCATCTCCGGGATCATCACGGCCGTGATCGCCAACATCACCCTGGCTATTTCCGGCGGGCTTGAATTTAAAACAAAATCCTAGGTTCCAGCGGCTGTCCGCGATCCGGCAAGGGTCCATCTATCGCCGCCAAACAACCGGTGCCGGTCCAACTCCCCGAGATTGCGCACCGCCGCGTCGACCGGAATCTCCTTCAGCCCGTCATCATCCGCTGAAGCATATCCCAGGGCGACCAGGTAGCCGATCCCGGCGGCGCGCGCCGCCCGCATTCCGCTAAGCGAGTCTTCAACCACCACGCAACCCGAAGGATTTAATTTTATATTGGCGGCCGCCTGCAGATAGAAATCCGGCGCCGGTTTGCTGCGAAGAACGCCGTTGTCAAAGACGATCTGCCGCGGATCGAACCAGCGCTCCAGCCTGAGGTGCTCGACGAAAAAATCCACGTTCATTTTCTCCGACGCGGTGGCAATGGTGCGCGGAATGGACCGGGCTTTTAAATAATCCAGCAGGTCTTCCGCCCCGGGTGAGAGCCGGAACTTTTCGCCTTGCTGCAGGCATAGTTCGCGGTATGCCGCCTCGCGTTCGTCGATCAACCGCCGGT
Organism: Anaerolineae bacterium; assembly: GCA_003141675.1. GTDB lineage: Bacteria > Chloroflexota > Anaerolineae > Anaerolineales > RBG-16-64-43 > FEN-1073. The sequence continues at coordinate 16,700 of PLND01000057.1, forward strand.
TTTCCTTTTCTTCCAACCCCCGCCCGGCCAGATACTCCTGGGTATCCCTTCCGTTGCAGCCGAGGACAACCCGCGCGAATTCCTCGTCCGAAAACGGATGGCCGCGGAGTTGCATCGCGGTCCGCTGCCAGCCTGTTTCGATGAGCGGCGCGTCCCACCATAAGACCCCGTTAAAGTCGAAGATTATTCCGTCGTAAGTCATTCTGCTAATATCACGATTGACATCTACAGGATTGGGGACGATGGACCATGGACGATAGACCATCGCCGAGAATTCACTGGCAATTGATTCTCCCTTACAAAATGTCGTTCAGGGTCTATCGTCGGTTGCTCAGCGAATGTTCGATCGCTCTAGACGATGGACTTTCGCATTCAAACCATCGGCTATGGTCGATGGTCAGTGGCCCATGGTCAACGGTCCTTTTTCCTGAACGTCTCTTTTTTTCCCTTTGCCACTTTCTCCTCTTCAATCAATCCGCGCAGCTCGAACAGCTGGTCGCGCAGCGCGGCGGCCTTCTCGAACTCCAGATTCTGGGCAGCGGCGCGCATCTCCCGGTCCAGATCGCGCGCCACGCGTTCGGCTTCGGCCGTAGAGAGGTCCAGGCGCTTTTCCTCTTCCGATTTTTTCTCCTCCGCGGCTCCGGAACGCAGCCGCTCGGTCAGGTCGCGCACGGCCTTGATGATGCTCACCGGCTCGATCCCGTGCTCGCGGTTGTACTCCACCTGGATCTTTCGCCGCCGGTTGGTCTCGTCGATCGCGCGCTGCATCGAGTCGGTCACCTTGTCGGCGTACATGATCACCTTGCCCTGCACGTGGCGCGCGGCGCGTCCGATGGTCTGGATCAGCGAAGTATCCGACCGCAGGAAGCCTTCCTTATCTGCGTCGAGGATCGCCACCAGCGAGACTTCCGGCAGGTCGAGCCCTTCGCGCAGCAGGTTGATGCCCACCACCACGTCGTACTTGCCCAAGCGCAGATCGCGCAGAATTTCGATACGCTCCAGCGTCTGCACCTCCGAGTGCAAGTAATGCACTTTGATCCCGAGGTTGGCCAGGTATTCCGCAAGATCCTCGGCCATGCGTTTGGTGAGCGTGGTCACCAGCACCCGTTCCCCGCGCGCGGTACGGGCGCGGATCTCGCCCAGCAGGTCGTCCACTTGGCCCTGCGCCGTGCGTACCTCGAGTTCCGGATCGACGATCCCCGTCGGCCGGATGATCTGCTGCACCACGCGGTTCGCGCGCTGCATCTCGTACGGGCCGGGCGTGGCCGAGGTGTAAATCGTCTGGCCCACGTGGGATTCGAATTCGGCAAACGAGAGCGGCCGGTTGTCCAGGGCCGAGGGCATGCGGAAACCGTAGTCCACCAGTGTTTGTTTGCGCGAGCGGTCGCCGCTCGACATCCCGCGAATCTGCGGAACGGTCATGTGGCTCTCGTCAATCACCAGCAGGAAATCGGGCGGGAAATAATCCAGTAGCACCCACGGCGGAGTGCCCACCGCGCGCCGGTCGAGATGGCGGGAATAATTCTCGATCCCGGCGCAGTAGCCCACCTCGCGCAGCATCTCCAGGTCGTAGCGCGTGCGCTGTTCGATCCGTTCCGCCTCGAGCGGTTTGCCCAGCATTTGGTAATACTTGATCCGTTCGTCCAGTTCGGTTTCAATGTCGACAATCGCCTCCCGCAGTTTTTCACTTTCGGCGATGTAGTGCCGCGCCGGATAAATAGCGATCTGCTCCGGCTCGCCCAGGATCTCCCCCGTCACCGGATGCAGCTCGCTCAGGCGCTCCAGTTCGTCGCCGAAGAACGACATCCGGTAGATCGATTCCCCGTAGGCGGGCATCACTTCGATCGTATCGCCGCGGACGCGGAACGTGCCCAGCTTGAGCTCGGTGTCGTTGCGCTCATAGTGGGTTTCCACCAGCTGCCTCAGGAGCGCGGAGCGGCGGTAGGTTTTTCCGCGCTGGAGGTTGATCACCACTTTCCCGTAGGCTTCCGGCGAGCCGAGCCCGTAGATGCACGAGACCGAGGCGACGATGAGCACGTCGCGGCGTGAAACCAGCGCCGCGGTGGCCGCCAGGCGCAGCCGCTCGATTTCGTCGTTGGTTTCGGTTTCCTTTTCGATGTAGAGGTCGTGCCGCGGGACGTACGCCTCGGGCTGGTAGTAATCGTAATAGGAAACGAAATACTCCACCGCGTTCTCGGGAAAGAAATCCCGGAACTCGGCGTAGTCCTGCGCGGCGAGGGTTTTATTGTGGGCGATCACCAGCGTGGGCCTTTGCGTCCGCGCCACCACGTTGGCGATGGTGAAGGTTTTTCCCGTACCGGTTGCGCCCAGCAGAACCTGGTGCTTCTCGCCGGCCTGCAGTCCGGCCACCAGCGAATCAATCGCCTGCGGCTGGTCGCCGGTCGGCTGGTACAGGGAATGCAGGCGGAATTCCATCTCAGGGCATGGGCGGGAAGGCGTCGGCCGGGGCGTACCAATCCTGTGGGTCGATGTTTTCCACGACCGCGCCGCTGTCGACATGCACCGCGATTAGGCTGTGATCGGTGCAGTCGGCGGAGAGTCCGCAGGGAACGGCCTGAGAATATCCGCCGGAGAGCTTGCCGTCGAGTGTGTAGGCGACGACGAAATAATCGCCCTCCGGCACGCTCAGTTCATACGAATTTTGGCCCTGCACGGTCGACACCTCGGCAATTTTGGTCATGGTGACCGTATCGAAGGCGACGATCCGCTGCGCGACGAGGACCTCACTCGGGTAGGTCAGCTTGCCGCGGATGGTTCCCTTGCCCGCGGCGGCCGGTTGCGTCATAGCCGCTTTAATGGTGCCAATCGATGTGGCCACCGACTCGACGGTTTTGGGAAGTTCCGTCATACCAGTGACGACGGTTTGCTGTACGACGTCAAGTGTGCTTTGGATGCCGGCGAGATTGGGACAGGCACAAGCCATCCCGACTAGGGCCAGCGCCATGACGATGAGAGATATTTTGCGCATTTTTCCTCCTTACATTTGGAATACACAGCGGAGCGGAAAGGTAATTTTATCAGATTGGATTCGGGATCCTAGGGGGATTTATTTTCAGCAGCAGATTCGGTTGTTTCTCTGACATTACTATGCGGCGGCGTATTTAATCCCATACATTACCGATTCCTCGAGCCGCCAAGCGGTCCTCGGAATGACATATGGAGTAAGTCATCCCGGGCCCTGAAAGGGCGCCTGTCCCGAGCGAAGCGAGGGAAGGGATTGGTGACGCATTCAGGATTAATCGGCCTCTCCGGCCGTCGCAGACGATCCCATTGTTCCCAAACCGGATCGCCCGTTCTCGGAGGCGGCCGACCCGGCATCTACTTTATGGTTCCTGTTTATCATCAGCGCTTCTTCAATCCCTCCGGAACGCGGAGCAGGACCACCAGCGCCAGGAGCGCGAAGAACGCGCTGCTGATGAACAGCGCGGTATACCCCATGAACCGTCCCGGCTGCAGGTTGTTCAGCCAGTCCAGCAGCGGGCCGGTGAAACGGCTGAGTGCTCCGGCTCCCGCGGTGGCCAGGTTGGTCAGCCCCAGGAACTTTCCGGCTTCGGCCTGCGGCGCGAGGTCGGTCGCCAGCGCCCAGTTGGATGTGATGAAGATGCCCGCCCCGGCGCCGATGACACTCCCGCACAGGAGAACCGCGGTCGAGGAATGGGCCAGGATCATCAGCAGGCTTCCGCCCGCCACCAGGACCGCCGCCGCCACATGCAGCGGCTTGCGTCCGAAGCGGTCACACAACCAGCCGCTGCCGAAGGCGAACGCCGTCAGCGAAACCGCAATCGCCGCCATCAAATCCCCGGTCAGCTTAACCGGATCGGCCACACCCAGAGTATCGCGGATGAAATATTGCGCGAACGCCTGCACGCCGTACACTCCGGCCAGAAAAACGAACCGCGAAACGATCAGCCAGGCGAAGCCGGGAGCCGTGTTCCAGTGCACTTGGAACATTTCCCTCAGCCCTTCGCGGCGCGGCGCATCCGACGAACCGATGCGGCTGTCCTTCTCGCGCGATCCGGCCAGCGTCAGGATCCCGGTGAGCGCCAGCACCGCCGCGACGATCGCCACCGCTGAAAGCCAGTTGGATCCGTTCTCCGCGAGGAACCGCCCCATGAACAGCGATGCGACGATCAGCCCGAGCATATCGAGCGCGCTCTTGATCGCGCTCCCGCGTCCCATCTGCTCGGTCGGGACAAGGTCCGGCAGCAGCCCCTGCACCGGTCCGTGCGCCGTGTTGGAGGTGAACTGCAACCCGATGTATCCGATCGCCAGGCCGGGCACTCCGGCGGCGATCGCCATCACGCCCAGGAAGAGAAAATCCCCCAGCGTGCCTAATGCGATCAGCGGCCGCCGCCTGCCGAAGCGCGACGCCCATCGGTCGCTGACGGCGCCAGCGATAGGTTGGATGACCATCGCGATAATCAATCCAATCCCGGTCAGCAATCCAAGGACCGTGTTCTTCTGATCGTTCGCCACATAGAGCAGCAGGATCGTGGGCAGCAAAATCAGATGTAGGCTGTTCCACATAAAGGACAGACCGAAAAAATATACGTTGACCGTGAAAAATTCCCAGGCGGCGATTTTGCGCATCGTTCCTCCTAGTGTCAGACCTCTCCTCCTACTCCTTCCCCCTCCCCAGAATGGGGAGGGGGAAGGGGTGACCCCGAAGGGGCCGGGGATAGAGGCGAGGTCAGCTATAAATTCCCCTTAACTTCTCGGGCAACAGCGCGGCGATCGAAGCCATGACCGCATCGGCGGTCGCTCGGTCGCGGAGTTCCGGATCGTGAGTACCGCCTTTTGGCGGAAGGAAAGCCCGGCCAAAGTTCAAACTGAAGCCGTCTTCTTCCTCGTACGCCCCGACCGGAACGAAAGTGTAACCCGCATCGGCCAGATGCGCGATGAAACGCCCCGCGCCCGGCGGCGGCCGCATCAACCGCCCGTCGGGGGAATCCATCCCCTCTGGAGCCATTGCCATCGGTGGGCGGGAAGCGCGCGCCGCGCGGAGAATCCGCCGCACGGAATCCGCCCGCCGCGCGGCATCCTGCGGGCGGGGCGGCATCGGCGGCATCGGCGTGAAACCGTACATGCGCGCAACCCGCGCCAGCGCCCATTCCGTCAGCGGGGTAATCAGGCGCGAGCGGAGCGGATCCGGAAAAGTCCAAGCCGAGGTCATCGACCAGTGCATCTCGCGGCCGACGGCCGATTCGAGCCCGATGGCGATCCACCAGGCTTGAAAGCCCTGCCCTCGCAAAGCGGGGGCGGGACGGGAATAGTGATTGATAAGAAACAAAAGAGGATCTGAATCCGGGGGAATAGTTCCGATAATCCGCAACCGCCGGATCCCTTTGGCCAACTCCGCGGCGTCGCGGACGAAGGAACGGCGCCTTCCCAGAAGCAGATCGCGGACGATGGAAAGAGTGACGTTCGCGGGGTATCGGTAGTTCGGGGGCACAGGGAATATTGTATACCAACTGCCATCCGTCCCCGGACCGCAACCGGGCGAGGGGTTGCGATTAACGAGCGGCAAAACATTAAGCTGAAAAGAAGCAGCACCATCCCCCATCCGCTATGCTATACTCGCACGCGGCTGTTCGAATTGATCCTCGATGGGTATACGTAAATATGTTTGACAAACCTCCGTCGTTGCAGCGAATCGCGGCGATGCTTTCGATCATCTTCTTTCTCGCCGGGTGCCAGAAAGAAAAACTCCAAGGAAACCCAACGATGAAAACGTCATTCGATCCCACCCAGGCCGCCCAAGCGCTGAGTAATCTGCAAAATATCATCCCCGCGCCGGCCGAGGTCCACTCCAGCGGGGGTATCTTCAAACTGGCGGATCACACGCCGATCTATGTTGATCCTGGATCGGCCGAAGGGAAGATCATTGGGATGTATCTGGCGGACCATCTGAAACCCGCCACCGGGTATGCCCTGCCCGTGCTTCCCGCCGCCGGGACGCTTCCGCCCGGACGCATCACCCTGACCGCCGCCGGAGCCGATCTTGGACTTGGAGCGGAAGGTTACGAACTGGTTATCACAACCGACAGCCTCACACTGCGCGCTCCGCATGCGGCGGGTCTCTTTCACGGCGTTCAAACCATCCGCCAGCTTTTCCCGGCCGGGATCGAAAGCCCCGCCGTTCAATCCGGCCCGTGGTTTCTCCCCACCCTCACGATCCGGGATTATCCCCGCTATGAATGGCGCGGGATGATGCTCGACGTGGCCCGCCACTTCTTCGCCGTCGCGGATGTCGAGAAATTGATCGACCTGCTGGCCTACTATAAGATGGATCGCCTGCACCTGCACCTCACCGACGATCAGGGTTGGCGGATCGAAATCAAATCCTGGCCCGATCTGGCCAGGATCGGCGGCGCCACCGAGGTTGGCGGCGGGCCGGGCGGTTATTACACGCAGGAAGACTATAAGGAAATCGTCGCGTATGCCCAAAGCCGGTACATCATGGTCGTTCCGGAGATTGACATGCCCGGCCATGTCAACGCCGCGCTTGCCTCCTACCCCGAATTGAACTGTTCGGGCGTCGCCGCGGAGCCCCACACCGGCATCGATGTTGGATTCAGTTCGTTGTGCCTCGATAAGGAAATCACTTACCAGTTTGCCGATGACGTCCTCGGTGAGATTTCCGCGCTGACGCCAGGTCCGTACATTCATATCGGCGGTGACGAGGCCGCGGCAAGCAAACCGGACCAGTACATTGGTTTCATCCAGCGCGTCCAGGCGTCGCTCCGATCCAGCGGCAAACAGGCCGTCGGCTGGGAGGAGATCGCCAAGGCAAAATTGCTGACCACCACCATCGCCCAGCACTGGAACAGCGACCTGGCGCTTCAGGCGGCCGATCAGGGAGCGGAAGTGATCTTCTCGCCCGCCGACCGGGCATACATGGATATGAAATATGACGAGAGTACCCAACTCGGTCTGATCTGGGCCGGATATATCAACGTAAACCGGGGCTACACCTGGGATCCGGCGACCAATTTAAACGGATTTCCGATCAATCACATTCTCGGCGTGGAAGCCCCTCTATGGTCGGAGACCTTGCAGACGCTGCAGGATGTCGAGTATATGGCGTTTCCGCGTCTGATCGGCTACGCCGAAATTGGCTGGTCGCAACAAACGGTCCGCGATTGGAACGGATACCGGGACAGGCTCGCCGCGCACGGGCCGCGATTGACGTTGATGAATGTAAACTTTTTCCATTCGCCGGAAGTGCCGTGGAAGGAATAACCCCAAAGCGATAATTAAAAACCAGTCTCACCGCCAAGCCCGCCCCGGACAGCCTACCGGGCGGGCCGGGGGCGCGAAGGGCGCAAAGCAATAATTGGTAATTCTTTGCGATCTTCGCGCCTTGGCGATGAGATCTGTTCTTATCCTTTAAACCCCCGCAAGCGCAGGCTATTGGTGACGACGAACACCGAGGAAAACGCCATCGCGCCGGCCGAAAGCATCGGATTGAGAAAACCCAAAGCTGCCGCCGGAATGAGGATGACGTTGTAGAAGAACGCCCAAAAAAGATTTTGCCGGATGGTACGCATCGTTCCGCGCGAGAGGGTCACCGCGCGCGCCACCCCGCGCAAATCGCCCGAGATCAGCGTGACCGGTGCGGCGGCCATGGCAATATCGGTGCCGCTTCCCAACGCGATACCCACGTCCGCCTGCGCCAGAGCCGGCGCATCGTTGATTCCGTCGCCTACCATCGCGACAATCTCGTGCCCGGCTTGCAATCGGCCCACTTCGGCCGCCTTTTCGCCCGGAAGGACGCCGGCCAGAACGCGGTCGATCCCGGCGGCCCGCGCCACCGCCTCGGCCGCGCGGGGTTGATCTCCGCTCACCAGGACCAGCTTCAAACCCAGCCCCTTCAATTCCGCCACCGCTTCGGCGGACCCTTCCTTTAAAGTGTCGGCGACGGCGATCAGACCGGCCAACTTGCCATCCACCGCCACGAGGAAAACCGTACGCGCCAATTCCTGCAGCCTCTCGATCTCGGCCCGCAGCGGGTCGGATGAAATTCCCGCCGCCGAGAGCATGCTTTCGCTGCCAACCACTACCGATCGCCCGGAAACGACGGCCCGCACGCCCCGGCCGGTTTCGGATTCGAACCGGTCTGGATCGATCAGAGCGATCCCCCGCGCTCCAGCGGCCGCCACGACCGCGTCGCCCAACGGATGCTCGGAATTTTTTTCCACAGAGGCCGCCAGCTTGAGCAACTCCTCTTCGCCGTCCTGGCCGCCCAGCGCCACGATGTCGGTAACCTCCGGCATTCCGCGGGTGAGCGTTCCGGTTTTATCGAAAGCCACTGTCGTCACCCGGCCCGCGCGTTCCAGGGCTTCCGCGTTGCGGAAGAGAATTCCCATCTCGGCGCCTTTTCCCGTTCCGACCATGACCGCCGTCGGTGTGGCCAATCCCATCGCGCACGGGCAGGCCACCACCAGGACCGCCACCGCACGGATCATCGCCACGGTGAACGCATCCGTCCCGCCCGCGGCGAGCCCGAAGACGAGCCAGCCGGCGAATACTGCCCCTGCAACGACGATCACTGCCGGGACGAACCACGCCGCCACCGAGTCCGCCAGCCGCTGGATCGGGGCCTTGCTCCCCTGCGCCTCCTCGACCAGGCGGATGATTTGCGCCAGCACAGTATCTTTTCCGGTTTTGAGGGCTTCCATCTTAAACGATCCCTGGCGGTTGATGGTGGCGCCGATCACTTTATCGCCCGGCCCAATGCCGGCCGGGATCGGTTCGCCGGTGATCATCGACTCATCCACGGTCGAGCGCCCCTCGGTCACCGTGCCGTCGGCGGGGATTTTTTCTCCCGGACGAACCGAGAGCACATCGCCCGCCTTTACTTCTTCCACCGGAAGATCCTGTTCCGTTCCGCCGCGGATGACGTGCGCGGTCTTGGGTTGCAGCGAAGCCAGCTTGCGCATTGCGTCGCTGGTCCTTCCTTTGGCGCGCGCCTCGAGGAACTTCCCCAGCACGATCAGCGTGATGATCACCGCGGAGGTTTCAAAATATACGGGACCGGAAAGCAGGCCCAGCATCACCGGCAGCGAATAGAAGTAGGCCGCGGAAGACCCGAGCGCGATGAGCACGTCCATGTTGGCCGATCCGCTGCGGATCGCTTTGAACGCGCCGGTGTAATACTGCCAGCCCACGCCGAACTGCACGGGCGTGGCAAGCAGGAACAGCACGACATTGAACCACGGCGACGCTCCGGCCGCGGTGGGGATCAGCATCAGGTCGCGCGCCATCGCCAGCAGGAAGAGCGGTGCGGTGAGGGCGATCCCCCAGATCAAGCGCCTTCTTTGCCGGGCGATCTCGGTCCGGCGCGCATGCGCCTCGGCATCTTCGGTTGTGCCGCCCTCTTCCACGAGGTCCACTCCAGTCGCGAGCACCTCGCGGCGGATTTCCGCAACCGTGATCACCGTTGGAATGTATTTCACGCCGGCGCGCTCGGTGGCGATGGAGACCGTCGCCTCCAGCACGCCGCGCAGAGAGCGCAGCCGCTTTTCCAAACGCTGGGCCTGCCCCGCGTCGGAAAGCCGGCGCATAACGAGGATCTCTTCGCCCACAGCCACATCGTATCCCGCGTGCCGGATCCGGCCAACGATCGCGTCCTGCCCCGTCAGTGCGGGATCGAACGCCACCGTGGCGCGCTCCGAAGCCAGGTTAACTTGGGCCGATTGCACGCCCGGCAGGCGTTTAAGGTTGCGCTCGATCGTCGCCACGCAGTTGGCGCACGTCATTCCCGTCACCGGGAAGGTCATCTGTTCGGTTGCCATATGTAAACGCAGTCCCTTCTTCCCCGAATCCTTGATCCGGCCGGATGCGCAGAGAAGAAATCAGACGTTGGAAGGTTCGTAATTGATTTCCGTGAGCACGTCCCGGATGATCTCCAGCGTCGCGGGCGTATCGAACTCCACGGTTACTGTTCTGGTTTGCTCGTCACCGGTGACTTTCTTGACGCCGGTGATGGACATGAGCTCCGTCGTAATTGTGTGGATGCAATGGCTGCATGAAATGGACGGGATGGTCAGTGTTACGGTCTGCATGGTTCCTCCTTTGGAAAGTGATTGATGGTCGAGTAGTCTGCCGCTTTTTGGCGCCGTATAGAGACCATATGTTCACCTTATTGTTGGAGGTCTCGCCCGCCCCGGCGGTGTGGGCCGGGGATATGGGCTCGCTCTCCCTCGCTTCGCTCGGGAAAGGCGCTTTGCCCTACTCGACCGGCATATTGATCCGGTCGATTACATCCGGTTTGCGGCCTGGAAAACTTCGGTGATTTCGCCGAGAACTTTTTCGCGCGCATCGGGATCATCTCCGCGCACGGCGGTCGTTACGCAGGTGTTCAGGTGGTTCTCGAGGATTTTGGCCGAGAGGCGGTTAAGCGACGATTGGATGGCTTGGATTTGGCGGATAACGTCGATGCAATACTCGTCGCGCTCGATCATCCGCTCCACCCCCTCGAGATGTCCGACATTCACGCGGGCTCTGCGGAGAATGTCTTCTTTATCTTTCATGGCTTATCTCCTTACCCTACCCCCCAGGGGGGGGTATATTTTATAATAGCACATTATTTTATGGAGTCAATATGTCCAATTTTATCCTTCAAAATATAGGTGCTTTTATAGGGAAAAAGGAAGTCATCCCTGCCCGCACGAACTGCACGATCCCCCGGCGCAACCAGAGCAGGAGCTCCCTCCGGTTCCAGCAACGGCTTTCCCGTCACTATTATGCGCGGAAAACAGGGAGAGCTTGCGTTTGATTTGGGTGTGGCCGCACGCCTCGCACCCCGCCGGGGAATCGGCCTGGTTCATTGGCCGCAGCAGGCTGAATTCCCGGTGGCATGTTTCGCAGACGTATTCATAGATCGGCATCGGTTTTCCTCGCTCGAACCCTTCACTCGCGCTTCCCGGTTTTCATCACCTTGAGGAAGGCTTTGACGATCCGTGGATCGAATTGCTTTCCTGCGGACCGTTTGACCTCGCGCATGGCCTCAGGTTCCGGAAGGGCTTTGTGATACGGTCGGTCGGTGGTCATGGCATTGAAGGAGTCCACCACCGCGATGATCCGCGCCCCTTCCGGAATCTCCTCACCCTTCAGATGATCCGGATACCCGCTTCCATCCCAATGTTCGTGATGGTGGTAGATCCAGGGAATGATCTTGCGTAGCGGCTCCACCGGCCGGACGATCTGGGCGCTGTGATACGGATGCAGGTAGATCACGTCCCATTCTTCGGGAGTCAGCTCCACCGGCTTGCGCAGGATGTTATCGGGAACTGCGATCTTGCCCACGTCGTGCAGCAGCGCCGCGAACTCGATCATTTCCAGATCGGCGCCCTCCCAACCCAGATCCCGCGCCAGATGGACCACGATCCGGGTGACGTCCTCGGAATGGCCGCGGGTGTACGGATCGCGCGCGTCGATGGCGGTGGCCAGCGAGGAGATCGCCGCTACCGAGATATCGCGCACGTCTTCGAAGAGTTTGGCGTTCTCGAGGGCGATCGCGGTTTGTCCCGCCAGCGCCGAGAACAGCGACTGGTCGGTATCGGAAAACCCGCTGCCCCCTTCGTGGTTGACCGCAAGCAGCACTCCCAGGGCTTTTTTCCCGTGGATGATCGGAACGGCCAGTATATTTCTCGCGGGAACACCCATGAGCATCTGCTCCAACTCGGGTTCCCGCTTCCAGCGCGGATCGGAAAGGACGTCCGGAACAATTGTCGGCCGCCTTTCGACGAAAACCCAGCCGGCCAAGCCTTCTCCGCCCCGGTACTTCACTTCCGCTTTCGAGGCGTCGTCGGGCCCGCCCACCCGTTGAAGCACGAGCCGTTCCTCGATCTCGCTCCATAGGAAGACCGTGACCAACTGGGCATGCACTGCCGGGGGAACCGTTTCGACGATCAGCCGCACCACATCTTCCAGGCGCAGGCTCATCGAAACCGCCCTCCCGAACTCGTACAGCGATCCCAACTCATGCACCCGGTGCTCCAACTGTTCGAAAAGAATCGCCCGGTGGATGGACCCGCCGGCAATGTCCGCGGCGGCCGTCAGCAACCGGATTTCATTTTCGTTGAATTGCGACCGGCTGAAGGAAACCAGAAGCAACGCTCCGACCACTTCATCCGCCGTCCGCAGCGGGAGGCACAGCGCCCCTCCCACGCCGCGNNCCGGGCGGCGGCACCAGCAGCGGATCCCGCGGCAGGAAAGGCGTGTGGCGCAATTCCCCGTCGGCCACCACCCCCCCGATCAATCCTTCGCCCAGGGGCACCCGCCGGTTGATCACCTCCCGTGCCAGGCCTTCCGCGGCGCGGCAAACGATCTCCTTGCCCTCCACCAGGGAGATGCTCGCCGCGTCGGCGCGCGCCATCTGCTGAGCCTGGTGCAGGAGCATCGGAAGCATTTCGTGCAGAGTCATCGCGCCGCGCAGAATACTGGAAAGATCGTACAGCGCGCCGACCTCTTCTAGCCTGCGTTTGGTCTCTTCGATGAGGCGAACCCGCTCCAGGGCCATGGCAGCCGTGTTGGCGAAAATGGTCAGCCCCCGGATTTCCTCGTCCGAAGACGGATGCGGCTCGGAAAAGCGAATGAAGAAAGTGCCGGTGACTCGCCCCGCGGTGCGCAGGGGAATACCGATTTGCGCACGGACACCGTCCTGGATGAGATGCTCGGGGATGAGCATGCGCTCCGCATCCGGTTCGGGGACGACTAAATTCTTTCCTTCCTGGAAAATCTGCATGATGATTCCGTGCGGCCGGGGGGGCGGCTCCGGAGGCAATAGTCTCTTTGCGTCCGCGCCGATCTGCAATCCCACCGATCCGTCCGGCTCGATGAGGGTGATCGTCGCCGAGTGGGCGTGCGCGGATTGCGTCACTTTGGAGCAGATCGCCCGCGCGGTATCCTCCAGGGTGGAGAGGGCGATAATCTCCGAGCCCAGTTCGTAAAGCCGTTCCGCCTGCTCGCGGCGGTGTTGCTCGGATTCGAACAGTTGCGCATTGTGCACTGATCCGCCCATCTGCTGCCCGATCGTCTCCAGCAGATCGATGTCGTCCACGGCGAAGGTGCGTTCCGACCGCGTGAACAGGACCACCACTCCCAGTGCCCGGCTCTTTGCGATCAACGGCGTGCTGGCCAGGATCCGGAAATCCGAAAGCCGAATGGCTTCTGTAAGCGGAGCATCCGCCATATCCTCCACCCGCGAGACGACTACCCGCTTTTCCTCGGCCGCCGCCCCGACGGCGCTTTGCTTGGGATCCACATTGACCATAGCCAGAACCAGATCTGGGGATAGCCCTTGGTGGACGCGCAGTTTCAGCATCGCGTTGTCCTCGAGAAGAATCCCGCCGGCGTCCATATGTAAGAGGTCCAGAATCCGGTCCAGGGAGACGGTGAGCACTTCCTCCAGCGCCAGGGTTTGGGAGGAAACCCGGTCGATGGCGTAAAGCGTCGAGAGCCGGTGGGTCTGGCGTTCCACCGCAGAGGAGAGCGTGCCGCTCCAGTCGGCCATCTTCAGCCGCATGGTTTCGAACTCCCGGGAGAGCTCCGCTGTTTCATCGCGCCCGGTAATGTGCATCGGCGTGGCCAGGTCCCCGGCCGCGAGCCGCCGCGTCGCCCGCAACAACTCGCGAATCGGACCGAGCACCAGTTCTTCCTCCATCCAAGCAAAGACGATTGCCAGCACCAGGATGCCCCCGCCAAAATACACAAATTGCCAGCGCAGGGAGGTAAGCAAACCGAACACCTCGTTCTCCGGCCGCTGGACTACTACCGTCCACAGCGCGTCCGCAAGCGGAGCCAGTATTACCACCTTGTTTTCCGACGTGTGAATAAGCGTCTTGTCCAACCGAACGATCCCTGAAGCCCGTGTTTCCAGATATGGTTGGAGTACGTCGTAATACGGCGTGGATTGCATGGCGAGATTTCCGTCGGCTCCGATCTCCAGGTTGTTGCCACCGGAGTCGATCAACATCGCCTGGTCGGCGGTTCGCCCCGCAAGCAACTGCATGAAATCCTGGATGGTCAGGGAGGCGAGGTCTGTCGATCCGCCGATCCATCCGATGATGCTGTCGTTGGAATCGATTATCGGTGCCAACAGGGTAATCCAGGGCTGGCCGCGATCGTCCCGGGAAAATCCGCTTGTCTGGCGATGTTTTGTTTGAAGCGCCGTTTGCACGACCGTGGACGTCTGCAGCGCCTGCGCGGCAGCCGCGTCCATCGCGGGTTGCGATTGCAGCACCACGCCTGAGCGGTCCAGGATAAAAACCACTCCCGTAAACATCCCCGTATCCTGCAACCGGGAGAGAATTCCTTCGGCCGCTTTCGAGATATCCTCCCCGCCCCTAACCGTCGACGTCTGGCGGACCAGCACGCCGAAATAATCCTCCAACCGGGAATCGATGCTCGCCGCCGCCAGACCGGCGTATCGCAGCTCCATCTGCTGGATGTGCGCGGTGCTTTGATCCAGCGCGCTGGAGCCGAGGAAGGCGAAGACGCCCAGCACGGCGACCACGGCGCCAATCACCACCACCAGTGTGCGCATGAAAATCGGAAATTGACGGAGCCAACGGATCATTTATTTTTCCCGGGCAATGGAAAACCGGTCGAAATCCCTTGCCACAACCGCTTCCGGGAACACTTCCCGGGCTTCTTCCTGGACTTCCCGGTCGCGGTAACGCCGCGAAATATGGGTGAGAAGCAATTTGCGGGCCTGCACTTCGCGGGCGAGATTTGCCGCTTGCCGGGCGGTCAGGTGCGAAAACTCCCGCGCCAGATCCGCCTCCCGCTCGAGGTAGGTGGCTTCGATAACGAGCCCATCCACAGCGCGGCACGGCTCGACCAGGTTGTCGGTACGTCCGCAATCGCCGACAAACGCCAGACGCGTGCCGGGCGTGAGCGGTCCGAGGACATCGTCCGGCCCGACGAGCGTCCCGTCGGCAAGCGTGCAGGCCTTCCCCGCCACGAGGGTCGCACGCATCGGGCCGGCCGGCACCCCCAGCGCGTCGGCTTTGTCGGTGAGGAACGGGCGGCGCGCTTTCTCCTCAAAGAGGAATCCAAACGTGCCGCCGCCGCGATGGCTCACCGGAAACGCCGATAGTCGGAAGGTGTCGTCTTCCATCAATGCCCCCGGTTCGATGATGTTGATCTCGAGCGGGATGGGCGGAGAAGCGCCGCGCAGCACTACCCCATACAGCAGGTCGCGGATGCGGTTCGCCGCCGGCGTCCCGGCCCAGATCTCAAGCTTTTCGATCGCCTCCCAGCGCATGAAGGTGGAAAGCAGGCCGGCCAGCCCGAGGATATGGTCCAAGTGCGAATGGGTGATAAGAATTTTATCCAGCCGTTTGAATCCAAGGCCGGATTGAAGGATTTGTCGTTGCGTACCTTCGCCGCAATCGATGAGAAACCGGTATTCCCGATGCAGCACCATCTGCGAAGGTAGGCCGCGCTGGATGGAGGGAGCCGAGGCAGAAGTGCCCAGGAACACAATATCAAACAAGGAATACTCCGGGAGAACGAGGATGGAACGTAAAGGATTCTACCGCAACGAAGAGGGTGAATTAACGCGGATTAAACAACCCGGCCATTCCCCGGAATTTGTGGGCCTGGAACAGGCGTTTCCGATCCGGCGTGGATCAGGGCAGGATATCCCGCCTCTGAAAAACGGCCAATCCCGCTCCAAAGCATAATATGGAGAGGAGGATCAGAATAGCGGCATGACCCGGGAAGATGCCTGTTGAGAGCGGACTGCTTGCGGAATACCAATAATACAGGGTCCATTCCTTGACGGGCGCGAGTTTTGCAGAAAGTGGAACCAGGCCGTTGAAGATGAATCCGCCCACGGCAAGTGTGGCCGCTGCGCCCGCTGCGGTTGAGCTGCCGCGGACGGCGGCGGCCAGGCCGAAGGCGACCGACCCGAAGAAGAGCGTGATCGGCACCGTCTGCAATCCAGCCAATATCCATTTGATTGCCGGCACGTCGGAGCCGATGATCCAGCCGCCGAGCGCCATGCTCACGCCGATCAGCAACCCGATCCCCAGGATGGCCGCAGCCAGCGCGGCATACTTTTCCAGGAGGATCCTCCAGCGCGGAACGGGATGCGAGAGCAGAAATTCCATCGTCCTTGTGTCTACCTCCGCCGTTACCATGCCGATTGCCGCGGTGACGGAATAGATGGCCAGCACCAGGGGCAGGTAAATCAGCAGAGAGTAAATCATGTAGCCTTCGACGGAACCGACGGATTTCACATTGCCCAGAAAGGCCAACAAGCCCGACGGCATGCTGCCCATGAACTTGCCCAGTAGATCATTCACCGACAGGCTCGGATATAAGAGCTGGGTCAACACGGCGAGCGAACCGATGCCGAGCCCCCAATAGAGCACGGCCATCATTTGATCACGGAGCGTCTTGAGGAAGATGTTACGCAGCATGGGAACCTCCTTCCCGGTAGAAGGCCAGGAAGAATTCCTCCAGGTTGGGTTCATAGGTGACGATATTTCGCACGGTATGGCGGGCGGCGGCCTTGATCAAAGGATCCAAATTACCCTGGACGACCATGTTCAGGGTGAAGCCGGAGACCCTGACCTCGGTAACTCCGGGGATGGAACGGAAATCGTCCGCGCTCACAGGACCGTCAAAAATAAAATCGATCCGGCGGATGGCTTTTTGTTTCAAACCGGCAACGGTTTCCACCGCCGCAAGCTTCCCTTCTCGAAGCAGGCCCACCCGGTCGCAGAGGTGTTCCACTTCCGGCAGGACGTGCGAGGAAAAGTNNCGTTGGTGGGTTCGTCCAGGATGACCAGCTCCGGTTTGTGCATCAGCGCGAGGATAAGCCCCACCTTTTGCCGGTTGCCGTGGGAATAGGCGCGGATCGGGCGGCCCAGATCGATATCCAAAAGCCCGGCCAGGCGGTCGATTTCCGCGCGAGGCACGCCGCCCCGTAAATGGGCGGAGTAATCCAGAATCTCGCGACCGGTGAGGCCGGGATAGAGCGCGAGTTCGCCCGGCAGATAGCCCAACCTTTTCCGGATGGCTCGCCCGTCCTTGCGTGGATCGAGCCCCAGGACAAGCGCCGTGCCGCGCGTAGGGCGGAGGATATCCAGCAGCAAACGGATTGTGGTGGTCTTTCCGGCGCCGTTGGGGCCGAGGAAGCCGAAGATCTCGCCCCGCTGCACGTGAAGATCGAGTTTCTCGATCCCACGCGATTTGCCGTAGGTTTTTGTCAGCCCGCGCGTTTCGATGACCAGATTATCCATAACGCTGAGATGCTCCCTTCCGGCAACCCGTACCGGGGATGTGCTCCCAGAGCTGGTTTGCCTTCGTCCGGAGAAGTGGAAACGATTTTAACTCCCTTTGGGAAAACCGCCCGTTGACAATTTTTCCGCAGTCGATTATATTCAATATATTGAATATGTTTTCAGGGAGTTGAGATGAACGAACTGTCGTCGTTGGCGCGGGATTTCAAAGCCCTCGGCCACCCCGCGCGGCTTGCGATTCTGGACGCATTGCGCGGCGGCGAACAATGCGTATGCCACCTGGAAAGCGCGCTGGGGATGCGCCAGGCCTATATATCGCAGCAGCTCGCGGTATTAAAAGAAGCCGGCTTGGTGCAGGACCGCCGCGATGGGTGGAATATGTATTACCGGGTGATCCGGCCGGATATCTTCACGTTGATCGAAAGTGCGGGCGGTCCGGCATCCCGGCCCGGGAAAGCATTCGACCGGCTCCGCCAAGTGCGCGTACCCAAGGCGGATTGTCCCTGTCCGAAGTGTTCTCCGGAAGAAACCGTTGATCGGCGAACGTCTCCTGCGACGGCTGTACCAAAGACCGGCGCGAAAGCGACCGTCTAGCCAATGGATCCGTCCGTTTCTTCTCCCCTTCTCCCATCGCGGAACTCCGCGGCGCGGATCTATCTTCTGATCGGCGCGGCGGCGCTGGCCTGGCTGGCGGCTTACTCTCTGATCCAGCCGCTGGCGGATTGGCTGACCTTCTCCGCGCTCGCCCTGCCGCGGAACTCTCCGCTCGGCCAATCCATCGCATTCTTCCTGTACGATATCCCTAAAATCATCCTGCTCTTGGGCGGCATGATTTTCCTGATCTCATTCCTGCGCACTTTCTTCAGCGCGGAGCGGACCCGCGCCCTGCTGGGTGGGAAACGCGAAGGTGTCGGTAATGTCCTCGCGGCAATGCTGGGAATTGTCACGCCGTTCTGTTCGTGCTCGGCCGTCCCTCTTTTCATCGGCTTCGTCGAATCCGGAATCCCACTTGGGGTGACCTTCTCCTTTCTGATCGCCGCCCCGACCATCAACGAAGTTGCGGTGGTGATGCTTTTTGGATTGTTTGGCTGGAAGGTGGCGGGGTTGTATATTGCCTCCGGGCTGGTCATTGCCATCCTGGCCGGGATGGTCATCGGGCGGCTGAAGATGGAACGCTACGTGGAAGACTTTGTCTGGCAGCTCCAACGGCAGGGAGGTGTCGAGGGTGAGAAACTCGACTTGCAGATACGCATTCGGCGTTCGTGGGAGTCGGTCAAAGAAATCGTCGGCAAGGTCTGGCTGTACGTAGTGATCGGCATCGCCGTCGGGGCGGGGATTCACGGCTACGTGCCCGTGAGCGCCCTCTCCAGTATCATGGGTAAGCAAGCTTGGTGGTCCGTACCGGCAGCTGTGCTGCTCGGCATCCCGCTATATTCCAATGCAGCGGGGGTGATCCCGATTGTCAGCGCCCTGATGGAAAAAGGCGCTTCGCTCGGCACCGCGCTGGCTTTCATGATGTCGGTGGTGGGACTCAGCCTGCCGGAGTTGATCATCCTGCGCCGCATTCTCAAGCCTCCGCTGATCGCGGTGTTCGTAGGCGTCATCGCGGCGGCGATCATCCTCACCGGTTACCTGTTCAATCTCATCATTTAATATTCGCCGGCCTGGCTCGAAGTTCGCCGCCCAGCAGAGTGTTTTCCGATATATGAAAAGGAGGAAGCGATCATGCTGACCGTAAAAGTTCTTGGCTCCGGGTGCGCCAATTGCAAGAAACTGGAAGCTCTCGCCCGGCAGGCGGTGGAAGCTTCGGGCTCGCCCGCCGAGATCATCAAGGTAACCCAGTACGAGGAAATCATGAAATACCCCATTCTGTCGACGCCGGGGCTGGTGATCAACGAGAAATTGGTTTGCTCCGGCCGCATCCCCGCTCCGGCGGAGATCACCGCCTGGCTCGCCTCGGCCCGGCAGGAGAAATTATGACCCCCAATCGATCCGATCCGGTTAGTGCGAACGTTCCCGGGAGATTATCCTTTCTCGATCGCTTCCTCACGCTGTGGATCTTTTTAGCCATGGCGGCGGGTGTTGGATTGGGATATCTCTTCCCCGCCGCCGTGCAGGCATTTAACACCCGCGTCTCGGTGGGCACGACCAACATTCCCATCGCCGTCGGACTGATCCTGATGATGTTCCCGCCGCTGGCGAAAGTGCGCTATGAGGAACTGGGCGACGTGTTCCGGAACTGGAAAGTGCTCGGACTTTCCCTTGTGCAAAACTGGATCGTCGGCCCGGTCCTTATGTTCGCGCTCGCGGTGATTTTTCTGCGCGGATACCCCGAATATATGACCGGCCTGATCCTCATCGGCCTGGCACGCTGCATCGCCATGGTGGTCGTTTGGAACGATCTGGCCGGGGGCGACGCCGAGTACGCGGCCGGATTGGTCGCGTTCAACAGTATTTTTCAGGTCCTCTTCTACAGCGTCTACGCCTACATTTTCATCACCCTCCTGCCCCCGCTGTTCGGCTTGCAAGGCAGCGTGGTGGCCATCACCATCGGCGAAATTGCAAAGAGCGTCTTCATCTATCTGGGCATTCCGTTCCTGGCCGGATTTCTGACGCGTTTTCTGCTGGTGCGCTGGAAGGGGAAAGACTGGTACCACGGTGTGTTCATCCCACGGATAAGTCCTGTCACGTTGATCGCCCTGCTGTTCACCATCGTGGTTATGTTCAGCCTGAAAGGCGGGTTGATTCTCGCCATTCCCTTGGATGCGGTCCGGATCGCGATTCCGCTCCTGATTTACTTCGTTGTGATGTTCCTGGCGAGTTTCCTAATGAGCAGGGCGATTGGCGCTCTGTACCGACAGACGACCACCCTGGCCTTCACCGCCGCCAGCAACAACTTCGAATTGGCCATCGCCGTGGCCGTGGCTGTATTTGGCATCCACTCGGGGGTGGCATTTGCCGCGGTCATCGGGCCGCTCGTGGAAGTGCCGGTGATGATCGGACTGGTCAATGTCGCGCTCCGGCTTCAAAAAACCCTCTTCCGTCCGGCCGGATAGGGTTTCCGCTCGGATTCCGTCCAGTGTGTGCATTTTTCTGCGGACTTTCCCGAAGGGAAATTCCGCTTATCCGGGAATCCGACCGGAATTTCAGCGGTATCCTTGCGATTACCGCACTTTTCCCCCATTTTTTTCATTCCAAAACGTTTTGGGCGTTTAATATCCGGATTTGATTATTATCGCATTCTTGTTCTATCGCTTCGATTCGCAACTGTTTTAGATATTTCTTACCATCGGGTTGTATAATTTCGTGGAAACGGTCGAAGGGGAAATATTACCTGCGGAGGAATTTATGCAATATAAGCATTTGGGAAGAACCGGATTGAAAGTCTCGCGGCTGTGCCTGGGGACGATGAACTTCGGTCCGCTGACGGCCGAAGCCGATTCCTTCCGGATCATGGACCGGGCGCTCGAGGATGGGATCAACTTTTTCGACACCGCCAACGTCTACGGATGGAAGACCGGCGAGGGAGTAACCGAGCAGATCGTCGGGCGCTGGTTCGCCCAGGGCGGCGGGCGGCGCGAGAAGGTCGTCATCGCCACCAAAGTGTTCGGCAACATGGGTGACTGGCCCAACCAGGAAAGACTTTCGGCATTGAACATTCGCCAGGCCTGCGAGGGCTCGCTGCGTCGCCTGCAGACCGATCATATCGATTTATACCAGATGCACCATATCGACCGCGAAACGCCCTGGGAGGAAATCTGGCAGGCGATGGAAGTGCTGGTGCAGCAGGGCAAGGTGATCTACGTCGGCAGCAGCAATTTCGCCGCCTGGGATATCGCCCAGGCCAACAGCATGGCGAAAGCCCGCAACTTTCTCGGGCTGGTCTCGGAGCAGAGCCTATACAATCTCAGCGCGAGGATGATCGAACTGGAAGTGATCCCGGCCTGCCGCGCGTTCGGCCTCGGAATCATCCCCTGGAGTCCGCTCGCGGGCGGGATGCTGGGCGGCGCGTTGCAAAAAGCAAAGGAAGGCCGCCGCGCCGAAGAACGCCGTCAAAAGGATATAGAAAAATGCCGACCGCAGCTGGAAGCGTGGGAGAAATTCTGCGGCGAGCTGGGAGAACAACCGGCGGACATCGCGCTGGCCTGGTTACTCGCCAATCCGAACGTCACGGGTCCGATCATCGGACCGCGGACGATCGATCAACTCACCGGCGCTTTGCACGCCCTGGAGATCAAGCTTGACGAGGGGGCAATGAAAAAACTGGATGAGATCTGGCCGGGACCGGGCGGCGAAGCCCCCAAGGCTTACGCCTGGTAGGGAAGGCCCGGAATCCGCCTAGGAAAGGCTGCCATGGAAGCAATTGATATTCTGATGGAAGAGCATCGGATCATCGAACGGGCGCTTTCGGCGCTCGAGACGCAGACCCGGCGGCTGCAGGCCGGGTCCCCGGTGCGACCGGGTTTTTTCTTGGATGCGACCTCGTTCTTCCGCAACTTCATCGACGGCTGCCACCATCGCAAGGAGGAAGAGTCGTTCTTCAGCGCGATGATGGACTCGGGGCTCTCCAATCAAACCGGACCGATCGCAATCCTGCTCGCCGAACACGAACAGGGGCGGGAATACAACCGCGCAATGGAAAAAGCCGCCCGAGCGCTCGCCGGCGGGCAGACTTCCACCCCGGACGACCTGATTCGCAACGCACTGGATTACGTTGCGTTGCTCCGCCAGCACATCCGCCGGGAAAACAATCTCCTGTTCAAGATGGCCGAACAGTTGATCCCCCCCGCCCGGCAGAAGGAACTGACGGAGGAATTCGAGCGGATCGAACGCGAGGAGATCGGCGCGGGAATCCACGAGAAATATTACCGGCTGGCCGAAGCGATGGAGAAAGAAGCCTCTGCATAATTGCCCGCGGTCGGTGGGCAATCCCCGTTGTATATTCCTATCGACAAACAGAAAAAAGGAAAAAATGATGGCCGCTCAACATCCGACGGAAGCATTGGAACGCGAACATCGCTCCATTGAAAAGGTGGTGAAAGCCTGCTACGTAACGGTGGAAGAAATCGGCGGCGGAGGCGCCGTCGATCAGGAGCTGCTCCGGCAGATTGTCGAATTTATGCGCGTCTACGCCGACAAATGCCACCACGGCAAAGAGGAAGCGCTTCTGTTCCCGGAGCTTTTTAAAAGAGGCGTTCCGCCCACAGGCTGCCCGATCTCCGCACTCACCGCCGAACACATCCAGGGCCGTCGCTTGGTGACGGGCATGGCCGACGCACTCGAACGTTTCCGGGGTGGCGAACCCGGCGCCGCCGAAGCCGTCCTGGAAAACCTGCGAGGCATAACCGCACTCTATCCGAATCATATCTGGAAGGAGGATTACCTCCTCTTTCCGATGACCCTCAAAGTGATGGATGGGGAAGATTTACGCGATCTGGGATTGAAATTTGAAAAAGTGGACCAGTCCATCGGCGCGGAAGCGTTGCGCGGATACGAGAAATTTGCCGACGGGCTCGAAGCGCGATGGAAGGCCAGGGCGGATAAATCCTAGCGTGATCTGCCTCCCAAACCGGTCGACCCAGCCGCCAAGCTCGGAATTACCTCCATTTATCCAGAAAAACGCATCGCAACAGCCCTTCCCCACTATACCCGTTTGATAAAGGTTTTATAATGGAAGTGTCCCCGTTGCTCTTCCGGGGCTTGTTAAAACAATTCCGTTCGATGGCGGTGAGCCTGTCCGACGAAGGTTGTGTACCGTTTTAAACTGCCTTTCCAAGATTGGCAGTGTACAGAAAGGATGGTTTATAAGGGGAAAAAATCATGCAACAGTCCGTTCTTTGGCTCCCCGCGTTACCAATCACCAAGGATATGGCGCTCCCCCATGCGGCAACGTCGCCCCCGACCACCGCCCACTCGCTGCGCAATTTGCCTGACCATATCAGGTTCGGCAAGATGGCTTCCACGACGGGGAAGGAAACCACCACACCGCCAAAGATAAACCCGTCTCCCCGTTCGACGAAATTCAAATCCCCTTCGAGTGCAGAAAAAAAGAATCCCATAGAAACGGCGGAGCCATGGTGAAACGGATCTCGAAACTCTTCGATGTTTCTGTCCCGGATCCTGAAGACGCCCGCCGCCGGAGACTGCTTAACGTTCTATTGGTTTATGTCGGAGCATGCGCCTTCCTTTGCGCAATCCTTCTGATCGTGATTCCGGCGGTGTTGGTCAACGACAGCAAACAAGTCGCGCAAGGATTTTTCCTCTCCACTGTTATCGCCGTCATAATGCCAGTTCTCTACTTTCTTAACCGCCGGTACTCCGGACGGTTGGCGGAATTGATGTTCGTGTTCATCCTGCTGGTCATTATCCTGCTGATCTACGATCCCGCGCAAAATCTCAGCGAACGCGGATTGCTCCTGTTCTCGGTGCCGATATTCCTCTCCAGCCTGTTGCTGCGCTCATGGGCGAGTTTCCCGGTTGCGGCGTTTTCCGGCCTGGCATTGGCGGGTTTGAGTTACCAAACCGGTCGGCCGTTACCAAGCCTGCTTTCTTTTATCGACTTCTTCTTCCTGGCCTCCGTCGCCTGGCTTTCAGCGCGGGGCTTGGAACGCGCCGCGACGCGGGCGGGGCTGGCCGATGATGAATTGCGCACGAGCGAGAATCGTTTTCGCAACGTTCTGGACAGCATGCTGGAAGGTTGCCAGATTATCGGCTTCGACTGGAAGTACCGCTACATCAACGACAGTGCCGCGAAACATGGCCAGCGCCCCAAAAATGAATTGCTGGGACGCACGATAATGGAAGCATATCCCGGGATAGAACAGACGGAGATGTTTGCCGCGTTGCGGAAATGCATGGACAAGCGCGAGCCGCAAGAGATGGTGAATGAATTTATATACCCCGACGGCTCCAAAGCATCGTTTGAACTCGGCTTCCAACCCGTGCCGGAAGGCGTCTTCATCCTCTCTCTCGAAATCACCGATCGCAAGCGGGCGGAGGAGGAAATTGCGCGCCTGGCGAAGTTCCCCTCGGAGAATCCCAACCCCGTGCTGCGTCTGGCGCGCAACGGCACCATACTTTACGCCAACGACGCCAGCAAAACGCTCCTGGCCGAATGGGGCAGCGCCATCGGGAGACCCGCTCCAAGATACTGGCAGGAGATCGCCGCCGAATCGCTCGAGAAAAAGGCAAACAACATCGTCGAAGCGCAAAGCGGCGGACGGACGTACTCAGTGTTCGTCACTCCGATAGTGGGGGAGGATTACGTCAATCTATACGTGCGCGACGAAAGCGAGCGCAAACGCGCGGAGGAAGCGCTGCGCGAGAGCGAAGATAAATTCAAGTACGTTTTCGATAATTCCGTCGTCGGAAAATCCATTACCCTGCTTTCCGGTGAGATGCATGCGAACAAGGCCTTCTGCGAATTGCTTGGGTATCCCCCGGAGGAACTCCAAAGCAAAAGGTGGCAGGAGATTACTCATCCGGAGGATATTGAGCTGACTCAAAAAGAGATTGATGCCCTCCTTTCCGGCGAAAAGGAGGCTGCGCGTTTCGCTAAAAGATATCTTCACAGGAACGGCTCCGTAGTATGGGTAGATGTCAGCACATCCTTGCGCCGGGATGAGCAGAGCAAACCGCTTTATCTTATGACCACCTTGGTGGATATCACCGAGCGCAAGCGGGCCGAGGAAGCACTGCAGAAGAGTGAGAAAAGATTAAGAGAAGCTCAAGAAATGGCTCATTTGGGTTTCTGGACCTGGGATGTGAAGACGGGCGCAGTAGAATGGTCGGAGGAAGTATTTAAGATATTTCGCCTCGATCCGAAAGAATTCACTCCGCAGATTGATTCAATACTCACTTTATCGCCGTGGCCCGAGGATCATCAGCGCGACCAAGAGTTAATCCAGCGGGCGATTGAGACTCGTAGTCCGGGTTCCTATGAACAAAAATTTCTTCGTCCGGATAAAAGTATCGGACACTACTACTCAACGTTCCAAGGTAACTACGATGAAAAAGGCGATCTCATTTCGATTGTCGGAACAGTTCTGGACATTACCGAGCGCAAGCGGGCGGAGGAAGCGCTGCGCGAAAGCGAAGATAAATTCAAGTACGTTTTCGACAATTCCGTCGTCGGAAAATCCATTACCCTGCTTTCCGGCGATATGCATGCGAACAAGGCTTTCTGTGAAATGCTGGGCTACTCCCTGGAAGAACTCCAAAATAAAAGGTGGCAGGAGATTACTCATCCGGATGATATTGAGGCGACTCAAAGAGAGGTTGATACCCTCAATTCCGGTGAAAAGGAGGCTGCGCGGTTCACCAAAAGATATTTTCACAAGAATGGTTCCATTGTGTGGACCGATGTCAGTACATCTCTCCGCCGGGACAAGCAGGGTGAACCGCTTTACCTTATGACCACTTTGGTGGATATCACCGCGCGCATGCAGGCGGAAGAAGCGCTGAAAAATACGCTCGCCGACCTGGAACGATCCAACATGGATCTGGAGCAGTTCGCCTATGTCGCCTCGCACGACCTGCAGGAACCGCTGCGCATGGTCTCGAGTTACACTCAACTTCTGGCCAGGAGGTACAAGGGCAAACTGGACAAGGATGCCGACGAGTTCATCGGATATGCGGTGGAGGGGGCGGACAACATGCAACGGTTGATTAACGACCTGCTCTCCTACTCGCGGGTTGGGACGCGGGGCAAACCACCTTCCCCCGTTCCGGCCGATTCGGCGCTCGACCGGGCGCTGGAAAACCTGAAATTGGTCCTTAAAGAGAGCCAGGTCGAGGTGAAACGCGAACCATTGCCCACCGTGACGGTCGATGACGTGCAGCTGATCCAGGTTTTCCAGAACCTGATCGCCAATGCAATTAAATTCCACGGCGACGAGCCGCCGCGCATCAACATCTCGTGCGAGGCGCGGGGCTCGGAATGGGTTTTTTCGGTGCGCGATAACGGGATCGGGATCGACCCGCAATACCTCGAGCGCATCTTCATCATCTTCCAACGCCTGCATAAACGCGGCCAATACCCCGGAACCGGCATCGGACTGGCAATGTGCAAGAAGATCATCGTGCGTCACGGCGGCCGCATTTGGGTCGAATCGGAACCCGGCAAAGGATCCACGTTCTATTTCTCTCTACCCAAGACGGGAGGATAATAAAAATGGTCAAGAAAACCGGAAAGATCGTCGATATTCTGCTGGTCGAAGACAATCCCGGCGACGTACGGCTTACGGAAGAGGCTTTGCAGGAAGGCAAAGTGCGGATCAACATGATTGCCGTGACCGACGGGGTGGAGGCCATGGACTTTCTCCGCAAAAAAGGCCGCTATCCCGACGCGTTTCGGCCGGACTTGATCCTGCTGGATCTTAACCTGCCGAAGAAGAGCGGGTTTGAAGTTCTGGACGATATCAAAGTCGACGAGGATCTCAAAAGAATCCCAGTGGTTGTCCTGACCACTTCGCAGGCCGAGCAGGACATTATAAAAAGTTACAACCTGCATGCCAACGCGTTTATCTCCAAACCGGTCGGCCTCGACCAGTTCCTTTCGGTTGTCAAGGCCATCGAAGATTTCTGGATTGAGATTGTCCGGTTGCCGGCCAATGGGGAATCGTAGAAAGGATCACCACTGGAACCTGGATTGAACGATATTCATTTGGGAGCCGTCCCATGAGCCAAGAATCCATCCGAGTTCTCTTGATTGAAGACAATCCGGGCGACGCCAGGTTGGTCAAGGAAGCCCTGGCGGAGGCGGGAGCGCAAGCGTTCAACCTGGCTTTGGCGCCCGACCTCGCCGCAGGGTTGGCGCACCTGGCGGAAAATCGCGTCGACGCCATCCTCTTGGACCTGGGTCTGCCGGATAGCAGCGGGTTCGCCACCTTCGAGAAAGTACACGCCCGCGCGCCGCAGATACCGACCATCCTGCTTACGGGATTGGAGGACGACGCCCTGGCCTCGAAAGCGGTCTGTTCCGGGGCGCAGGATTATCTTGTAAAGAGCGATGTCAGCGGCCGGCTTCTGGGCCGGATGATCCGTTACGCCATCGAACGCAACCGGGCGGAGGAAACGCTGCGGGAAAGCGAGAGCAGGCTGAAGGAGGCCCAGGTCCTTGGACAAGTGGGAAGCTGGGAATTCAACCTCGAAAACCAAAAAATCGTCTGGTCGGACGAAACGTACCGTTTGTATGAGCGCAACCCGGAGTTGGGTCCGCCCAGCGTGGAGGAGGAATCGAAATTCTACTCGCTCGATCAGGCGGAAAAAAACAAGGAGTATATGCGCCGCGCCGTCGAGGAAAAGAAGGATTTTGAATTCGACCTGGAAGCGGAATTACCGGGCAGGAAACGGATCTATCTTTCCTCGAGAATGCATCCCATCCTCGATGCACAAGGCCGCGTTATCCGGCTGTTCGGCACGGTGCAGGATATCACCTCGCGCAAACATCGCGAACGCGAACTCGAAGCCGTCGCCACCGTGAGCGCGGCATTGCGCGGCGCCTCGACCCGCGTCGAGATGATCCCCGTCATTCTCGATCAATTGATATCCCTGATGGACGCGGACGGCATCATGATGACTCTGCCCCTGCCCAACAGCCGCGAGTTGATGGTCGAGCTGGGGCGCGGCACGTGGGCTTCCGCCACCGGCGGGAAAATCCCGCTCTCCTCGGAAACGGTCGCCCAGGCGGTTTCCAGCGGACGTCCCTTCCTTAAGAACGAGGTGCGTAAACATACGCGCCCCCTGCAATCCGAACTACTCGGCGACAGCCGCTCGATCGCCTGCATACCGTTTATCGCCCAGGGGCAAACCGTAGGATTGTTGTGGATCGGCAGCCGCCGGGATCTTACCGCCCATGATATCAAATTGCTCGTCGCCGTCGCCGATATCACCGCCAGCGCCTTGCGGCGCGTCACGCTGCTCGATCAGACGGAGGAGCGCCTGCGAAAGTTGGATTCCCTGCGGACGATCGACCGGGCTATTACCGGCAGTTTCGACCTCGGAATAATTCTCAACGTCGTCTCGCGTCAGGCGATGGACCACCTGAAAGCGGACGCGGCTGCGGTCCTGCTGTTTCATCCGCACATCTTTGCCCTGCAATACGGCGCCGGAAGCGGTTTTCGGACGAAGGAAATCGAACACACCCGGCTGCGTATGGGCGAGGGAAACGCGGGGCGGACCGCGATGGAACGCCGCACGGTACACGTCGCCAATGCGGCGGCAGACACCGGCACGTCCCGCCGGTCGATGATCGCCAGCGAGGAGTTTGTCTCCCATCACATCACCCCCCTCATTGCGAAGGGGAACGTCAAGGGTGTTTTGGAAGTGTTTTATCGCAAACCGGTGAACATCGATTCAGACTGGTCGGGATTCTTCGAGACGCTTGCCGACCAGACCGCGATTGCCATCGACAACGCGCAGTTGTTCGACGGGCTGCAGCACTCGAACACTGAACTGGCCATCGCGTACGACGCCACCATCGAAGGCTGGTCGCGCGCGCTCGATCTGCGCGATAAGGGGACCGAAGGGCACTCCGAGCGCGTCACCGAGATGACGATGAAACTGGCGCTGTCGATGGCCATCCCCGACGAGGAATTGATCCACATCCGCCGTGGCGCGCTGCTGCACGATATCGGAAAAATGGCCATTCCCGATTCCATCCTCCTCAAGCCCGGTCCGCTGGATGAGCCGGAGTGGAAGATCATGCGCCAACACCCCACCCAGGCGTTTCAGCTGCTCTTTCCAATCGTCTATCTGCGCTTGGCGCTGGACATCCCCTACTGCCATCACGAACATTGGGATGGTTCCGGTTATCCGCGCGGGTTGAAGGAGGAACAGATCCCCCTGGCGGCCCGTTTATTCGCCGTGGTGGACGTCTGGGACGCGCTGCTATCAGTCCGAGCGTACCGCGATCCCTGGTCGCTGGAAAAAGTTATGGAGTATCTCCGTGCGCAATCCGGAACCCAATTCGATCCGGCGGCCGTAAAGGCATTCCTGGCCATCGTGGAAAGGTAATACCGCAAGACGTTTTTTCAACAGAATACTTGCCTTTTTAGCCCGGAAGATCCGGTACGCGGATGCCGCGGATGAACCGGATTGCGCGGAAATAACAAATCTTAGAAATATATTTCTCAGGGTCTGATTTTCCATAAAATCCGTTAAATCTGCGAAATCCGCGTACCTGAGCCTTTACGCGGGGCAGATACAGATTTGAATCTTTATCCCCGCCTAACCGCCGCCGGCTTGCGCCCCCCGCCGGCAATCGCCGCGGCCAAGATGCTCACCAGATAGAGCAGGAGCATCGGGATCATCACTAGCAACATATTCACTGGATCCACTGTCGGTGTGATTGCGGCCGCAATGATCGCGATGATCACAACCGCATACCGCCAGACGGAAGCCAGTTGGCGCGCATGGATCAGGCCGACCGCCGAGAGCAGGTAGGCCACCAGCGGCATCTCGAACGTCACCCCCACCCAAAACATCAGCGTGGTGATCAGGTCGAAATACGCCGACGGCCGCCAGGCCGTCTTGAATCCCATAAAATTATAGAG
Organism: Anaerolineae bacterium; assembly: GCA_003141675.1. Lineage (GTDB taxonomy): Bacteria > Chloroflexota > Anaerolineae > Anaerolineales > RBG-16-64-43 > FEN-1073. The sequence goes on from PLND01000057.1 coordinate 46,536, forward strand.
GAAGGGAACCGCCGCCGGAAGCATCACGAAAAAACAGAAGCCCACGCCCAGGAGGAAGAACACGCTAACCAGCGGGATGCCGAGAAGGAGGATGATCCGGCCGCGCGGCATCAGACCGGGCGCGATGAACAGGTAAATTTCCGCGACGATCCACGGCAGAGCCAGGATCAACCCGCCCAGCAGCGATACGCGCATGAACACGCCCACCGCTTCGGTCGGCTCGATCACCTGCAAGCGCGAAAGACCGTCGGCCCCCTGGGCCATCAATTTCTCAAGGGTTCCCGCCAGCCCGCCCTGTGTTCCCGCGGTTGCGGCGGCTTCCGGATTGCCGACTGGATACGCGAGCAGCTTCATCAGATCGCGGGAAACAAAAAAACAAAGCGCGGTAGTGAAGGCCAGCGCGAGGACCGAACGGAACAAGGACCCGCGGAGCGCCTCCAGATGCTCCGCCAATCCCTCCCACAATCCCAGCAGTCCCTCGCGATTGCTCAGCGCCGATCCGAGCGTTTCCGTCAATGGCGTATCTTCCGGCGCCTGGAACAGAAAATCCCGGACCCGTTGAATCGGCGCAAGAAGGAAATTGGAGACGCGGCGCATGGATGAATTCTAACGGATAAATCTGCGGGTTGCCAGGAGGGGTGCGGCTCGAAGCGGCTGAGGTTCGTTACCCTCAGCCTTCCGGTGTCGTCGGCGGCAGTTGCGGACAGTAGAGATTGGGCCTGGCAACGGGCTCAATATCGAATCGCGCCGGCCCGGCAATTCCAAACAATCGGTGGAATGTGACGAACGCAACGATGCCGCCTGCGGGCAAGGGCGATTTGACGTCATACAGGAAGTCCCGACTCAGCTGATACCATGCACCCAGAGGTCCCCCGCTTCCGCCTCCTCCGCCGCCCCCCTCCGGGGTCATAACGAGAGGTGCGCCGGTGGATCCGCTGTAGAACTGGATGTCCTCCACAAGCTCGAAGGATGCGGCTTGCGTTGGAGATGGAATCGGATAATCGCTCGTGATCTCAATTTCCACCTTTAGGCACGTCTGCCGGATGTAGGCAATCGCTTCGAAGGTAGCGCCGTCTTTTATAAAAGACGAAGGAGATAGCCGCCTGATCGAAGGCAACATTGCCAAAGCCGGGACGGATGTGCCGACTGTTGAGATCGACGTTTTGGTCGGACTGGGTGAAAACGTGGCCGTGGTTTTCCCGGCATCGGCGGGAAACGGCACCCGAGCCGAACAACCCACAATCGAAAAGGCGAAGAGGAGTACGGTCAACGAGTTGATGCGAAAATTCTTCAGCTTAGCCTCCCCCACTCTCGGGAGTCGATAAACGTCCGAAGGAGGAATTCAATAATTTTGAAGCGGCCCGCTGTTCTAAGGTTCGATGGATAAGTAACCATACCACTTTTTTCTTCCGCTTAGGCCATTTTCCGGACGCGCACCGCTATTCCCTTTTCGGCGCTTAGTAACGACTCGAGTTTGGAAACATCGGTGTCTCCATAATGATAAGGGTATAAAATGCGCGGCCGAAACGCTTTCGCACCGTCCGCCGCCATCTCCGGCGTCATCGTATAGGGAATGTTCATCGGTAAAAAGGCACAATCGATGTCCCGAAGGCTCTTCATTTCGGGGATGTTCTCCGTATCCCCCGCGATGTACACTCGTTTATCCCCGAAAGTAAGGATATAACCATTGCCTTGTCCCTGAGGATGAAAAGGCTGGCCATTTTCCCGTTTATGGACCAGGTTGTATGCCGGTACTGCTTGAACCGTCAGTCCGCCAACGGTTTGCACATCGCCATTTTTCATCACGATGCCCCCTGCAACCTGTTGAACGCAGGCCTCCGTCAACACCAGCAACGTCTTTTCCGTCCGCAGACTGGCCAAAGCGCTTGGATCAAGATGATCCCCGTGTTCATGGGTGATAAAAATAACATCCGCCTTCGGGAGTTTCGAATAGTCCGCCAAACGGCCGAACGGATCGATATAGATCTCTTTTCTGCCGAAAGTCAACCGCAAACTTGCATGCCCGAGAAATGTGATTTTCAGATCACCGGCTGATGTGGGGATCACGTCTGTTTCATACGGTATCTGAGCCGACATGGTTGTTTCTCCTTGTTGGAAAAGGCAATTTCTGCCGACGGTCTGGCGCCAATTTATCCGCCCGGATTCCCATGAAGAATCATTCTCTTTTCTCCCGCTCCACCAGTCCCAGAATATATTCCACGATCTTTTCCGGCGGCCATTCGACGTCGGCGATCCATGCATCCGCCGGCTCTTCCAGCGCGTCGAACTGGCTGCGCAGCATCTCCGGCTTCATATAATGATCCGCACGGTTCTGAATCCGCGGTCGGATCAGCTCGTAGCTTCCTTTAAGATAAACCACCCGCACGCCCGGGATGCCCGCAAGCAGCACGTCGCGGTAGCGCTGCTTGAGCGCGGAGCAGGCCAGGACCGGGTGCCGCCCCGCGCGCAGCGACCCGGCGAGCAGATCGTGGAGGCGCGCGAGCCACGGCGCGCGGTCTTCGTCGGTGAGCGGGACGCCCGCCGCCATCTTGGCGACATTCCCGGGTGAGTGGTAATCGTCTCCGTCAAAAAAATCCCAGCCCAGCCGACCGGCGAGCTTTTTTCCCGCGGAGGTTTTTCCGCTCGCGGAAACACCCATCACGAT
>PLND01000059.1 GCA_003141675.1 Anaerolineae bacterium
GGCGGGCAAACCACTGGGCCGCCATTTGAACGGCTGCCGCATTGGTTTCGATTTGGGCGCATCGGACCGTAAGGTGTGCGCCGTCGTCGACGGCAGCGTCGTATACAGCGAAGAAGTCATTTGGGAACCGCGCAAGCAGCCGGACCCGGAGTATCACTACCGCGAGCTGCTTGCCGCCATCCGCTCCGCGTCGGCGAACCTTCCGCGGGTGGATGCAGTCGGGGGGAGTTCGGCCGGCATACTCATCGACAATCGTCCGATGGTAGCCTCCCTCTTCCGCGCAGTGCCCCCCGAACGGTATGCCGAAGTGCACAGTTTCTTTCTGCGCATCCGACGGGAGCTGGGNNAACGGCGTGCTGGGAATCGCGATGGGCTCCAGCGAAGCTGCGGGGTTTGTGGACCGGAACGGGCACATCCTCGGTTGGTTGAGCGAGCTGGCCTTCGCTCCGGTGGACTACAGCCCCTCCGCCCCGGTTGACGAGTGGTCCGGCAGCGCCGGGTGCGGGTCGCAATACTTCTCGCAGCAGTGCGTATTCCGCCTCGCGCCAAAGGCCGGCATCGCAATTCCGCAGGAAGTGACCGACGCCGAAAAGTTGAAGTTCGTCCAAGCCCTGCTCGAATCGGATCATGCTGGCGCGCGCCAAATCTGGCAGACGATGGGGATCTACCTGGGCTACGGCCTCGCGCATTATGCGGAATTCTACGATGCCGATCACGTTCTCGTCCTTGGACGGTGCACCTCCGGCAAGGGCGGGGAGATCCTCCTGCAGCAAGCCCGGCTTGTGCTCGGGACGGATTTCCCGGATCTGGCGGCCCGGTTGGATATCCGGCTGCCGGATGAAAAAAGCCGCCGCATCGGCCAATCGATTGCAGCGGCCAGCCTTCCGATCATCCCGACGGCGGCATAGGAGGCTCCGATGAAATTGGCATCCGCAACCGCGGAACTATTTATCCCCGACGGCGCCGCCGAAGAAGCCGGGCTGGCGCGAACGACCCACCTGGCGATTTCGGCGCATGCGGATGATATCGAGATCATGGCGGCCGGACCCATCCTGCGCTGCTATCAAAATGCCGCGGAATGGTTTACCGGCGTCGTCGTTACCGACGGCCGCGGTTCTCCCCGCACCGGTTCCTACGAAAAATATTCCGACGAAGAAATGCACATTGTGCGATCCCGGGAACAAAAAAAAGCCGCCTCGATCGGCCAGTACGCGGCGCAGATCCTGCTGGATTATCCGAGCGCCGTCGTGAAGGACAAATCGCAGAAAGCGCCCGTGGACGATATTGCCGCGGTACTCCAGGCGGCCAAACCGAGGGAAGTGTTCACCCATAACCTGGCGGATAAGCACGATACCCATGTGGCAGTGGCTTTGCGAGTCGTTGCCGCCATCCGCCGGATGGAGAAGACGGACCGGCCGCAACATCTCTACGGCTGCGAGGTGTGGCGCGATCTGGATTGGATGAACGATCCGGACAAGGTGGCATTCGATCTTTCGGAGCATGAGAACCTGCAGGCTTCGCTGCTGGGCGTTTACGATTCCCAAATTACCGGCGGCAAGCGCTATGACCTGGCCAGCATGGGCCGGCGGCGCGCAAACGCCACCTATTATGAATCCCACGGCGTGGATACGGCCACGGGGATGTCGTACGCGATGGATCTTACGCCGCTTATCCGGGATGACGGGAAAGAAATTGGCGGTTTTATCCTGGAATACATCCAGCGCTTTTCCAAAGATGTGGAAGATCGGCTGGCGCGTTTGGCGTAATCCGCCAATGGAGAAGTTGTTCGATGGTTGCGCTAGTCAACGAAAACTCAACGCGCAATTTTCAGCGAGGAAAGGAGGCAGATGTCAGATCGATATCATCCATTATTCACCATGGGACATATCAGGCAATATCCGATCCGTTTCTATCGAGCGAGTTGAAAGGAGAGTTCCGAAATGCGTAGCAAGATAATTGCCCTGTTTGTTATCGGCGCCGTCCTCCTGGTTTCCTGTGGAACGGCCACCCCTGTAGCCACGACGGCCCCTGGAGCCACGACGGCCCCTGTAGCCACGACGGCCCCTGTAGCCACGACAGCCCCTGTAGCCACCACCCTCAAGATCTATCTCCTGGACTACACAGCGGATACGATCGCATGGCTGAAAAGTGATATTAACCCGGCCTTTGAGGCTGCTCACCCTGGTGTGACGGTTCAAATCACCGAGGGCACTTGGAGCGGGTGGGCCACGACATTCGCCAGCTGGTTCACGGTTGGCTCAGGCCCCGATATCATCAATCTAGGTTCTGAAATGAACTCCATGTTTGGCGACAGCCTTGCCGATATGACGCAATATCTCGGCAAAGCTGCCTATCCCGACATCGCGAATTTCGGTCCGTCCCTCGATAATGCGACCTGGAAAGGCAAGATCCGCGGTCTCCCGATCTTCACGGCTCCTCGCTACTCCTTCTGCCGGACCGACCTGATGACCGCCGGCGGTTGGAACGCCCAGCCGCAAAACTTCGCGGACTGGACGAAGTTCGCGAAAGACCTGTCCAAGATCGATCCTGTCACCAACTCCCTCACTCAGCAGGCGCTCGTCCCGGTGGACGCCGGCTCGATGGCTGACTGGCAGTGGTGGCTCCTGGTCTACTGGTCCTTGAACGGACAGCTCTATAAGACCGATGGCGTAACCCCGAACTTCGACTCCGCGGAAGCCAAGGCGACAACGCAATTCATCTCCGACATGCGGATTGCTACCTACGGCCCCGCCACCAAGGCGGTGGGCGCTCTGCCCGCGGGTAAGGGTTCCGTGATCGATGTCAACCCGGATACCGGCAAGGAGAATGGCGCTGTCTGCCTCGAGCACTCCGGTTGGGCGGCTCCTGCTCTCACGCTCGCCGATAAATCGCCGAACCCAATCTATAATAAGATCAGCATTGAGCCGTTCCAGGGCGACAAGGCGAACTTCCCGAACAGTAAACCCGTCGTGTTGGCCTTCAATGACTGGCTGGGCGTTGCTCAATACAGCCAGAATCAGGCGCTCGCGGCGGACTGGCTGAAGGCTGCCTTCACCAAAGAAGCCAATAATAAATGGAACGAGACGATGGGTCTGATTCCCTCCCGCAACGATGCGCAGTATGGTTTCGTTGTGGATAACCCGGCCCTGAAGCGTGAAGCGGAACTCGCCTCGCAATACGGCGTTGGCTTCGCCGACATCTACGACTCGGCCAAGCTTTCGACCATCATGCAGGAAAAACTGGGCAAGCTCGTAACCGGTGAGCTGTCTGTGGATGAAGTACTTGCACAAATCCAGACCGAATACACCCAGGCCTTGAAAGATGACGGAGTGATCAAGTAATTTGTTTCGGGCAATCTTGTTGGATGGGGGCGATCGCCCCCATCCAACAAGATCCTTTTGGAGCGGATCCTATGACGAATAATCCGTATATCTCCGCGCTCCTCTGGGTCCTTCTCACGGTCGGCTTTATCGTCACGTCAAGCTTCCTGGTGGGCGTCCTCGCGCAGTTTATCGCCAAATTGGCTGGCGCCTCGAAACGGGTGCAGGGCAATGCTTTCAATGGGTATGTCTTTGCCTCGCCGTGGATCGTGGGTTTCTGCATTTTTGTCATTTTTCCAATGGGGCTCTCGCTGTATTGGAGTTTCACGAATTTTCGGATTGCGAGCCCCCAGCCCACTCAAATCGTGGGATTGCAAAATTACAGCCGTCTGCTTCTCACAGATTCGGGGTTTCGAACCTCCATCGTCAACACCCTCTTTCTTACGGTGATCGGGCTGCCGCTGCAAATGGCGGTCGCTCTTCTTCTGGCCGTGATGCTCAATCAAAAAACACATGGAGAGCGCGCGTTCCGCATGGCGTTCTATCTTCCGGTGGTTCTCGGGTTCAATACCGCCGTGCTTCTATGCTGGCGCATGATGCTCAATACCGGTACCGGGATTATCAATCAAATAATTCGCGCTGCCATCAACGTCTTCCCGCCCCTGGGCTATCTCAACCGGGCGGTCATCATGATTGTTGAATGGATCAATGCCTTCTTCCTGGGCATCAGCAACGGCAACTTCAACCTGCTGAAGAATCTCGTGGCGGCGGGTTTTCCGGCCGCCAACCGCGTTCCTTCCTGGGTGGAAAGCCCGCTATGGTCGAAAATGTCCGTCGTACTGCTTATGGTGTGGGGTTGCGGCACTATGATGCTGATTTTCCTGGCTGGGTTGAAAAACATTCCCACAGAAATGCTGGAAGCGGCGGAAGTGGACGGAGCGAATCCATGGATGCGTTTCTGGAGGATTTCTTTCCCGCTCCTCTCGCCGTACATATTTTATAACTTGGTGGTGGGATTGATCGCGTCCATGCAGATCTTCGAGCCGATCTGGGTGCTCTATCGAGATAATCAACCTCTCGCGCCTTCCGCGCAATCCATGGTGTATTATCTCTGGCAATCCACTTTCTCTCATATGGAGATTGGATATGGGTCGGCCATCTCCTGGCTGATTCTGATTATCATTTTAATCGTCACTGTCGTTCAATTCCGGTTGCAAAATCGGTGGGTGACGTACGAGCTGTATTAGGAGGCCCGCATGACGACGAGGATGATCTTTCCCGTTCTGGGAAAAATACTTCTCTATTTTGTTCTCACCTTCGTTAGCGTCCTTATGTGCTTTCCGTTGTTTTGGATGATATCCACTTCGTTAAAAACGTTGGCGGAATCCAATGCGCCGGGAATTCTCTGGATACCAAATCATCCGACGCTGGAAGCATACAAAGCAATTTTTACGAATACAGACTTCCTGCGTTCCTATTTCAATTCGGCTTTTTATACGGCCTTGGCGCTTTCGGGCACNNGTTTTCTTCCTGATGCTTTCGACCATGATGATTCCGGCACAAGCATTAATCGTCCCACAGTTTGTATTATTCAGTAAATTCGGCTGGGTTGGAACATTCAACCCGATCATCCTTCCGGGTTTCTTCGCCGGAGGGGCGTCTTTTGTCTTCCTCCTGCGGCAAGCCATGACCCAGTTGCCGAAAGAGTTGGATGAATCGGCTTTCATGGATGGGGCCAATCACTTCCAAATCTGGTGGGAAATAATTATGCCATTAGTGTCCTCGACTGTGGCGACTATCGCCACGTTCCTTTTTGTGGGGTTTTGGAACAGCCTGCTGGCTCCATTACTATATCTGCAGACAAACGAACTTTATACCCTGCCCCAATACCTGGCCACGCTCTATAATATCAACAGTCCCACGCAGCAATGGCCGACGATGATGACGGGGGCTGTTCTGACGACTGTGCCGCTGATGATTGTGTTTTTCTTTGCCCAGAAATATATTCTGGAAGGCATTTCAACGGTCGGCTTGAAAGGTTAGAATTCTTAGGGCGTTATTTCCGAGAGGTCTACCACGGTAGAGAGCATTGAAATCATCCGTTGCAAAACGGATGATTTTATTATCCGCTTGGACAAAGCGCCGGTCAGGGTGTGGATATGCTCCCATTTCAACGGCAATCCGTCTCCGAGGGAAATATGAACAGGAAATGGCAGCGTTGAAATACCGGGCAAGTCGGCCTAGCGAAATCAACGAATGCGGCTGGCATACGGGTTGAACTGGAGCGGATGAATATGGATAAAAAGGCAGGGCTATCATGGCAGTTCGACATACGGAATGAATAATAGCAGCAGGTAGATACAAATGCATACTACAACCCCAATCAGAAAACCGACAAACAGGAGCCTTATAAAATCTTTCACGTGTACCTCCGAAGGTGAAACCATACGCTCCAAACGGAGTCCTCGCGTGCATTAAATTGTACCAGTCTGAACGTGGGGTCACGAATCACTTTCATCGCCGCTTTGCCGGACCCTATGAATGAGAAGAGAACCGGCTCCCCTTTGTTATTTCCGACATCTCCTTGCAGGATAGTCTTGTGCGGAGAGCTTTGGTAATGTAAACGGGCAGACACTTCGAGGAGGATCCCGGGGAAAATTCGGATTCGTCAATTTCCATCATCCCGATTAATGTCTTTTCGTTGCACTGCAGCGGCAATTCATCAGCGGCCTGACCGGTGCGGTGAAAGGATAGGGGCAACTCAGCGTACCGGATTCTCTTTGGACCGTCCTACATTTGTTGTAATTGATTTAGATTTTGCTCGAGCAGATCGAATCCCCCCTGCCAGAAATCTTCCTGATCGATGTGAATCCCCGCCCGCGAAAGAATGCGCGACGGACTGGCCGATCCGCCCGCGGAGAGGATCCGCTGGAAGCGCGGGATGAAGGTTGAACCCTCCGTTTTGTATTGATGGAACAACGCCAGGACGAGCAGCTGGCCGAAGGCGTAGGCGTACACGTAAAAGGGAACTTCATAGAAGTGCGGGATGGCCACCCATTCCCAGCGGAATTCCTCGCTGACCTCGACCGCACTGCCGAATTGCTTTTCCAGGTTGGCGTAATATCGATTGCTCAGATCCTCAACCGACGCGCCTTTGCCGATTAGATCGTGCGCTTCCACTTCGAACAGCGCAAAGAACGCCTGCCGGATGATCGTGGCGTAGGCATCGTCCATCTGGCGAAAGAGCAGATCGCGGCGCACCGCACCATCGCTTTCTTCTTTTAAGAGGCTGTCGAGGAGCAGCATTTCCGAAAAGGTGGACGCGGTCTCGGCCAGCGGCAAACTGGGTTCGTAAGCCAGCAAGGGATTCCCCGAAGCCAGAAGCGAATGCACGGCGTGCCCCAACTCGTGGGCAAGAGTGGCCAGGTCGTATACGTGGCTTTGATAATTTGTCAGTACCCAGGGTGTGAGCGAGGGGAGGGGGCTCAGGCAAAATGCCCCGTCTCGTTTGCCGGGACGAACCTCGGCATCCAAATGGTTTTCCCGCAGCACCTTGCCGGCAAGATCCGCAAAGGAAGGATCGAACCGCGCGAGGCTTTCCCGCACGAGACTCCAGGCTTCGTGAAATTCGTACTTTTTTTCGGAGGCGGCGACGGGAGCGTAAATGTCGTAACGGCGCAGCCGCGGCAGGCCCAGGGTGCGCGCCTTGAGCGCAAAAAAGCGTTGGAAGACGGCGGTGTTGGATTGGCACACCTCCAGCAGGAGACGGACCACTTTGTCGGGGAGGTCGTTGGCGAGATTTCGGGCCGCGATGGGGGTGGAAAACTTCCGCAAGCGGACGTTCTCGCTGCGCCAATCGCGGACGAGCGTGGAATAGATCTGGCCCAGGATCGGCCCTTCCCGGCTGTATACCTGGAACAATGATCGATAGGCTGCTTCGCGCACTTCGGGGTGCATCGAGCGCATGTACACCGTCAGTTCGCCGCGCGTGAGCGATTGTTTCCGGCCGTCCACGTCCAATTCGAATTGATACCGGTTGGTAATGGAATTGTAGAGGTTGACCAGCGCGTGGGATCCGGTGGCGTTCTTGAGATTGACGACTTTCTCTTCCCCTTCCGGGAGCGTATGGGGGCGGAAGCGGCGCATTTGTTCCAGGAAGTACCGGTATGGGCCGGAGCGCGCGAGCAGCCGCAGCGCGGCCGCCTTGGGCAGATCTTTCCACCAGGTCGAGAAAAACAACAAGCGGTTTTCCAGTTCCGCCAATCGCTGCTCGGTATTGGCGTAGAACGTCATCGCAACGGGATCCTGAGTGTTCTCGGAGAAGAACAATTCCGCAAACGAAGCCACGCGGCGCGCCAAGGAACGCGCATCCTCGAGTTCCTTCAGCATGGCGAGGAACCCGGCGGCGGTTATGCGGGGGGTGAGCAACCGGCGCCGCTTTTCCAGGGAGGCTACGCGCCGGTCCAGATCCTTCAGCGCGCGGTCGATTTCCGGGCCGTCGGGGGAGGGGAATAATTCCTTCAGGGACCAGCGGGGAAGAGGAGAATATATTTCCATGAGGGACCTCGTATAAAAGATGTGAACCATTTACTGACCTAACCCCCATTCCAATATCGTCCCAAGCAAGCGATTCCTGCAAGTTTTAGCTTCCCCCTTCCCATTATGGGAAGGGGGAAGCTAAGGGTCGGGGGTTAGGTCAGTTCCCGATTTGTATCCCACCCGGCGTGTGCAGCTACTATTTTTTCGACGTGCGGATTTTCTCCCGCAGCCGGTCGATGGAAACCCGCCGACCGGTGCGGCGGTCCAGCGCATACCAATGATCCCATCCGTTGCAGGGCCCGCCGCGAAGCGCCCGGGCGATCTGATGGATCGAACCGCGCTTGCCCTTCCAGGACAGCGAACCGTCCGCGCAGACCCGGGCCTTTTCCTTCCCGTCCGGGCCGAAGTGAAGCACGTCGCCCGCCGAGAGCAACCCCGCTTCCAACAGCCGGCCGAAAGGAATGCGCGCGCGCCGGCGTGGATCGGGAGTGGAATAATATTCCGGAGCCAGTTCCGCGGCGGGGATTGCGTCGATTCTCCGCTTCGCGGCCTTGGCGTAGGAAGAATCCTTTTCAATACCGACCCAGCGGCGGCCGAGCCGCTTGGCCACGACGCCGGTGGTGCCGGTGCCGAAAAACGGGTCCAGCACTAGACCGCCGGGGTCGGTGCTGGAGAGGATGACGCGGTACAAAAGCGCTTCCGGCTTCTGGGTGGGGTGCACCTTGCGACCGCCGATCCGCAACCGTTCCTTGCCGGAACAGACGGGCAGGATCCAATCCGAACGCATCTGCAATTCCTCGTTGAGCGATTTCGCCGCGTGATGGTGGAATGTGTAGCGGGCGCCGCGCTCGCGGGCCGCCCACAGCAGGGTTTCATGCGCGTTGGTGAAACGCACGCCGCGGAAATTCGGCATGGGGTTGGATTTGATCCAGACGATTTCGTTCAGGATCCAATAACCGAGATCCTGCAAAATCGCGCCCACGCGGTGGATGTTGTGATAGGTGCCGATCACCCACAGCGATCCGGTGGGCTTGAGCACGCGGCGGCACGCTTCCAACCACCCGCG
>PLND01000017.1:0-3193 GCA_003141675.1 Anaerolineae bacterium
TGCACTTCATTATTGAACTCGGGGAATTATATTCCTTATGCAAAATTGGATTCCTGTCATCTGATTCGAGTATTTATATATTTCCCTACTCAATAAATAAGAAATATTATTTTGGAGGCAAGTCTATGAAGGAAAAAGTCTTTTCAGATATTATTAGGTTTACTGATGATAACTATTCTACAAATATCCCAAAACTATCTATACATGAAAGTGGTCAAGTTCATATAAAAGCCGATACTATATTAGCCGGACCCTTATTCATAAAACCTCTTTCTGAATGGAGAGGGGAGCCAATTGCATCAATTGCTCCCGATTCAATAAAATCATTACCAAAATATTCAAAACAACCAATTGTAAGTGGCTCAACTATTGATGTAGTAATTCCTATAAGTGAATCTCTACAATATATTCGATTGGCAATTTATTTATCTGGAGATAAACCAGAGTTTAAAACATCAAATATTCATTCAATTATTATACTGGTTCGAAAAACAATTCAGAGTCCACTCTTCCTTGGTTTAAAATTTATTGGTCAAGATGAATTACTTGGCGAAGATTACAAAGGAATAACATGTATAGCAGGATGGGATCCAAAGACTATTCATGGTGGCATAATGGATTATCTATATATTCGTGGTTTATAATGGAATAAATTATTTCCAACACGCGGCTGCAGGCGACTTGGCCAAGGCTCAGCGAGCGAACGTTGAAATGCGGTTTTAGATTTGTTGTTACAATAATAGCTATCAATCGAAAGCGGCCAAGCGCCTGAGCCACCAGCCGTTGGGCCGAAAAAGTGACTTACCCATCAAAAGCGATCCTAATGGGGGTTAGAAATGTCATTTCCAACGCCAGATCAACAAAGTGTAATCGAACATCGAGGCGCTCCCCTTGTAGTTGTAGCCGGTCCGGGAACAGGGAAGACAAAGACGATTGTCGCTCGCATGGTCATGTTGTTAAGGGAAGACCCCGCGCGCAATATCACATTCGTTACATTCACAAGGACAAGTCGAAAGGACACTCTTGAGAGGCTGACAAAGGAATTAACCAATAATATATTTGACCAATATGATATTGTTATACCTCGTGTAGGCACTCTTCATGCTGCAGCAAGTGCAATTGTCCATAGATTTGCTCAAAAAATCGGTCTTGACAATAATTATTCAATAATAATTACAGATATGGGAGAGCGTAATATCATTATTAATGATACTGTTTCTGATCTAGATGTTGATGTTTCAAATGAATCCATGCTTTCGTGTGTTTATTTCTATTTATGCAATCTTTGTTATTCAGCAAAATTTGGTATTCCAGAAGATATATGTAAAAAAGCAATTGACCAGTATTTTCGCCTTCTATCCTTTTATAATGTGTTAGGCATGGAAGAAATCATGGTTTCGGCGGTTAACATCCTAAAAGATCCAACTACAGGTGTTCCTCCAATATTTCTTCAGGTAGATGAGTACCAAGATCTAAATCCAGTAGACCAGCAATTTGTGTCGCTAGTTGCATCAAACCCCGCTTCACAGGTCGTTGTGGTTGGAGATGACGCCCAAAGTATCTACAGTCGAAGGTATGCACATTATGAAGGTTTACGTGACTTATGGAATTCTGAAACTTGGGAAAAGGCAAGATTCTTAAATTGCCATAGATTACCGCCCCATATACAACGTGCTGCTTTGGCGTTAATTGCTAAACATCAATATCTTGGAAGTGAAATGAATCCCCAACCAGATAATGGAAAACGCGTTGAGGTTTATCAATGCACAAAACCTGAATATCAGGGGGAAATAATTTCAAGAAATATTCGAAGTGCTTTAGGCCGGTTAACAAAACTTGACGGATCTCCAATATCTTTTTCTGATATCTTGGTACTTTGTCCTTCAGGGACATTAATTCCTGGTTTACTTCGTACGTTCTCACAAAATGGTATTCCCTCCAAACAGATAGTTAAACCCACGATTCCTTCTGATGTCTGGAAACTTATTCTAATAATTCGCATTGCATTTCACAACGATAATATTGCATTTCGCCAATGGCTTGATATTTCTGGGGTTCCAATAGATCATATTAATTCACTTAGGCATTCGGCGCTTGCAAATAATATGAGATTGATTGAGTATTGTCTGTCTTATGATAGTGGACTACCTCTTCAAATAATTAATTCTGCAGAAAACCTTAAGGAATCTGCAACAACTATTGAAAAACTAATTTCTGCTTTGATAAAATTCCCCAATATAGGAATAACTGATGAACAATTAGGTATTTTGGGCTCTTATTTACTTGAAGAAGACCAATCCCTATCCCCATCGACAAGATGGTTAGGATTGCTTTATCGTAAATTTGGTGTACTCGAAGATGAGAACGAAACTGGTCTTGAATCTGCTGTACGCATTTCAAGTTTTTATTCTGCAAAAGGTCTTGAGGCTGAAGTAGTTTACCTTTCATGGATGAATGAGCGCTACATGCCTATGGCTGATAGAGATATTGATGAGCAACGACGACTTCTTTATGTGGGCATGACGCGACCGTAGCAAGAATTAATTATTACATATCACGATCAATATCAAGAAGGTAGGGGTCTCCTTGGAATAAGGGCTATGAGTCCATTTTTACGAGAAATAAGTAATCATCTTAAAATAACTAAAATAAGTGTTAAAGATTTACGATAAATTCGTATTGATATTATCCACTTACAATATTAGGCCCAAAACACGGCTGCAGACGACTTGGCCGGGCTAGTGAAATATTACATCAATAATAAAGGAGATTATTGAGTTTACAGTATTAGAAGACTATCGTTAGCAAACAAACCTTCTCAAGGAACAAATGCAAGCAGTTTTGCTACAACCGCTTTCCACGCGCATCCCCCACTTCGCGAGAGCGAGTGCGAGGGCAAGCGCGGGGAGAGGCTTTGGCCCTTGCGACCGCGATCAGAGAAACACCGTTTTTTTCGGACCACCGGAATAAGTGATCTAGAGCGAAAAACGGCTTGAAAATTGCGGCGTGGAGGAAAACCGAACTCTGTTTTTCCTCCCATCCCGGTGCTGCTTGACCGCCCCGAAAGGCGGCTGGTATAATCCAGCCCGCACTGAAAGCCGGTTTTTAAAGGAAAACTCATGCCAAAAAGAACGTATCAGCCGAAGATTCGCCGCCGCGCGCGCGTGCACGGGTTCCGCCAGCGCATGGCCAC
>PLND01000017.1:3226-8134 GCA_003141675.1 Anaerolineae bacterium
AGCGACATCCAGCGGGTGCGGCGCACCGGCAAGTCGTATGCCCACCCGCTGCTCGTTCTCGTCGCCGCGCGTGGCGAGCCGCCCCAGAGCCGGGTGGCCTTCTCGGCCGGAAAGCGGGTCGGCGGGGCGGTGCAGCGCAACCGCGCCAAACGGAGATTGCGCGAGGCGGTCCGGCCGCTCCTGAGCTCGCTCGCGGAGGGCTGGGATCTGCTTCTGATTGCCCGCTCGGGCGCGGTGACGGCCGATTATACGGACCTGGCCGGCGCGGTCCGAACGCTTTTTCAAAAAGCCGGCGTCCTTGACGGCGATGACCAGCACTCTGCCCGCGCCGGAGGCTGATCCTCCGCTGCGGTCGCTTCCATTAAATCCGGGCACGCTGCCGCGCTGGCCGCTGCTCGCGGCCATCCGGGCTTACCAGCTCACCCTGTCACGGCTGGTCGCGCCGGATACCTGCCGGTTTTATCCGACCTGCTCGCATTATGCCTACCAGGCCGTATATAAATACGGGCTGTGGAAGGGCGGGCGGATGGCCGCGTGGCGCCTGCTGCGCTGCCAGCCGTTCGCGGCGGGCGGATATGATCCGGTTCCCTGAAGAAACGCCGGCCGGAAGGCCGCATGGAGCGGTTCAAACGATGTTGGAATTATTTTCGAATAAAAAAAATCGGTTACCCATGAATTCGCGCCCGGCCGCCATCGCCGTGCTCGGGTTTCTCTCGGTGATGCTGGCGGCCTGCTCCGCGAGCGCCTCCAATCAATCCTGGTCCGGCCTCACGCTCAAGGGCGATATGGGCTACACCGCGCACAACGGTTTTGTGAGCGCGGTCAACCTCGCCACCGGCCAGAAGGCCTGGCAATATCCCGATAAGGCGGATACCAAGGTGCTCTTCTACGCCGATCCGCTTGTGGATTCCAAGGGCGACCTGGTCGCCGCCGCCTACAACGGGTCGGTGGTCAAACTGGATCCGGCCAGCGGCGCGCTGAAGTGGAAGCACGACGGCGACGGAGCGAAGATCATCGCGCCGCTCGTGGAAGCGCCGAATGGAGATTATTACGCCTCCAGCGACAGCGGCGATCTGCTGATTATCGATTCCGGGACCGGCGCGCTGAAAACCAAGATCCACCTCGGCAAAGCCATCGCCTGGGGCGCGATGGCCGTCGATGCGCAGCGCGTTTACGTGGCCACGATCGAACATAAAGTGTATGCGATCAACTTCCAAAGCGGGAAGGCGGATTGGTCGCTGGACGTGGGCGGATCGATCGCCGGCGGAATAACCCTCGCCGACGGGAAACTGTATCTCGGGACGTTCACCGGAAAGGTGATCGCGCTGGACGCGCAGAGCGGACAAACGCTGTGGGACGTGAAGGCCGACGGCTGGGTCTGGCAGGCGCCGGTGGCGGCAGGGGATTCGATCTTTGCTGCCGACCTGAGCGGCGCGCTGCGGGCGCTCTCGCCCGCCGACGGCGCCCCCCAATGGAATCAAAAGCTGGGCGCTCCCGTCCAGGCGGCGCCGGCCGTCGACGGCGGGCTCGTGTTCATCGGCACCACCTCCGGAATCGTGCGCGCCTACTCGGCCGCCGACGGAACGCAAAAATGGGAACAGACGCTCGCGGGCGGGGTGTTCGGAACCCTGCGGGTGTTCGGCGGCAAGCTGTTTATCACCGTCAACGGCAGCAAGTACCAATTGGCCGCGCTCGCGCCCGACACCGGATCGATCACCTGGACGTACGTCGAACCTGCGTAAATTCGCCGCGCCTACGCGGCGAATATCGCGCGGTGGGGCTTACAGGATAAAAACGTTATGTGGGATACTTTCATAATCAACCCGATGATCAACGCGCTGCTGTTCCTCTACCGGCTTTTGGGCGGGAACTTCGGCTTGGCCATCATCGTCTTCACGATCCTCATCCGCCTGATCACCTACCCGCTCACGGCCTCCTCGACGTCAAGCATGAAGAAGATGCAGGAGCTGCAGGGGTCGAAGGAGTGGAAGGATCTAGGGAAGAAATACGCCAAGGACAAGGAAAAGATGCAGGCCGAGCAGATGAAGCTGCTCCAGTCGTCGGGGGCCAACCCCCTGGGCGGCTGCCTGCCGATGCTGATCCAATTGCCGATCATGATCGGCCTGTACCAGTCCATCCTCAACGTTATCCCCTCCACGCCGCTGCAGCTCTTCAGCTTTTCGCAACGCATCTACGCCTTTTTTCCGGTGTCGCTCATCCCGCTCTCCAAGACGTTCCTGTGGATGAACCTGGCCCAGCCCGAGCATCTCACCATCCCGGGATTGCCGTTCCCGATCCCGGTCCTGACGATCCTGGTGCTGATCACCAGCTGGGTGTCGCAGCGGGTCATCCCGATAATGACCACCGACGCGCAGAGCGCGCAAACCAACCTGATCATGAACGTCTTCATGGTGCTGCTCTTCGCCAATATCTCGCTCAGCCTGGCCTCGGGGCTTTCGATATATTTCGTCACGACGAACCTGCTCACCATCGTGCAATACATGATGATGGGACGGGTGAACTGGCGCCAGGTGTACAGCCTCCGTCCGGCCCCGGACTCATCGAAATAATTCCCAACCCGCCCATTCCAAGAGGCGCCCGTATGACGACAAGCCAAAACAGTGTGGAAATTACGGCCCCCTCCGTAGCGGAGGCGGTGGAACGCGGCCTCTCCCGGCTGGGACTATCGCGGGAAGAGGTGGAGATCGTGGTGCTGGAGGAAGGCCGCCCGGCCGATTTCCCCGGCGGGGGAATCCCCGCCCGGGTGCGCCTGACCGCTCCCGAAGGGAGCGCCGAGCCGGACCCCGATCTGGACACGGCGCGCGAAGTGGTCGAGGAACTCCTGGAGCGGATGCGCATGCGCGCGAGCGTCAGCGCGCAGTGGACCGAGCCGGAAGCCGCAAATGAAGAGCGCCACGCGCTGGTGGAAATTCACGGTCAGGACCTCGGGATCATGGTCAGTCGGCGCGGCGAAGGCCTGAGCGCGATGCAATACCTGGCGCGGATGATCACGGCCCGCAAGCTCGGCCGCCCGCTGCCGGTGATCGTGGACGTGGAAGGCTACCGACGGCGGCGGGAGCAGCAATTGCGGCGCATGGCGCGCCGCGCCGCCGAGCAGGCGGTGGAGCGCGCCCGGACCGTGGAGCTCGAACCGATGCCGGCCAATGAGCGGCGCATCATCCACCTCGAGCTGCGCGAGCACCCCGGGGTGATCACCGAGAGCGTCGGCGTGGGCCGGTCGCGCAAGGTGACGGTCATCCCCAAGGCCTCGGAAGAGGCGGAAAAGCCGGAATCCGGTTGACGGCGGCGGGCCGCCCATGGTACACTGCCGGGCCGAAGCAAGCCGCCTGATCGGCACAGGGCGGCGGCCGTTTTGAAAGAGGAGGAATACCCATCAGCGCATCGGAATATCGAACCAATGAGCAAATCCGTTCCAAGGAAGTCCGCCTGATCGGGGCGGATGGGGCGAACGTTGGCGTGGTCACTCTGCAGGAGGCTTTGCGTCTGGCGCGCGAGGCCAACCTGGACTTGGTGGAAGTTTCGCCGGGGACCGAGCCGCCGGTATGCCGGGTGCTGAACCTGGGGAAGTTCCTCTACGAAAAAGAAAAGAAAGATCGGCTGGCGCGCAAGGCGCAGACCAAAATCGAAGTCAAGGAAATCCGCCTGCGGCCGAAGACCACCGATCACCACCGTTCCTTCAAAGTCCGCGACGCGCGCAAGTGGATCCTGGACGGGATGAAAGTGAAAGTGCGCATCCGCTTCCGCGGCCGCGAGATCACCTACCCGGAGATCGCGCGCGAAGATCTGGCGCAGATCGCCAAGGAACTGGAAGACATTGCGATCGTGGAGCAGCAGCCGGACATGGAAGGGCGTACGATGCTGATGGTGCTGGGTCCGGCGCGGAAGAAATAACGGGCAGAAGTTTTTCGGCAGTAGACACCGCCGCGCCGGGAGAAGCCCCGGCGCGACTTCGCAGGATAGGAAACACAGGAGCGGGCAACAATGCCTCGAAAAGTTAAAAAGGGCAAGACCAAACTCAAGACGCACAAGGCCACGGCCAAGCGTTTTCGCCTGACGGGCGGCGGCAAAGTGATGCGCACCAAGGGCGGCAAAAGCCACCTACGGCGGCGCAAATCGGCGCGCACCACGGCCCTCTTCACCAAGATGGTCGAAGTGAAAGGGAGCAACACCCGCAAGCGGGTAAAGCGCCTGGCGCCGTACATGAAGCAGTACAAGGCCAATCCGCCCCGCTAGGCGGGCCGTCGGACGGTTCGGACAGCCGTCCAGTGTTGCCGTTGTTGCGTGCTTGCAACGGGATGGCCGCGATCGGACAATAGATAGCGGCGATCCGGCGCGCAGGGATCGGCAGGAGCGAACGCAATGACCAGAACCAAGGGTGGATTTAAGTCCCACCTCCGCCACAAGAAAATCATCCACATGGGCAAGGGCCAGTTTGGCTCGCGGCACCGGCTCTTCAAGCGCGCCAACGAAGCCATGCTTAAAAGCCTGTGGTACGCCTATCGCGACCGGCGCAACCGCAAACGCGACCTGCGCAAACTGTGGATCGTGCGCATCAATGCCGCCGCGCGGCTCAACGGCACAACTTACAGCCGGCTGATCTCCGGGCTGCGGGTAAGCGGGATCCTGCTCAACCGCAAGATGCTGGCGGATCTGGCGGTGCGCGATCCGCAAGCGTTCGGCCAGGTGGTCCTGGCGGCGCAGAAATAAAACATCCTTGAAAGAAAACGGCGGCCCGGTGAAAACCGGGCCGTTTTTCATTAATGCGCCGTGGATGCCGCGGCCGCGATGGAATGCGCCGCGATGAATCGCGGCGCTAGGAGACGAAGCCCTTTTCGAGAGCTATATCCTGCGCAGGAATCTGCCCCGCAGGGGCATCGTGTCCTGGCG
>PLND01000026.1 GCA_003141675.1 Anaerolineae bacterium
CGTGGAGTTTTGCCGGCGGGTTGACGAGCGCCGAGCGGCAGCCGGGACCGATGTTGGGGCCGTTCGACATGCCGATGCACGTCGGCACCAGCCTGCGTTCCACGGGGCAACCGGGGCATTTCGTATCGGACATGTTCACCTCGATCGGCCGGTGCTTGGGCGGTGATTGCCTGGTGGCCGGTTTTCTATCCCAGAATGAGCAATTCGGGGCGGTGGAGACCTGGTTGCCAGACGATGTGGTCTCGCTGCGCATGCGCGCCGATTGCGACGGTGTCCGGCTTGACGGTGGAGCATCCCTCGCAACCGATTGGGCCTACCTCGCGCTCGGTAGAAAAGCGCCGGTGGAGGATTATTTCGATGCCGCCGCGCAGGTAAACGGCGCCCGGACCGCTCACGCCGCTCCCGAAGGATGGTGCTCGTGGTATTACTACCATACGGCTATCAGCCAGGAGGACTTGGAGAAGAATACCGACGCCGCACGGGCGCTGCGCGCGCGCCTGCCGCTGCGAATGATCCAGCTCGACGACGGGTACGCGGCCGACGTCGGCGATTGGTTCGACCGCAGCTCGAAATTCCCGTCGTCCATGCGGGAAATTTCCGACCGGATACGCGCGGCTGGTTTTACGCCGGGCGTATGGCTCTCGCCGTTCATCGTCCGTCCGGGGTCGCGCATGCAGCGCGAACACCCGCGGTGGCTGGCCGGAGGTGTGCAGGGGGTAATGTCGAACGTAAAAATCACCTGGCTGCGCGATACACTCACCCTCGACGTGACCCGGCCGGAGGTGGCAGAATATCTCCGGCGGTTGATCCGGACGGCGGTAAAGGAATGGAATTTCCCGTTTTTGAAATTGGACTACCTGTATCTGCCCGCGGCGAGACACGTGCGGTTTTTCGATCCGACCGTAACCCGTGCCCAGGCGCTTCGAAGGGCGCTGGAGATCATCCGCCGGGAGGCGGGCGAGAAAACCTATCTGCTTGGATGCGGCTGCCCGCTCGGTTCGGGGATCGGAATCTTCGACGGGATGCGCATCGGACCGGANNAGGACCGGACGTCGATCCGGTCTGGAAGCCGCATGTGTTCCACCAGGTATGGGCGGCGCGCGGCGATCCGACTGTCCCAGCCGCCGCCAACGCGGCGCGCAACATGCTCACCCGGGCGCCGCTCCACCGGCGCTGGTGGTGGAACGATCCGGATTGCCTGCTGGCGCGCGATACGGAAACGCATCTTTCAGCCGATGAGCGGAGGACGCTTGCCACGGCCATTGCGCTTTCGGGCGGGATAGTCATGCTCTCGGATGATTTATCCGCACTCTCGCCCGAATCCCTGCGCCTAGCGCAATCCCTCTTTCCGCCGCTCTATCGCGCCGCGCAACTTCCCGCGTGGCGCGGAGAAGCGCCTCCGCGAATGGCGATCCTGCCCATGCGCAGGCCGCAGGGGAAGTGGTGGGTGATGGGCTTGTTCAACTGGTCGGATCGTCCGGTGCGCGATGAGATCCGTTTGCGCGAATGGATCCACATTCCCAACGAGGCGATCGCGCTCTCCTTCTGGGACGGGCGGCTGGTGGAAAGCCGCGCAGGAATTTTGGAGCCGCCGGAAATTCCCGCGCACGGTTCGATCCTGCTTGCGGTGCACCCGCGCGAAGACAGAGTGCAATACGTCGGATCAGATCTGCACTTCAGCCAGGGCGCGGAGGTGGCGCAATGGAAAGTGACGCGGGATGGGCTGCAGGCGCGGCTGCGCTTGCAACGGGAGGCGGAGGGAAATATCTGGCTCGCGCTTCCCGGATCGCCGGTGAAGGCCGCGATTGATGGAACGCCGATCCGCCCCGTACACATTCAAAATAATATTTGGAAGTTCCCGGTGCGGTTTGCGCGCGAGGGCGTGCTGGATATTTGCTGGGGATAGCTCTCGAGAGGATACTGACAAAGTCGCGATATATCATTGTTTCGCCCGCTTGACCGGGGCGAGGGCGGGCGCGAGGGCACACTCGCAAGGCCATCTATCTTGTTTTTCAGTATCCCGTTAAGAATCTTTATACTTCTCGCGCCAAGCCGAGGTTGCGTCGCGAATTCCATCGCGGGAAGGCCAACAGAAGCTATCGAGTCCGTCTGTGGAGCAAACGGTTTTTCGGGAGCATCCGCAGCATACGGATGAGTCTATTCACTCGTCGGGGTGAGGGTCGCCGTGAGGGTGTCCTCGCCATTGGAAACGACTATCTGCACATACACCGCGTCCCCGAAAAAAAATCCGTCCGCATTCTTCAATCTCCAGAAACCGACGTACGTGCCGTTCGCCGTGGGGGCGACCATATCCACGGAAACGTCCACCTCGTCGCCCGCGTCGACGGCGTCCGGCAATTTGGTTTCGGTTCCGCTCATCGCATCACCGCCGCCCGATGCGATCGCATACGACGTCGTCCAACCGCAGGTTCCGGTGTTTCGGAACTTCCACGTCTTGGTGAACGAATCTCCCGCGTCGATGACGGTTTTATCGGGAATGGTCACATCGCTGACGAACGCCGAATTATCGCACACGGGATTATTCACGACGACCGGGCGGGTCGTCGCGCTGGGGACCGGAATGCCGGTTGGGGTTGGCGTCGCGCTGGCTTGCGGTACCGCGCTTAATGTAGATAGGAAAAATTCGGTGGAAGCAGCCGCCGCATCCTCGGTGGATTTAATCATCGCCGCGGCAGTGAAGGTCGTTGCCGGATCGATTGTGGGAGTGGTCTTGGCGGTGCTACAAGCGCTTGGAAAAATCGTCAACATCAGAATGAAAAGAAAACGCTTGGAATTTTTTACCATTGAATATCCTCCAGTTTTGTTTTCAGCCGGATCTATTTTACTGCTTGGCTATGGTACGAAAAGCATATGGAAGACCTGTGAAAAGGGTACACAAACCATGTGAATGTTATCCCGCGCCTGCAATTTGCGGTGTAAATGGATGATTCGGGACCCGGGCCGCCCCCTCAGAGGCGGCGTCCGTTCGCGGGCCGCAAAGGAGTTGGAGAGCCGTTTGGATTTTGTAAATACCCACCGGCCCTTGCAATATTGACAGCAGAAGCCTGGCTGTGTCGTCTACGTCGGTCAGGCCGGTCATCTCAAGAAGGGAATGGACGTGGCGGGATGGGATCGACCCGCACCCAGCAGGATAACACGGCGCCGACCTTTATACTCGAAAGAAAAATTTCGGCATCATGTAGGTGTCAGTGTCAGAGTATCCGGGATGGTCGTTTCGGTAGGCGTCTCGGTTGAAGTGGATGTATTGACGGGGGACAGTGTCGGCGTGCTGGTTTGGGAGGATGCGGTTCCCGTCTTTGTCGGAGTCATTGTGATGGTAACGGTGCCGCTGGAAACGACAATTTTCACAAAAACCGCTTCCCCGAAGAATGTTCCCACGACGTTCTGCATTCTCCAATAGCCGGTGTACGTTCCGGCCGTCATCGGCGCATACATTCCCACGGAGACATTCACCGCATCGCCCACGCTGACGGATGCGGAAAGTTTGGTCGTGGAACCGTCCATTGCACTGCCGCTGAGAAACGCGAGTGCATAGGCCGTCGACCAATCGCAGGTGCCGGTGTTCCGAATATTCCAGGTTTTTGTAAACGATCCTCCCGGCGCGATTACCGTTCCGTCGGGGATGGTTACGTCGCTGACGTAGGCCGAATTGTCACAGGTGGAGCCAATCGTAACCACCGGACGGGTTGCGCCGGGGGTTGGAGTGATCGTCCGGGTAAGGGTTGAGCTGATCTGGGGCAGCGGACTAAAGGTGGGCATCGAAGTGGGAGTGGAAATGCCCGCCGCAGTCTGGGCGGCAAAGACGGTTTGCGCCGCGGCCGTATAGGATGCCGCCGCGCCGCCACCCGGAGAGGCTGCGCCGGAACTGCAAGCGCTGAGCATGGGCGTCAGGATAAGGGCGAATACCGCAAGGGAAAAGAGTTTCGTCATGGAATTTCCTCCTATTACAATTTCGACCGGAACGATTGCCACATTCGGCGAATCAATTTAAGTGTAATTGAGAACGGGAAAAAAGTTGTTAGGGGAGTATGAAGATTACGCGGCGCCGAAAAAAGGCTTAAATAACCATGATTTCCGACCGGCCGGAAAAAGCAGCGCCCGGCGGGAAACTAATTCGCCCGGAAAATGTTGTGCGAAATATCCGGAAAGTACCGGTGAGGTTTGCGGATGAGGGGAGCTTGGCAATGGTCTGAAAGAGGCCCTAAGGGCCTCTAAACCCCTTAGGGTCTACGGAATTAGAAACCCACCGGCCCCTCCAGCATCGCCAGCAGAAGTTTGACCGCGTTCTCCACATCGGACAGGTCGACCATCTCCGAGGGCGAATGGACGTACCGGCATGGGATCGATATGCAACCGGCGGGAACTCCGCAGCGTGAGATCTGGATCGCGGTCGCGTCGGTTGTCCCATGTTCAAGCACCTCCAATTGATAGGGGATTCGGCTCGCCGTGGCCGCAGTGGTCATCCATTCGACCACGCGCGGATCGGAAATCATGCCGCCGTCGCGCACCTTCACTGCGGGACCCTTGCCCAGAGCGACGGCCATCGGAGGGCAGCGCGGCGTGTCGCCGGTGAGGGTGACGTCGACCGACACTCCGATCTCCGGATCCATATNNTTGGACGGTGAAGGCGAACTGTACCTCGTGTGGCGTGCGTTTCAGTCGGCGCATCGTCTCGATCAGGACCGCCACGCCGATCCGGTCATCCAGGGATTTGGCAACCAGCCGCGGGCCGGCTTCCGCCATCGGACGGTCGAACACCGCCACGTCGCCGACGCGCACCGGGCACGATTCCCTATTGGAAGCTCCCAGGTCGACGTATATCCGATCCAGCGAAGGAATATTTTTATCATCATCGCGCGGCTCCCACCCGATCACACCGGTCTTGCCCGAAGCGAAGCGCACCCGGCTACCGGCGCAGTAGAGCGGATTTACGCCCCCGACGGGGGCGACGCGCGCGAATCCCTCCCGATCGACGTGCGAGACGATCAGGCCGATCTCATCCATATGCGCCGCCAGCAGGATCCGCCGGCCGGTTTTGGCTTTGGCTTTCATCACACCGATCAGGTTGCCCAGGCGGTCTTCGGTGATGTAATCGCACTGGCCTTTGATTTCGGCCCGCACGATCTGTCGGAGTTCGGCTTCGCTTCCCGAGGGCCCGTAGGCCTCCACCAGTTTGCGAATTAACGGCTTCACGTTTGCCCTCCACTATGTGGCCGGACGGAACCCTCCAGCCAATAATTTTAACTACTGGATCGACCAGATTGTCACAGTTTCGTAGTCGGCGGTGGCCAGCAATCGGCCATCGGGGGAGAACGCCAATTGTTCGACCATGGCGGGAGACTCCCCGACGGCATACCACGTGGCAGTGTACCGGAAGCGCAGGAACGAGTCGTTGGTACCGCCGCCCGTCGCCAGCAGGCCGCCGTCTGGAGAAAAGGCCACCGCATTTGCGACGTCGTCGATCGACGTCAGCATCTTCCCGTCGGCCGCGCGCCATATCGCCACGCCGCCTGTGGTGCAGCCGTTGGGGTCGCTCTGGGAGCAGTAAACCGAGGCCAGTAGTTCCCCGTCCGGGGAAAGGGCGATGCTGTCGGCTTGCGGTCCATAGGAAAAGTGAGCCAGCAGCTTCCCATCGCTCATGCTCCATGCACGAATCGATCCGTCGGTGCCGCCGCTGTACAGGATCGATCCATCGGGGGAGAAAACCAGGGCGAGGACGTTCTGACCTTTGACCGAAAACGAATTGACCATTTCCCAGGTGGATGTGTCGTACACCCAAATTATGCCGTTCTGGGAGCCATCGATCCCGCCGAGGACCAGGCGCGTTCCATTGGGAGAAAAGGCGACGGAATATGCGGTACCGTCACCAAGCAAACTTGCGACCTGTTTTTTGGATGAGACCTCAACCACGTAACCGCGCATGGTGTTGGTGGGATTATCGAACACGTACGCAACCCACCGTCCGTCGGGGGAGAAAGCCGCGTCCCAAACGGTCGCAGCCGCCGAGGCGAGGTCGTATTTCTGGTTTTGATCCGGCCACCACAGGGTGACCAGGTAATTTCCACGGGAGGCGTTGCCGGATGTGATCAGAAGCCAGGTCCCTTCGGGGGAGAAGGTCAGCGAGCGCACATCCGCGTGCTGGAGCTGATTGATCCGGGTCAGACGGCCGGCATTTCCGGAATGGATGGCCGGCCGCTGGGTGGAAGTAGCTGTAGGAGGCGGCAATGGAGTGGAGGTATCGGTGGGGAGTAGTGTGGCGGTGTCCGTGGCGGCGAGCGCGGCCGAGGGCGAATAGGTCGGAAGAAGGGAGGTCTCCGTCGCGGGGAGGGGTGTGGAGCGCGGCGCGCACCCAGCCAGGAACAGGATCATACAGCAGGCAAATCGTTTCATTGCAGATTCTTCCTTGGGAAAAAATACGTGAAAGCGACGGGTTATCCTTCCCGAAGCCCTTGTTTGGCCAGATGATCCAGAGCCGCCCGCACGAGCGCTACCAGCGCGCGCCAATCCTCCAGACGAGCGGTGGATATTGGCGCATGCGGGCTGCGGATCGGCACCGAAATCGAGACGCTCGGGATTCCCTTGCGCGTCCGGTGGATCGCCCCGGCGTCGGTTCCACCGCTGCCTGGCTGGCGGAATTGGTGGGGAATGCCTTTGGTTTCCGCGGCTGCGTCCAAAATCCGGACGAGGCGCGGATCGGAAACCGTGGCGCGGTCGGCGATGTAAATAGCGGGTCCGCCGCCGAGCTTTGTGTTGAAGGCCGTGTTCTCGCTTCCGTCCCACATCGGCATGTCGGCGGCGGGCGTGGCGTCGAGCACGATCGCCAGGTCCGGATCGAGCGCGTAAGCGGCCACCTGCGCCCCGCGCGCGCCGATTTCCTCCTGGGTAGTAAACGCCGCCCAGAGTTCGATCCCCGGCGGCGGGGTGAGCGCGAGTTCGATCAGCGCGGCCACGCCCAACCGGTTGTCGAGCGCCTTGCCGTAGAGCACGCCGCGCTCGAAGCGGAACGGCGTGGCGAAGGCTGCGCGGTCGCCCGGCTTCAGCAGCGCCATCGCCGAGTCCTTGTCCGTTGCGCCGATATCGATGGCGAGCGCGTCAGGCTTGATCGGATGCTCGGCTTCGTCTTTCTCGACTAGGTGCACCGGCTTCACCGCCAGCACGCCGGGAACACGGTCCCTTCCGATCCACAGCGCCTTGCCCGGCAGCGTTTGTTCATTAATCCCGCCGACGGTGCCGAACTTCCACAGCCCGTCGCTCCCGGGGAGCATCAGGATCAACCCCACCTCGTCCATGTGGGCGGCGAGCATCACCCGCAGGGAAGTCTTCCCCCGCGTGCGGCACTTCACAAGGAGGTTGCCCAGCGCGTCGACCCGCGATTCGGCCGCCGCTCCCTTGAGGTTTTCGAGGATGATTTCCCGGATCGCAGATTCGTCGCCCGAAACGCCGATCGCTTCGCTGAGCCGTTTGATCCGGGCGATCGATCCGTCATGCGGACGGGGTTGCGCGCGTCCCTTCGGTTTCAAGGTTCGCTTCGCGATTTTTTTAGGAGCGGGTTTTCGTTTCCTGGTTGCGGCCATCCGCCTACTCCCATCGGAGTTTGGATAGGAATCCGTCGTCGAGCGCGCCGATCCCCTCGGCCAACAAATGGCCGGCGGCTTTGATATCGGACAGCGCGACAATCTCCACCGCCGTGTGCATCGAACGCAGCGGGATACCGATGACGCCGGTGGGGATTCCCTCCGCCGTCACCTGCATCGCGAACGCGTCGGTTCCGGAATGCGCCGGCATGACCTCGAGCGCATACTTGATCCCGGCTTTGGCGGCGGCCCGGATCATCCAACGGTGCACCCCGGGATGGACGTTGGGTCCCAAACCGATCGTGGGCCCTCCGCCGAGCGGAAACGTTTTATGTTCCGGGAGTCCGGGCGCGGCGCCGAAGGTAACGTCGACGGCGATCGCGAGGTCCGGGTGAAGCGCAAAAGATGAGGTGGCCGCCCCGCCCAGGGTTTCCTCTTCCTGGACGGTGGCCGCGGCGATCACGTCCCAGCGGTGAGGCCGGGCGGCAAGCTCTTCGAGACACACCGTGAGCGCGGCCACCCCGGCGCGGTCGTCGAGCGACCGTCCGGCGATTCGGCCGCCGGCCAGGTCCAGCGGGGCTTGTGAGAAGGATGCCGTGTCCCCGGTGCGGATCAGCCGCGCGGCTTCCGTTTCGGGCAGGCCGGTATCCAGCCATAGATCGCGCAATCGCGGAATTTCGTTTTTGCGGTCGGGCGGCAGCAACGCCGCGGGCGGAAGCACGACGGCGGCCGGCACATCCTCGCGGCCGTGAATGACGACCGCCTGGCCGGGCAGGATCCGCGCGTCCAGGCCGCCGATCTCCGTGATCCGGCAGAATCCCCCCTCCACCTGGGTGACCATCAATCCGACCATGTCCATGTGGGCCGCCAGCAGGATCTTCGGGCGGTTGCTGCGCCCCGTGCCGGATTGCAGCGCGTGCAGGCTGCCCAGCCGGGAGACGGTTTGCTGGGGAGCGTACGGCCTCCAAGCCGCGGCCACCACCTCCCGGACGGACGCCTCGAAGGCTGAAAGGCCCGGTGCGCGGAGGAGGTCCTTCACATGTTCGGAGAGAGCCTTGTCGTTCATGATGCCGTTGATGATAGCAGAGGGAAGAAGGGTTGGCAACCGAAATCCCATTGTGGAGATCACCCAAGATGATGGTCCAAATGCATCGGATCGTGGGACCGATTATGCTATACTCCGTGCGCTTGGCCGGGGGAAAAAACTTTCTCAGGAGGACGAATGGCGAAATATCGGATTGCCTGGATGCCGGGCGACGGCATCGGGCAGGACGTCATGGAAGCGGCGCACATCGTGCTGGACAAAATCGGATTGGATGCCGAGTATCCGCCGGCCGACATCGGCTGGGAATTCTGGCGGTCGGAGGGAGACGCCCTTCCGCAGCGCACGATCGACCTGTTGCGCACATGCCAATGCGCGCTGTTCGGCGCGATCACCTCCAAGCCCAAGGAAGAGGCGGCCGCCGAATTGACCCCCGATCTGCGCGGGAAGGGACTCTCGTACCGCAGCCCGATCGTCCGCCTGCGCCAGCTTTTCGACCTGTACATCAACCTTCGCCCGTGCAAGGCGTATCCCGGCAATCCGCTCAACTACCGCGAGGGGATCGACCTGGTGGTGTTCCGCGAGAACACCGAGGATCTCTATGCCGGGGTGGAATTTCATCCATTGCCGCCAGATGTGCGCGCAGCTCTGGAAGCCCGCAGCCCGGCGATGGAGGCATTCCGCTCTACTCCGTCGGAGGATATCGCCCTCTCGTGCCGCATCCTCACCCGGCGCGGATGCCAGAGGATCGTTCGCGCGGCGTTCGCATACGCGCGCGACCGCGGCTATTCGAGCGTGACCCTGGTGGAAAAGCCGAACGTGGTACGCGAAACCTCCGGTCTGATCACGCGCGAGGCGCGCAAGATCGCTACGGAGTTCCCAACCATTCCGCTATGGGAAGCCAACGTTGACGCGATGACCATGTGGCTGGTAAAAAATCCGAAGGAGTACGGGGTGCTTGTGACCACCAACCTGTTCGGCGACATCATCTCCGACCTGGCCGCGCAGCTTGTGGGCGGTCTGGGGTTCGCCTCGAGTGGAAATATCGGCGACGGGTTCGCGGTCTTCGAGCCGACCCATGGATCGGCGCCAAAGTACGCCGGCAAGCACAAGGTCAATCCCATTGCCACGTTCCTGGCGGTGAAGCTCATGCTCTCTTGGCTGGGAGAAGCGGACAAGGCTGCGGCGCTCGAGCGGGCCGTGGCCGGCGTGATCGCCGAAGGCAGGGTGCGCACCTACGACATGGGCGGAGAGAGCGGCACGTTGGAAATGGCCCGCGCCGTGGCGGAACGGTTGTGACGCTCTGAGGAATCGGTACCTTGCATGGAATATCGAATTCAATAAGTCTGTTGCAGTAATATAATTTACCGATTCCTCGCCCCGAACAAACATCGGAGCTCGGAATGACACATTTCGAGTGTGGCATTTATTATCGGACTTTTTGCGTCTGTCGTCCTAAAACCAACTAACCGATTCCTCGCCCCGACCAAACATCGGAGCTCCACGGCCCACCTCGCCGGGGCGGGCGGAATGACATCCGGCGTATGGCGGCGTCACTCTACGGCGTTGTATCGGTTGGCGGGATTTCCGTCGGCGTGTCGGTCGGCGCGGGCTGCGTCAAGGAGGGGGTCGGGGTGCGCGTGTAAGTGGGGAGCGGAGTCGGGGGGAGCGGAGTAGGCGTGGCGGACGGTGTTAAGGTTTGCGTGAGAGTAGGGGGGACGAATTCCGTATCGGTAGGAGTGGCGGATTGGACCGGCGGAGGGGCGGTCGTCCCGACGGGCGGGGGCGGACGCCGGGTGGAGGTTGTCTGTACGGTGGGGCTCGGGATGAATTGGATGGTGGGCGTGGAATGGATGGCAATCAGAACCGCCGCGGTGCAATAGCAGGGGATCGTGGCGACGAGAACACCGATAAGGAACGGGTAGAGCACGCGCGGACGGCGCGGGGTGGTTGAGGTTGTATTCACTGGGTGGATTATACGCTGGCGGGCGTTAATTTATCTTTCCTGCGGGGGCAGGCACATCGGATACCCTGCCAATGCGGTCGAGGCAAGGCAGTCGAAGGCAAAACCGCGGGTGGAAAATGTCGGCCTCGATTGCGGCCCGGTTTACCGGAATCCCAAGGTCCCCGTATTCCTGACTATCGGATTGATGACCACGGGTTGCGAGTTGTGCTAAAATCATTTCTATGAACCGCAAACGCGTGATGATCGTCGAGGATCAGCGCGAAATTGCGCGCATGATTCACAGCGCAATTCAGCTGATGGACGCCTCCTTGGACATCGTCGACGCCCTCTCGGCCGAGGAAGCCTCGCTGGAACTTTCGGAACGCGGTGCGGATCTGATCATCCTCGACGTGCGCCTGCCGGGAATCAGCGGTCTGGAACTGCTTGAACGCTGGCGCATCCAGAATATCAACATCCCCGTCATCGTCACCACCGGATTCGCCGAACCGGCCATCCGCGCGCTCGCGGAACGGCTGGGCGCGCGCGCTTTCTTTAACAAGCCCCTGCCGATGGAGGACTTTCTCCGCGCCGTGCGCTCCATCCTTGCCGGCGAGGAATTCCAGCCCAGCGAGGACCGCGCCGCCCACGTGCTCACCGACCTTCGGCAGATGCTTAACGCCGACGCCGCCTGGCTGTGCCAGGAGACCGGGCAGGCGACTCATCGCGCGGGGGATGTCCTCGAAGTGATGGAAGAGGACATGGAAGCGGTGCAGCACGCAGTACTCGCCATCCTCAACCGAACTATCCCCTTCCTGGGAAAATCCAAAGCGGAACCGCCGTCGGTGATCATGCTCTACGGCGAGAAACGGAATATGGTGATCGTCCCGATGCCCAGCGGGCCGAGCCTGGTGCTGTTCCTCTCCAAGCCGGTACCGGCCCAGACGCTTGCCGATGCGATCACCGAAGCGCTGCACCGGTTGGAAAAAATCTTCCATACCGACAAACTGCTCCAGGAAGTCTCGGAGGTCATTCCCATGCCGGATTGGGTGCAACAGAGCGTCGGATCCGCGGCGAGCCAGCCGCAGGAATGGAACATCACCGCGCCGCAGGTGGAACCGCTCGAAGCGAAAACCTTTTGGGATGAAGCCGTGTTGCAGGCCGGCGGATTCCTCTCCCCCGGAAAACTGACGTTCGACGAGGCCGAAAAACTCGGCCTGGCCCCCGAAGCAAAACCCAACGATCCCTACCGCGTCATCGACTGAAATTCGCCGCCGGCTCCCGGCCCTTCCTATGCTACAATTCCGGCGCTCGATCCCCTCTGGGGCGTGGTGCAACGGCAGCACACCGGACTTTGAATCCGTGGATCTAGGTTCGAAACCTGGCGCCCCAGCCTGATACGCAACGGAAGACTCCGGGACTCGAGGATATAATATCCTCTGAGCCCGCGAGTCTTCTTGTTTTATCCGGAAGGTCCGTTTTTAAACGTTTCTCCCTTCGCGGAATACAGCGCTGAACGCAGAGAGGAATTCGCCATGTCGCTTCGAGTGATCATTCTTGCCGCCGGCCTGGGGACTCGGATGAAATCGGCCCAGCCGAAGATGCTGCACACACTCTGCGGAAGGCCGATGATCCTGTGGACGATCGAGATTGCCAAATCCGTTAGCCCGGAGAAACCCGTCCTTGTGGTGGGACACGGAGCCGAAGCCGTACGAACGCTCGCCCTCGAGGAGGCGGAATTCGTCGAGCAACCGGACCTGTTGGGAACGGCCGATGCGGTCCGGCGCGCGGAAGGACTCTTGCGCGGGAAGGCCGAGAGCATCCTGATTTTCTATGGCGATATGCCGCTGTGGAAGCCGGAGACATTCCGTGCTTTGATCGAGGCGCAAGAACGCAATCCCGGACCGCTGGCCTTCCTGACCGGCGTCGCCAAGGACGCGCGCAATTTCGGAAGGGTAATCCGCGACGGCGCGGGGAAGGTTGAGAAAATCGTCGAGGAAGCGCACGCAACCGTGGAGCAGAAAAAAGTCCGGGAGATCAACCTTGGGGCGTATTGTTTTCGGGCCGATTGGTTATGGTCGGCCCTCCCGAAAGTGAAAGCCTCTCCCAAGGGCGAATATTATCTGACCGATTTGGTGGCGATGGCGGCGAGCGGGGGCGGCGGTACAGCCATCCCGGTCGAGGACGAGGAGGAATGGATCGGGATCAACACGCGCGCGCACCTCGCCGAGGCGGAAGCCGCGATGCGTCGGCGGGTAAACCGGCGCTGGATGGATGCCGGCGTGGGCATGCAGGATCCGGCGACGACATATATTTCATTTGAGGCAACCATCGGCGAAGGCACGCTGCTCCTGCCCAATACGCACCTCGAAGGAAAGGCCGTTGTCGGCCGCGATTGCGTCGTCGGTCCGAATACGATCGTGCGCCGCAGCGTCGTGGGCGATCGCTGCCGGGTGGAATGCTCGGTTGTGGAGGATGCGGTGCTGGAGGAGGACGTATCCGTCGGGCCGTTTGCGCACTTGCGCTCAGGGGCTTACCTCGCGCGCGGCGCGCATATGGGCAACTTCGGCGAGGTGAAAAACTCGCGCCTGGGCGCCGGCGCCAAGATGGGACATTTTTCATATCTTGGCGATGCAACCGTCGGGGCGGGAGCCAACATCGGCGCGGGAACGATCACCTGCAATTTCGACGGCGAGCAAAAGAACCGCACCGAGATCGGCGAGGGCGCGTTCATCGGATCGGACACGATGCTGGTGGCGCCGGTTAAAATCGGCAAGGGCGCGCGCACTGGAGCCGGTTCGGTGGTGAGACACGACGTCCCCGACGGCGAAACGGTGGTCGGCGTGCCGGCTAAAAAATTGAAGAAGAACGATGCCAA
>PLND01000053.1 GCA_003141675.1 Anaerolineae bacterium
ATATCACAGATTGTTGTGGAGCACAAAGACCATCTTACAAGATTTGGTTTCCGCTATCTGAAATAGCTGCTGGCCATGCAAGGCAGACGGATCGAGGTCATCCGAGCGGATCATCGCCGATCTGAACCAAGAAAAGAAATCCAATTCCATCCAATAAAAGAAAGGAGGCAAATCCCATGCAACTGGTCGAAAAGCACATCATCTACGACCTGCTGTTGCACCTATGTCGAACTCATAACTGTCGGATTGTTGTACTCAATACAGAGTCGCTCATTCCAGAGCAGGAAATGGTGCAGGACAAAATGACGATCACGCACTGCTTCTCGGCACGGTTGGAACTATCGCAAGGCGGTGCAGAAGGCGCTCCGCGATGATAAGGGCGCATAAGGTCAGGCTCAACCCAACCCCAGAACAGGAAGCCTACTTTCGACGAGCGAGCGGGACGGCAAGGTTCGTCTACAACTGGGGCCTGGCCGAGTGGAAACGCCACAAGGCTGCTCATCCCGGCGAGAAGCACGGGGTCATGGCAGTCAAGAAAGATTTCAACGCGCTCAAAGGCGAGCAATTCCCATGGGTGTATGCGGTGGCGAAGGACGTGGCGGAAGGCGCATTCCAGAACTTGGGCAAGGCGCTGGAAAACTACTACGCAAGCAATAACGGAAAGCGCCAGGGCGCGAAGATGGGATTTCCGCACTTCAAATCCAAGAAAAACAAGCGTCAATCCTTTCGTCTCAATAACGACAAGATTCAGGTGGAAGGGCACAACTTCCGTGTTCCAAAACTTGGTTGGGTGAATATGGCCGAGGAACTGCGCTTCGACGGCAAAATCATGGGTGCGGTTGTCTCTCAAACAGCCGAGCGCTGGCACGTGTCAATCTCGGTCGAAGTTGAGCCGCCGACGCCAATGGAGTTTCCGAAAGAGTTTGTGGGCGGGGATATTGGCATCAAGGAACTACTGGTGTTGAGTGACGGTAAGCGGTACGAAAACCAAGCGCCGTTACGCCATGAGCTCAAACATCTGAAGTTTCTCAATCGCCAGCTCTCCCGCCGCAAGGTTGGGAGCGAGCGGTGGTACAAGGCCAAACGGCAGTTAGAGGTCATCCATGGCCGGATCGTCAACCGGCGAGCGGATCATATACACAAGATGACGACCGACGTGGCGCGCACCTACCGCATCATCGGAATGGAAGACCTGTTTCCGAAGGGAATGATCCGCAACCGTCACCTGGCGCTCTCCCTCTCCGACGCGGCGTTCGGGGAGATCAAGCGGCAGATGCTCTACAAGAAGGAATGGTTTGGCGGCCAGGTTGTGCTGGTGGATCGGTTCTTTCCCTCCTCCCGGAGATGTTCGGTGTGCGGGCACGTCAACGCAGAAATTAAACTCGACGAGCGCGAATGGACGTGCGCCAACTGCGGTACGCACCACCTGCGCGACGACAACGCCGCTTGCAACATTGAGCAGGAAATAAAACGTATTTTAGGATTCACCCCGGTAGTGGCTACGTCGGGGATCAAGGCTCGTGGACGGGGTGTAAGACCGCGTTGTGCGGCAGTCCCGGTTGAAGCGAGAATTTCAAAGCGCTCACTTTTGAGCACTTAGAAAGTAGCAGGATGCGGATATTCCAAAATTCCAGGCTTCCTACCGGGCGATGCTCGCGGACTTTCCCGGATTGATCCCCGCTCGGCTTCTGTTTGGAATCGATTGGCACATAATCACCCGGGTGGACTGTTTCACCGAGTTTAAGGAGCGGTACGTCCGGGTGCTTTCCAACGGAGGAATCTTTACCGGCGGGGAAATGGAAGATTTTTTCGGGGGAAACGCCCTGCATTTTCTGGGTCTGCTCCCGCCAGGAACGAGATCGATGGCCGGATGGACTGGAAACCGCAAACGGTTGCGGGCGTTCTATAAAAGGGAAAATATCCGTGAGCCGAAATGGTTCCAGGCCACGGATAAACCCGGGTCCGCCGGGTGATTTTTGGAAACTCGCTTGACCGTTTATTTTAAGTGTGGTAAATTTATTCCAGATAGAAAAAAAGAGGCGCATTTTATGTTCATCTTCATGGTTAGTTCCCGGAAGGCGGCCGATCCCAAGCGGATTGGCATTTTGCCTTCTAGAAGTGCGCTTGCCGGCCGTTAGTCGTTACTGAAAGACCTCCGTAGCCACGGGCGCATTTTCCGGCCCGTGGTTTTTTTTTCGAAAACCACGGATCGTCAAAAAACCGTGGTTTTTCTTTTGCTCGAGGACAAAATGGCCGAACAACAACCCAAAGAAGGAACCTTTCGAGAGCGGCTCACTATTCTTTGGAATTATTCCAAAGGGTTTCGCGGCTCCTACCTGGTGGCCATGGTCTCGCAGGCGGGTTCGAGTACGGCCAAAGCGGTTACCTTCTTCCTGCTGGGATTCCTGGTCGACCAGACGGTCGGCCACAATACGTTCATGGACTTCCTGCCGCTGCTCGCGGGCGGAATTATCGCGCTGGCACTCGTGGATGGGTTCTTTTCCTTCCTCAGCGGCCGGTTCGCGGCCAAATCCTCGGAAAACGTCGCCCGGCGGCTGCGCAACACGCTTTACGACCACATCCAGCATCTGCCGTTTACCTACCACGACCACATGGCCGCGGGCGAACTGATCCAGCGCAGCACGTCCGACGTGGACGCGGTGCGCCGCTTTTTCGCCGACCAGGCGATCGGCGTGGTGCGGATTGTGATGCTGTTCGTGGTCAACCTTGCGGCGCTGCTCCTCCTGAATGCGAAACTGGCGCTGTCGTCGGTTGTCGTGGTCCCCGCGATCGTAGTCATCTCGGTTTTCTTCTTCCGGCGGGTTTCCAAGGTGTACGACGACTACCAGGACCAGGACGCGATTCTATCGACCATGCTCCAGGAGAACCTGGCCGGCGTGCGCGTGGTGCGGGCGTTTGCCCGGCAGGATTTTGAATCGGCTAAGTTCGAAAAGGAAAATACCGAGAAATACCGGCGCGGGCGCATTCTGCTCCTGATGCATTCGCTCTTCTGGCCCTCCAGTGACATCCTATGCGCGTCGCAGGTTCTGGCCGGCTTTATTCTCGGAGCGTTGATGACGATCCACGGGGAAATCACTGTCGGCCAGTACGTCTCCTACACCGGGCTGGTCGTGTATCTGATCTGGCCGATGCGCGACCTCGGCCGATTGATCGTGCATGCCTCCAACGGCATGGTGTCCGCTTTCCGCACGGGCGAGATTTTGCGGGAGCATGTGGAAGACCTGGATGCGGGTTCCTACCGGCCCGCGGGTCCCTCCCGCGGCGAGGTGGAATTCCGCAACGTCTCGTTCGATTATCACGGGGACATAAGCGTCCTGCGGGATATCACCTTCCACTGCCTGCCGGGGCAGGCGATCGCGCTTCTGGGCCCGACCGGATCCGGAAAGACCTCGCTGGTCAACCTGCTGCCGCGCTTCTATGAATACTCCTCCGGCTCCGTCCTGCTGGACGGTGTGGAACTGCGCGAGTATCCCAAGCGTTACCTGCGGCGCCAGATCGGCATCGTCGAACAGGAACCTTTCCTGTTCTCGCGCACCATCCGGGAGAACATCGTCTACGGTGTAGAGCGCGAGGTGCCGGACGCGGAGGTGGAAGCCGCCGCGCGCGCCGCCGCACTGCACGACGTGATCCTGAGCTTTCCCGAAGGCTACCGGACGCTGGTCGGGGAAAAGGGAGTGACGCTCTCCGGAGGTCAGCGGCAGCGGATGGCCATCGCCCGCGCCATCCTGAAAGACCCGCGCCTGCTGATCCTCGACGATTCCACTTCGTCG
Source organism: Anaerolineae bacterium (assembly GCA_003141675.1). Classification (GTDB taxonomy): domain Bacteria; phylum Chloroflexota; class Anaerolineae; order Anaerolineales; family RBG-16-64-43; genus FEN-1073. The sequence continues at coordinate 3,792 of PLND01000053.1, forward strand.
GTGGATTCGGAAACGGAAGCCGAAATCCGCGGGGCGCTGGAGCGGTTGATGCGGGGGCGCACCACCTTCATCATTGCCCACCGCGTGCAAAGCGTCATGCACGCCGATCAACTCCTGGTGCTGGACAGGGGCCGGATCATCCAATCCGGAACGCACGAGGAATTGATGCATCGGGACGGTTTCTACCGTCGGATCTTCCTCCTGCAATCCAGAATCGACGAGGAAGTGGAATTGGAGACGGAGTCGGGTGAAGGGGCGGATGCCGTGTTGGCCTCGTAGGAATGTAGTAAGGAAGTCCGTCATGCCCGAGTGTTCGTATTTTACCCTCGGGAGGGTTCCCCGGGGGCGGGCGTCCAGAATCAGCGTGGAAGTTGGGGGAGTATCCGGAATGGATTCCCGCCCCCCGAGAAGTGCGCTCGAGGGCGGGCTAGAACACGCGGGAATGACGAACTGAATCTTTATGGGAATGCGCTGGAGTGCCGCAAGGAATTGTTCCGGCGTTTAGGAAAACGTGGAGAAAACGACATGGCAATGGACGAATGGGAAGAAGAAGACTTTGAGGAATCCTGGGACGGACAGACCCTGGCCAGAATGCTGGGGCTCGCGGCCCGGAAAAGACTCTGGATGGGGGGGTTCCTCGCCACCGTCACGCTGGTGGCGGTTTCGGATTCCGTCTTCACCTATCTGAAGAAACTGGTCATCGACCAGGCCATCACACCGGGGAAGCCGGAATCGCTTGTATGGATCTTCGCGCTGTTTGCGACGCTCTCCCTCCTCCAGGCGGCCGGCGTGTTCACCTTCATCTACCTGGCCGGGCTGCTCGGGGAGCAGATCCAGTATGACCTTCGGCGGAGCATGTTCACCAAGTTACAGGAACTTTCCTTCAGCTACTTCGACCGTACGCCGGTCGGCTGGATCATGTCCCGCGTCACTTCCGATCCGGCCAAGGTCGCGGACCTGGTCACCTGGGGGCTGATGGACGCCACCTGGGCGGCGATGAGCATCATCTCATCTTTGGTCTTTATGCTCTACCTGCAGTGGACGCTCGGTATCCTCGTCTTCCTGACCATCCCGGTGCTGGTCTTTGCCGGCGCGTTGTTCAAACAGCGGATCATCCGCCAATACCGCCAGGTGCGTCAGATCAATTCCAAGATCACCGCCTCCTTCAACGAGACCATCACCGGTGTGCGCGTGATCAAGGCGCTAGGGCGCGAGGAGAATAATCTCCACGAGTTCCAGAGTCTTACCGACGGAATGTATGCCGCCGGATTCCGCGCGGCCTGGCTGTCGGCGCTCTTCCTGCCGGTGGTGCAGGGGATCGGCGCGGTGGCGCTGGCCACTGTGGCGTGGTTTGGCGGGGCGCGCGCGATGCAGGGGACGATCTCGATCGGCACCATCCAGGCCTTCATCGGCTATGTGACCTTCATGCTCTGGCCGGTCCAGGACCTGGCGCGCGTGTTTTCCGAAATGCAGCACGCCATTGCCTCGGCCGAACGCTCCTTCTCGCTGGTCGATTCCCTTCCGGAGATCGTCGACCGGCCGGATTCGGCCGATCCGGGAACGCTGCGCGGCGAGGTCGAGTTCGACCACGTCTCCTTCTGGTACAAGGAAGGGAAACCCGTCTTGGAGGATTTTTCCTTGCGGGTGCGGGAGAACGAATCGATCGCGCTGGTGGGCCCGACCGGTGGCGGGAAGACGACCATCGCAAGCTTGCTGTGCCGATTCTACGAACCGCGCCGGGGTGTGATCCGCATCGCCGGGCGCGACTACACCACGCTTACCCAGAAAGCGATCCAATCCCGGATCGGCGTGGTGCTGCAGACCCCGCACCTGTTCTCCGGAACGGTGCGGGAGAACATCCGCTACGGACGGCTCGAGGCGACGGAAGCGGAATTGGAGGAGGCGGCGCGCGTGGCCGGAGCGGACGAGTTCATCCACCGTTTGGAGAAAGGATACGACACCGAAGTGGGGCAGGGCGGCAACCAACTGTCCACCGGCCAGAAGCAGCTCATCAGCTTGGCACGCGCGGTGTTGGCGCAGCCGGACATCCTGGTGATGGACGAGGCGACCAGTTCGGTGGACACGATGACCGAAGCGCTCATTCAACGCGGGATGGAAAGCCTGATGACGGGGCGCGTTTCCTTCGTCATCGCCCACCGGCTCTCGACCATCCGCCGGGCACACCGGATCGTGGTGGTCGAAGAGGGGCGCATCGCCGAGATCGGGACGCACGCAGAACTGCTGCGGTTGCGCGGAAAATACTACTGGTTGTACACGCAGCAGTTTCGCTGGGAGCGCATGCGCGAGCTGGATATGGGCTCGGTCCGCGGGCTACTTGGCGCGCAGGAAACCTAACCTCNNGAGGGGTTAGGTTCGTGTACAATATTCCCCATGTCTTTTCTGGTTTTTCTTTCCGGCGCGATCGTCATTTCCCTCTCGGGCGTTCTCGCGCCCGGGCCGGTGACGGCCGTGACCATCGGCAAGGGAAACGACTCGCCGCATTCCGGCGCCTGGATCGCCGTCGGCCACGGAATCGTCGAGTTTCCCTTGATGATTCTCCTGGCGCTTGGCATCGGGCAGTTCCTTGCAAGCGCGTGGCTCAAGACCACCCTCGGTATCCTTGGGGGATTATTTTTAATCTTCATGGCGATCAGCTTGCTGCGGGGGATAGGACGGCAGGCGGTTAATTCCTCGTCCTACTCGGGTTCTCCGGTGCTCGCGGGGATACTACTGACCCTGGGAAGCCCGTTCTTCTTCGTGTGGTGGGCGACGATCGGTGCGGCTCTCATTCTGCAATCCTGGGCGTTCGGACTGATAGGATTTGTGGTCCTTTGCATTTCCCACTGGTTGTGCGATTTTCTATGGGGATATTTTCTGTCGGCGATTTCCTACGCCGGCGGTCAATTCTTCGGCCGGCGTTTTCAGCAGGTGGTATTCGCCGCGTGCGGATCGGCGCTGCTGGTTTTCGGCGGATGGTTCCTCTACAACGCCGCCGCTCCGCTTCTGGCCTAACCCCCCTGTGGTCCCCCCATTTGCCGGAGCCAATGGGGGGGACGAGTTCTTGGCGGGTCACGGATTCAACGGCTGGAATCCCTCGCCGAGCGCTTCGTTCGCCTGGCCGATGACGACGAACGCGTCGGGATCGGCTTCCAGAATGATCGTTTTAAGCTGATTGACTTCCGAGCGGCTGATCGCGCAGAAAAGGATCTGCCGTGGTTTGCCGGAATACATCCCCGTCCCCGTCCACATGGTCACCCCACGCTGCAGATCATGGATGATTTTCTCCGAGACTTCTTTCGGATGCTCGGTGACGATGGTGGCGGCGCGTACGATGTTCGAACCTTCCGACGCCAGTTCCGCCGCGAGGCCGGACGTATAGAGTGCGACCACCGCGTAGAGCGCAAGCGTCCAACTGAAAGCGAGAGCCGACCCCAGCACGACGGCGGTATCGGTGATCAGGTAGCTCTGGCTGAGAGGTATCCCCCGCCATTTGCCGAGTACCCGGGCGAGGATGTCGGTGCCGCCGGTTGTTCCTTTAGCCCGGAACACCAGCCCCATTCCAATTCCCATGATGACGCCGCCGAAGAGGGCGTTCAGCACCGAATCCCCGGTGAGATTCCGGGGCAGGTATCGCGGCAGCAGGTCGATCAACCCGGCATAGAGCACCACCGCCAGGAAGGTGCGCAGAAGGAAGCGCCGCCCGCCCAAGAAGCGCCAGCCGAGGAAAAAGAGCGGCAGGTTGCCTAGGATGATCATTACGCCGATCGGCCAGCCGGTATACCGGTTGATGATCTGTGCAAGACCGCTCACCCCGCCGGCAGCGAGCTTCCCTGGGATCAGGAACATGTCCATCCCGACCGCCTGGAGCACTGCGCCAAGGAGGATGAGGAAAATGTCCCGCAGAGGAAATTTTTTCATTACATCGCCTCCGGACAGTTGGTTCAAATCACAAGCATTGTACACGGAATACACCGGCCGGACTGAATGCTCCTGAAGCGGCGCGCTCCGACCCCGGCTCCGCCGTGTGGGCCGAGGGCGCCGGGCAGGGCCGGAGCGTCGGGCCGGAGCATCGAGAAACCCCAGAAGGCGCCGAGAAAAGAGGGTTATCAATTACAAGGGATTATTTCTTGTGTCGCATTCCGAGATCCTTCGGCGCTTTCCGTGTACTCGCCTTTTCTGTTGTAAAGTACAATTCATTTGGAATACGAAAAGGAGAACCTATGACCCACCGTAATCATTTCGCCAGCGATAATTGTTCCGGGATGTGTCCGGAAGCCGTGCAATCCATGCTCCATGCCAATCCGGGGTATGAAGTATCCTATGGGGAAGACCACTGGACCGCGCAGGTTTGCGAAGAACTACGCGCCGTGTTCGAAACGGATTGTGAAATCTTTTTCGTTTTCAACGGAACCGCCGCCAACTCGCTCGCGCTTTCCGCGCTGTGCCAATCCTACAACAGCATCATCTGCGCCGACACCAGCCACGTGGAGACCGACGAATGCGGGGCGCCGGAATTCTTTACCAACGGGGCCAAGCTGCTTCTGGGAAAGGAAATCGACGGCAAGCTCCAGCCGGAAAGCATCGAAACCATCGCGAGGAGCGGCCGGGAGATTCACTTCCCCAAACCTAGGGTGGTCAGCGTCACCCAGGCGACGGAATTGGGCACGGTGTATACCCCGGCGGAATTGCACTCGATCCATGCCGCCGCCCAAAAATACAACCTGCGAATCCACATGGACGGCGCTCGGTTCGCAAACGCCTTGGCGCACTTGAACGTATCCCCCAAGGAAATCAGCTGGCAGTGCGGGGTGGACGTGCTCTGCCTGGGCGGGACTAAGAACGGGCTGGCGGTGGGCGACGCGATGATCTTCTTCAACAAGGCGCTGGCGGAGGATTTTGCCTACCGCTGCAAACAAGCCGGACAACTCGCGTCGAAGATGCGGTTCCTCGCCGCGCCTTGGATCGGTCTGCTCAAGAACGGCACCTGGCTGAAAAACGCCGCGCATGCCAACCAGAGCGCGGCGGCGTTGGAAGCCCGCTTGGAAAAAATCCCGGAACTGAAAATCCTGATGCCCTGTCAGGCGAATTCGGTGTTCGTGCGGATGCCGCCCGCGCTGATTCACTCGCTGCACGAGAAAGGCTGGCATTTTTATAATTTTATCGGTGAGGACGGCGTCCGATTGATGTGTTCCTGGAACACACGGGAGGAGGACATTGAGGAGTTTGTTGCGGATATTAAATATTCTCTCTCGAAAGCCTGATCCTGAGCCGAAACAGAGTGCAGAAAAAAGATAGATGTCATTGCGAGCGACCGCCTGCCCTCGTGTTCTTCGGGGGAAGGGAGCGAAGCCCCGGCCTCGCCCCGGTATGTGCAACCTTTGCAGAGTACGGGCCGGGGCGGGGCAATCTCGTTTTTCATGTCAGAAACCCCAGATTGCTTCGCCCGCCCCGGTTGGGGTGGGCCGGGGTCGCTTCGCTCCCCCGGCCTCGCAACGGCGAAGCCGAGGCGGAGCTCGCAATGACAAATCTCGACTTTTTCCGTATCCCGCTAAATAATAATTTCTCGTTTGCATGAAATCAGCCGGGCGGCAATTCCCGGCATGGTTCGTGAATAGCAATTAAAAAAAGACCTGGCGTTTTATCGCCAGGTCTTTTTAATCTTCCTGCAGTTATCGCCGGATTTGTCCCCGCAGTTTGGGATCCATGATATCCCGCAGTGCGTCGCCGACCAGATTCCATCCCAGAACAAATAAAATCAGGGCAATTCCCGGGTAAATCACGATCCACCAGTATTGCGACAAGGTTGGGATCCAATTCCGCGCGAAGCTGATCAACTGTCCCCAATCGGCATACCCCACCTCGGTGCCGATTCCCAGGAAGCTCAACGCGGCGAAACTAATCACGATGGTACCGATGTCCATCGAAGCCAATACGAGTGTGGGGTAAATGGCGTTGGGGATGATGTGGCTGAAGAGGATCCGGCTGTCGTTGGCTCCCACGACCCGGGCCGCAGTGACAAAATCCCGTTCCCGGATGGAAAGGATATCCCCGCGGATCAGGCGGGCGTAGCTCATCCAGCCGAAGACCACCAGGGCGATGGTCGGAGGCCAGATGCCCCGGCCAATGATCGGGGTGAGGATCGCGGAAAGTGTGAGGGCGGCCATGATGAACGGGAAGGCCATGAAGATCTCGGTGAAGCGCATGAGGATTTCATCCACCCAGCCGCCGTAAAAGGACGCCACGGCGCCAATGATGATCCCGATCATCAAGGTGAGACCTTCGATGAGCACGCCCACGATGATTGCCGTCCGCGTGCCCCAGACCAGGCCATAGAAGATATCCCACTGTCCGCTTGTCGTACCGAGGACATGGAACCATTTATCCTTCCCGGTAATTGCCTTCCACCAGAACGGCAGTGGAGGAGCTTGGCGAAGCCATGCAGTTCCGGGTGGAAGGGGAGTAGTGCCGAAACCATCGCGCGGAATTGAGTAAGGGTTCGTTGGTGTTGCTGGCGGGACGATTTGGGCGGCAAAGATGGCCACCAGCACAAAGAACAAAATCAGGCTGGTGCCAATTATCGAAAGCGGATTAGTGATAACGCCCCGGAATATCCGGTAAAACTCGGGGCCCAAGACCCGTTCCATCCGGTTGAGTTTTCGCAGTTGGATGTCCGGTTCGACCCCGGCATTTTCCGGGGGGACGGGAGTCGATTGGTTCGCTGCGCTCATGAAAAATTTTCCTTTCAGCCCAGCCGGACCCTGGGATCGAGAAATGCGTACAGGATATCGACGACAAGGTTAGCGAGAATGAGAATCACGCCGGTCACCAGCGTAAAGGCCAGAACGGTGACCACGTCGTAGCGTGCCGCGGCTTCCGCGGCGGCGGAACCCATGCCCTGGAAATTAAAAATCGTTTCGGTAATCACCACGCCGCCCAGCAAATAGGCGATGGTGATCCCGCTGTAGGTAACTACCGGGATGAGTGCGTTGGGACGGGCATGCTTATTAATCACGTCGTTCTCCGGAACGCCTTTGGCGCGGGCTGTGGTGACGTACTCCTGCCGCAGGGTCTCGAGCATCGAAGAGCGTGTGATCCGCAGAAACGCCGCGAGCGAAGTGTATGCCAGGGTTACCGCCGGCAGCACCAGATGCCGGATCGCGTCCCAGAAAATATCGAAACGAAGATTTAACAGCGCATCGATTGTGATCAAATGGGTGTATTGCCGGTAATCTGTCTTGGCGACCCAATCCGAAATTCGTCCGGCTGGGAACCAGCGCAGATCCGCGTAAAAAATCATCAGGACAAGAATACCGAAGACAAATACCGGAAAAGAATATCCGATGATGCTGAAGACCCTTGCCCCCTGGTCGATCCATTGGTTGTGATGGACGGCCGCCGTCACCCCCATCCAGATCCCAATGATGATGATGGGAATGATCGCGTACAGAGTGAGTTCAAGTGTGGCAGGAAACCGCAAGGCCAGAAGCTCGGCCACCGGGCGGCTGGCGGATCGGGAGAAACCGAAGTCGCCCCGCAGGATGCCGCCGACGGTTTTTCCGGTATCGGCATCCTTCCGCCCTACCAGCCAGTGCCAATACTGGACATAAATCGGGTCGTTTAAACCATATTTAATAATGATGCCCCTCATCACTTCCGCGTTCTTGGGAATATCCCGTACGTACAACGCGGACCGCGCCTCCGGTCCCAAGAGCTGCAACATCAGGAAGATAAGGACTGTCATGCCGAACAACGTGAAGGGCATAATGAGCAAACGCCTAATGAAATAACTAATCACGGATACTCCTTGCCAGTCTGCGTGTTGTTGCTGCCAGTAATCCCCCCTTCCCGATTGGGGGAAGGGGGGATTACGTATACCGGCGGCGTTGCCGCCATACCGCAGTTTCCGCTAACTCTTCGAGAGCGAATAGAAATAGAGGTCCGAGTAAAGCGGATTCCAGTAGAACCCGTTCACCCAGCGCTGGAAATAAAAGCGCGCGCCCGCCTGCGCGAGCAGGATTGCGGGTACGTTATCGTAATACAGCTGGTTGAACTGCTTGTAGATCGCCGCGCGCTTGACTGGATCAGTCTCGTGCGCGCCTTGTTGCACCAACGGCGTCATCTGATCGATGAGCGATTTCGGCAAGCCCTGTTTCCCGCCAAAGTTCCCCAGCGAGTAGGTGAACACCCAGTTATGCGGATCGGGAATGTCTTCGATCCAGCCGAGGATGAAGAAAGGCAGTTTCTTGTGCTGGTAGGCGGTCAGGTAGTTCGACCATTCCAGGCCCTGGGCTTCGACTTTGAAATTCGGGTTTACCTGGCTGATGTCGTTCTGGAAGATCTGGGCGACGGTTTGGCGCGCCGTGTTGCCGGTGTTATAACCGATGGTCAGCCGGAAGCCCTCGTCCCACAGGCTCTTGCCGTCGGCCGACTTCCAGGTCGAGGCCTTGAACTCGTCCGCGCATTTACCCGGATCGTAGGAGTAGTGGGCGCCGGTCGGCTCGTCGCCGATTTCCCCCTGCAGCATGACATCGTTGGCCTGAACGCCTTCACCCATCTCCACATCCTTGATGTACGTGTCCCAGTCGAAGCAGTAAGCAAAGGCTTTGCGAACATGGATGTCGGAGAAGAAGTCGGCGGGAACTCCATTGCCGTCCAGTTTGCCGGAACCGATGAAGGTGTTGCCGCCCGTCGTGTCGATCTTGAAATTAAAGAAGGCATCGGTGCGGTTGGCGACGGGCTGTTTGACATAGCGCACGGCCTGCTTGTCGGCGCCATCGATGGCACATACGCCATTCGCATCGCAGGTTGCGCCTTCGAGCGTATCCAGTTGGGTCCAATCGGCCGCACCACCCGGCACGATGTAGTCCCCGTCACCCGCCTGGAAGGTCGCAAACCGAGTGGCGAATTCGTCGATCTGCTTGATGATGACGGTCTGAATCTTCGCTACACCGGAGGGCCCGCCGGTCCACAGCGGGGTCTTGAGCCAATAGTTCGGATTGGCTGTCAGGGTCATTTGCTGGTCGCCCCATTCCTTCAGCGTATACGGGCCGGTCCCGTTTTCCCCTTTGCCGATGGGGTTCTTGTTCTGTTCTTCGGAGGTCGGCGCGTAGAAGTTCTGCCAGGTTGCGCAGTCGCCGTTCCATCCGCCGTTAGCTCCCACCCAGGTCTTATCCTGAACTCCGCCCCACATGTTGGCGAAGGTAACAAGGAACGGACCCCAAGGCTGCGCCAGATTGAATGTGACTGTGCCGGCGGTGTCATCCGCAACGATGGCGGAAGTCACTTTCTGGCAAAGTGCCGTCAGATCCGCTGGTTTTTCCTTTCCAAGGCCTTCGCGGTTGTCGAGCAATCCTTTCGCGCCGTCGGGGTCGAGCTGATCGGTGATGTCGTTGTTGGCTGTGGTTCCCAGAACCGGTTCGGTAAACAGCCACTGCGGCGAGATGGAGCCGCCCGATAAAATCCCGCGCTGGAAGGTGAACGCCACATCGTCCGGGGTCATCGTATCGCCGTTGTGGAATTTGACACCCGTCCGGATCTTAAAGGTATAGGTCTTTCCGTCGGCGGAGATGCCGCCATTTGCGGCGGAAGGAACTTCCGTGGCCAACTGTGGAACCAGCTCCGTGATTGAATCCCGCTTGTAGGTCAAGAGGTAGTCGTAGACCTGCTGGATGATCCCACCACTTGCCGTGTCGTAGGCCAGTGCGGGGTCGAGTGTGTCGACGTTCCCGAATTCCAGAGCGACAAACGTGGTCGGGTCTTTGGATTTAAACCCGGCCGAGAACGTGGGCGTGTTGGTTGCCGCTATCGTCGGTATGGCCGTCGCCGCGGCCGTCGAAATGGCCGTCGCCGCGGTGGTCGGGATTTCCGTTGCCGTGGCTGCGGTGCCGCAAGCCGAAAGGATCATGCCGCCCACGACCATCAGGCCGATAACAAGGATTTTCTTTCCATGGAACATGTTCTTTCCTCCTTTTTAATCATCGGAAAGACAACGAGTTTACTCGGATGCGAATCTATTCTATTTGAATTTCCGCCACCTCCTTTTCTAGGTGTCCTTCCTTTCCCCATGGTGTCCTATTTTCATCTTTCCTCGCTTGCTTTCAGCCCCCTATTTCTTGAATCGTTCCGCGAAATGACAGGCCACCCAGTGACCGGAATGGATTTCGCGCCAGGCCGGGATGGTTTCCCCGCAGATGGCTTCGGCGTACGGGCAGCGGGTGTGGAAGACGCATCCCGAAGGCGGATTGGCCGGGCTGGGAACGTCGCCGGTGAGGATGATTCGTTTTCGCCGCTCCTCCAGTACCGGGTCTGGAATGGGAATGGCCGAGAGCAGCGATTGCGTGTACGGATGCAACGGATCGACGTAGACTTCGGAGCGGTCCGAGAGCTCCATGAGTTTGCCCAGGTACATCACCGCCACGCGGGTGGAGATATGCCGCACCATGCTCAGGTCGTGGGCGATGAAGAGGTATGTCAGGCCCATTTCCTTCTGGATGTCCTCCAGCAGATTGACCACCTGCGCCTGGATCGAGACATCCAGCGCGGATATCGGTTCGTCGCAGACGATGAACGAGGGATTGAGCGCGAGCGCGCGGGCGATCCCCACCCGCTGCCGTTGGCCGCCGGAGAATTCGTGCGGGTAGCGCCCGGCGTAAAGCGGATTCAGGCCGACCACCTGCAGCAGATGGGCGATCCGCTCCCTTCGCCCTTTCCCGCGCGCGGTTTGATGAACGTCGAGGGGTTCCCCGACGATTTCCCCGATCGTCATGCGCGGGTCGAGCGAAGCGTACGGGTCCTGGAAGATCATCTGCATCTTCCGGCGGTGTTGGCGCAGTTTTTCCCCGTGGAGGGTCGAGAGGTCTTCGCCGTCCAGGTATACGGATCCCGCCGTCGGTCTGTACAGCTGCAGAATCGTCCGCCCGGCGGTGGATTTTCCGCAGCCGCTTTCGCCTACCAAGCCGAGCGTTTCCCCGCGCAGGATGTCGAAGGTGATTCCGTCCACGGCCTTGATTTCGCCTACCCGGCTGCGAAACACCCCCCGGTAGACGGGGAAATGCATCTTGAGGCCTTCCACTCTCAGCAGGACATCCGGCGAACGCACGGTTTCGGTGGTGGTTTGCATGCTCATCCCCGCGGCTTTCCGAGATCGATATCCCACCAGCAAGCCGACGTGTGGCTGTCGGCGATCGGCATCAGCGGCGGATTTTCCGCCCGGCAATGATCGAAGGCATAGGGGCAGCGCGGAACAAAAGGGCAGCCCCGCACCGGTTGGCACATATCCGGTGGGAATCCTTTGATGTTGACCAGCCGGTGAATGCCTTGCTCGTCGATCCGGGGCAGCGAACCCAGCAGCCCGCGCGTATAAGGATGCTGCGGGTTGGCGTACAGCTCCTTGACGGGCGCATGCTCGACGATGAACCCGGCGTACATCACCACGACGCGCTGGGCGATCCCGGCGATCACACCCAGGTCGTGCGTGATCCAGATAATCGCCATCTTAAACTCGTCCCGCAAGTGTTTGACAAGCTCCACAAATTGCGCCTGGATCGTCACATCCAGGGCGGTGGTCGGTTCGTCGGCGATGAGCAGGGGAGGGTTGCACGCCAACGCCATCGCGATCATTACGCGCTGCCGCATCCCGCCGGAAAACTGGTGGGGATAATCCGCCAGCCGTTTCTCCGGGCTGGGGATTCCCACATGTGTGAGAAGCTCGATCACCCGTTCGCGGGCTTGTTTCTTGGTCACGTGTTTATGGATCAATACGGATTCCGCCACCTGGGTTTCAATATTTAGAACCGGGTTGAGGGAGGTCATAGGGTCCTGGAAGACCATCCCGATTTGACATCCGCGGACCTGGCGGATTTCCTCGGGAGTCATTTTCAGGAGATCCTTGCCTTGGAAGACGGCTTCCCCGCTTTCGATCCGCCCCGGCGGCATGGCGATCAGGCGCAATATAGAAAGCACCGATACGCTTTTCCCGCAGCCACTCTCGCCGACGATCCCCAGCGTCTCTCCTTCATCCACATGGAAACTCACGCCGTTGACGGCATTGATGATGTCAGTGTCGGTATAAAATTTTGTTTCGAGATTCGTTACGGAGAGGACTTCGGGCATGGAGGCTTAGCCACCTGTCTTAAGATTTTTGGGGGTAGACTTGCCCTTGGGGAGCATGTCGGTAAATTTTAGCATATTATCCGCGTTTAAGAGCAAGGTTGTATCGAAATAACCAGTCCCAAATAGCGTGAAATTCAAGCCCCGGCAGCTTCTGGAAATCGCGCCGATTAGAGGCCGGAGGGAACCTCTGAAACACATCGTCTGCCCCCTTTATACTGGATAATCCCTATAAATACGGTTTCCTGGGGCCATTGGAGGCGGACAATCCCCTTCGATTACGGGGATCGGGGGTGGCTTGCTTCTCGGGGGAATTCCCGGTTGGAAAAGGAGGATTCCGGGGATAAGCGGACGGGGTTCGGATATTCCGAAAGGTGCTATATCGAATTAAGTTGAAAGATGAAAAATTATTCCACATCAATGCATTTCAATCCCGACGAATTCCCTATTTGCTCTCCCTCCGTGCGGATGAAGCAGTCCCAAAATGGGATTAGTGCGTTCCGTAAGTAAAGCTAGGAAGATCCGCTACGGTACCCATGCCGCACGCCGGATGACGGCATCCATAGAACCCATTTCACGCGGGACGAAATCCGGCGCGGATGCGGCAAGGAGGGTGCCGTTTTCAAATGCAATTAATAGGGTATTGCCCTCGAGCGGGTCCCAAACCATCGCCCCCACGTCGCCTTCCAAGATTTCCCGCCACGTACCGTCCGGAAATTTAATCTTCACCCGATGGATGCGATTCTCGATCACCTCCCAGGCCTGGTTGCCGCTTTTCGAGACGGTTGGTTGATAGGAAGCGCCGGCCAAGGGCGGTTCGTAGCGCGTGGATCCGTCCGGTGAAAAGAGTGCTTCGGGATAGGATTGAAAGAGCCCGCTTTCGGGAAGCCAGGTTAGGACGTAAGCTTTTTTATCCGATATCTTCCACGGCGCAAGCGATTCCGGAAGGAGAAGATAGGTCCCTTCCTCGAGCGAACAGGAGCATCCGGAATCGATGGAGAAAATGACGGCGCCGTTTTCCGGCGACCAGGCAGGTTGCGTATAGAAGCAAAAATCCACGATCGGCGTTTCCAGTCCGGTGGTGACGTCCACTGATCTCAAATTGCGGGCGATGCATTTTTCGTCGCTGGTGTACATCAGATAGTGCGTATCATCAGACCAGCCGAGCAGATTGTGGAAGGTCCCCTTGGGCGCGGGCTGCGGGATTTCCACCCCGTCGGAAATCCGCACGGCCCACAGTCCGTCCATCGGATGAAACCCGACGTACGTGGCGCCGTACGGAGGAACCCAGCTGATCCCGATGTGCAGCAAATATTTTCCGTCCGGCGACCAGATCGGATCGATGGTTTGGGTGGGATCCTGGACGAGTTGCCTGGTTTTCCCCGTGGTGAAATCGTAGCTAAACAAGTCCGCCGACGGGCCGGGGACGGCGCCGAGGAATGCCAGAACATCGTTCGAACCCGGCTGCCAAGCCAGATCCGGATACTGCGTGAGGGCGTAATAGGCGAACGCCTTCGGCGTGAACGAATTCAATGCGATCTCTTTTTGGGTGATGTCCTGCAGGTGCTCGATCGTGCTCGCCTTTCCCGTCGGTAAGTCGACCGCTATCAGATCGGGCCCTTTGGCGCCGGCGACCACTAGCGCGATCCGATCGCCCTGGGGTGAGATGGAATTGTGAATATCCTGTTCCGAGTCTCGAATCCCTCGATCGGATATGCGGGTTAGAAATCCGCCGTCGGGGTTGGCGATCCAGATGCCCGCATCGCCTTCGAAGAGCACGTACGGTCCCTGGGGATTAAGGCCCGCTGGAAGCGGTGTGTCCGTCGGCGGAACGGACGTGAATTGTGGCGTCGGTGTGGGGGATGCGAGTTCCGATGCGACGGCGGCCGTGACGCCGTTGGTCCCCTTGAGCGGGGAGGCGGCTATCGATGCGGAGCCGGCAATATTGCTGCAGGAGGAAAGGAAGAAGAGGAAAGCCGGCACTCCCAACCTGTGAAATGTCGAAATGAGGGACTTTTTCTCATGACGTTTCACCGCGCCGACAGCGATCAGACCAAAATCCGTTGTCATCCGTGAATAATTACCACCGGCCATCCTAGTTCGTAGCTGTCGAAGGATTATCCATCCCCGGATTGTGGAGCCATTCGTGCGCATATTGTATAAGTATAATCCCGCCCTTGGCACATAATTAAATTTTATGGTCCGGGCTTTGCTTACCCTCTTGACCTGGAGAAGCATGACCCAGATATTAAAGCGAATGGTTGTCATCGATGGGAGTGCATTTCGCGACCTAGATGATTTATTTTCTGCATCGACATGCTCGTTGAGAATCCACGCACACCCGGAGCTTAAGCTCCGGGCTTTCAACCACGCCTGCCCTCGCGCTTGCCCTCGCGAAGCGGGGGAAGCGGGGGCCGGAGAAATCCGGCTTCAGATCATTTGCTAAGCCGGATGATTCGATCCCTGTAATCAATGCCTTCCTCGGCAAATGGGTACTACTTTTATTGCATCCGTTGATTGACATTGGTTTAAGGCCAAGCTTCGAGCCGGGCGCCGTTAATAGCTCGGGGCTTCAGCCCCGGGGGAATTCCGGTCGATCACCCGGCGGCTTATCCTTCGCATCCCCGGCCCGCCCGGCTTTACCCTTCCCTCGCGCCTGCCCTCGCGAAGCGGGGGAAGTGGAGGCCGGGTGGCTCCCCCTGCGGTTTTACGGGTGCCGTTAATAGCTCGGGGCTTCAGCCCCGGGTGAATTCCGGGCGATCGCTTGGCGGGCTATCCCATCGCCTAGGACCTGCCAGGAGATCCACTAATCTGATAACTCGAGCGGTCGAATCCATACCGCCACCATCATGGCTTCCCGGGGGGCGACCAAATGAGAGTCCAAGGGCCAGGCACGGAAACACCAACATCGCTGTCCAGTTCGACGGTTAATTTTCCAATTGGTATATGTCCATTCTTATAGGTAACAAACACATCATCTGGGTCCACTATGCAGTCTTCATTATCAAGTCCTTCTAAAATGCAGAGACTAAAATCGTGGCTATCATCGGTAAGTCGATGATTTGTAATAAAGGTATAGCCCGTCTTTGTCATTGTTACTTCCTCGATCACATATTCAACCCCGAGCAAAATGACATGTTGATTGATTTTCCATGTTTGACCAATTTGTGGATTTGCGCCGGTATCGAACTGGAAAGTGGCGCTTTCGCTTGTATGAACACCTACATTATCCAACCGCAGGGTCAGCGGGAAGATGATGGGTTTTTCGATTTCGTAGGCCCATTGAAACGAGTTATTCCATTGATCCGCTGGCCGGATGTCGGTCCGTGGCCAAGCCGTAATCCTATTTCCTTTTGCATCCGTAAAGATAAAAGGATCAACTACAGGATAATCTTTGCCTACCCCACAACATTGACCAGGCAAATCACCCGCGTTGGTGAAATTCCCAATCAAGAGATATGAATCTTCATATTCGATAACTCTATCCAGATAGAGACCCGTACCATTTGGTACGCGGGTTGGCATGGGTGGCCAGTTGGTCGGATATTCATCGGTAATTTCAAGAGTCGGGCTGGCGGTTGTTTTGAAGGTTGGGCCGGATTTCTGGGCGGTAACCCCGATTTCCACGCCGGGGGTAATAAAATTCTTGGGAGCAGGGATGAGCGAGAAGGGGACTTCCAAATTGAACGTCGGTCCAAATTTGTTCGTGGGATCGACGTTGGGGAAGACCAACACAACTTTCTGCGTATCCGAAGGTAAAGGCGGAAATGTACTACTTGTATTAATACGACCGCTCTCGCTTGACCATCCCATTCCGCCGCCAGTGGAGGAAGTTAGTTCTTTGCCGTTTCCCAAACGCAGGACGGGAATGGGGAAGAAATCACCGGGACCAAATGGGAAGCCATCGAAATGATACTGTATCACCGTGCGGGTTGCATCCGCTATGACTGTATCCACCACAATGATAACCCCTCCATGCTGCACGCGGACCGGCTCCTTTAGGACACGAACAGGTGCGCTCAAATCCACGAGACCCACGCCGGGGAGGTAGCCCATGGTTTTTCCGATCACATACGCCACGCCGGTTAACAACGCCAGGGCGAGAACCAAAACAAGAATCAACAAAGCGGGTCTTGAACGCAAGGTTTGTAGGAAGGTCTTCTTTCTTCCACGAGCGGAATCGGGGATAAGGTTAACGAGGCGCGGCAGCAGATTGATGTCGCTCGGAATGTAGTCGGCTGCAACCGCATCCAGAACATCGTGATACGTCCTGTTCATTTCGCGTTCCTTTCCCCGAGCAAACTCCGCAAACGGTTACGGGCGGCGTTCAATAACCATTTGACGGTACCCGGCGCGGCGCCGAGCGTGCGCGCCATTTCCCCTTCACTCATTCCAAGATAATAACGATCGATAATTACAGCACGTTGTCTCGGCGAGAGTTTCGATATAGCGGAGAGAATTTCCTTTCGGAGATGTGCAAACTCCACCTGTGATTCGACCGTGGCAGCACGATCGAGCAGCGATTCCACTTCGTCCAGATCATCCAACGGAATCGATCGGTTTTCGCGTCGCACCAGATGCAACGCCATATTGACCACGCTACGCATGAGATACGGCTCGAACGGGCGCGTCTCGTCGAAGTGTTGGATGCCTTCTATCATTCGAAGGAACGTCTCTTGAACGACATCCTGTGCGGTGGTTTCATCATGCATGATAAGGAATGCCACTCGAGCCGCTTTGACCTGATAACGCACGACGAGCGGTTCTAACCCGCTGGTATCCCTGCGTTTTAAGCGGCGGATGGCCTGCAGATCATCCATGAAATCCTCCGTTATGGATATGCACGCTCACAATATATATATCCAATGCTAAGTCAAAAGGTTGGGTATTTTTTCCTATCAGATAGCACATCCGGCGATTCTTGCGCTTTAAGCAGCACAACCCTACGCGCCTACCTGTGCTGGCCACTTGGCTTATTCTGATTAAATGGTGGTGTGTCTCTTCTTGGGATTCCTAAAGTCCGCAAAGTTTCGTAGCGATCCAACAGGATATATATCACACTTGTTATGCGTACCTAATTGATTGTTATTCGAGCACAATTTGCGGGAGAGATATTGCCGAGGGCAATATCTCTCCCGTAAAAACCACATAAGTTAATTTATTGACATACTGGAAGAATATCTTAAAACCTCTGAAATGTCTCCTTTAATTCCATTCAAAATGGCTTTTCCATTAGAAGGTCGCGACGCCTCGCTCCTTACGGGGCTCGGAGTGACATTATTAAGAAATTTCATTTTAATTTAATTCGACTCGCCTTTGGCTCTTGCAGCCGGATCCTGGGAGCGGTCGATTTGTATTGGCTTTCACCCATGCTCTTGGCCGGCACCAGGGTCAGGATTTTTTGCGCTCCGGCTGGCGCGAAGAGCAGCACGATCAATGCGGCCAGCAGGCCGAAGAACAGCGGCCAGGAAGACGACGGGGAAACCGCCGCCTCCGGAACCAGGCCGCCCGGGTTGTAGGCTCCCTTGGCGGGCACGGCGAGCGTGGAATCCGAAAGTTTGACGCTCAATGCGCGGTTGAGACCGTCCCGCAACGAAGCAGGGGAAACGTAAGTGATCACGTACTCGCTCTGCAGCGCGCGCCCATACTGTTCGTACAAATTGCGCAAAGCGGTGGCGTCGTTGACGTATCCATAACTCCCGCCGGCGCGCTCGGCCAAGCTCTTCAGCGACGGTTCGTCGATACCGGCGAGGGAACTCGTTTTCTGGGTGGAATCGCCGAGGCCGATCGTGGAAATGGAGAGTCCCGGCGGGCCGATCGCGGCGACGATGCCGTCGGCGGTTTGCTTGCTGCGGTTGTCCATCCCGTCGGTGAGGACGATGATCGCCTTGCGGCCGGAGACGTCCTTGAGCAGGTCGGTTCCCTGGATCAGGGCGTCGTACATCGCCGTATCGCTCCCGGCGATCAACCCTTGGATCGCCAACTTTAATTTGTCATGATCGGCCGTCACCGGCTGCACATAGGTAATGCGCGTATTAAAGGAAAGGAGGCCGGCTTCGTCCCCGGTGCGCATCTGATCGACGTAGGCGGAGGCGGCCGATTTGGCCGAGGTCAGTTTATTGTCGTAGTTCATGCTTGCGGAAATATCCACCACGAGCAGAGTGGTCAGGGGCACGCTGTTCCCGATACCGGTGACATCGCTGGGAGTGATCCGCTTGCTGTTTTCATAGAGTTGAATGGTATCGAGCTTGACCGGGGCGGGTTCGCCTGAACTCTCGGTCACCGAGATGTACACCTTTACCTTCGGAAAAGCGGAAGTATCGACCTGGGTGATGTGCACCTGCAACTGGCCCGAAGCCTGGGCATGAACCGGCGCGGCGCGTAGCCCCAGGGCTGCCAGGACGAGGAACGGAAGGAAAAATCTGATTTGCGTTCTAAACCGGTCCATGCTTCACCTCTTTTCGTGATAGACGAGTTCCGTATTTCCCAGCCGCAGGATTTGACGGTTGGCAAGCTGCGCCAATTCCACCCGCCGTTTGTTGACGAATGTTCCCGTCTTGCTCATATCCTTGATGGTGAAATGCGAGCCGTTACCCGTGAGCATCGCGTGTTGCGGGGCGATATCCGGGTCGGGGAAGACAATGTCGGCTTTGAGCGCATCGCTGCCGAGGATGACGCTCGGGCCCTTGGCTTTGAGGAATTTATCCAGGATGAACTCGGCTCCGCGCAGCTTGCCGCTGGCCACTTCGATCCAGGCCCGCGATAGCAGCACGACGATCAGCGCGATGAGCGCTCCGACCGACCCTCCCAGTAGCACCAAGCCCAGCGCCTTTCCCAGGAGCGGATTCTTCAGCGCGTCGCGGGCGGCTTCCAAAAAGCCTCCACCCACGATCCCGCCGAGCAAGCCTCCCAGCGCGCCCTTCCACATCTGGCTCCCGCCGGTGATCCCTTCGGCCAGGCCGATCAACCCGCCGAACACTCCCCATCCCAGGGCGCGGCCGAAAAAGCCCGCCCCCAGAATCTGAAACAGGAATTCCCCGAGCGGAAGGCCGATGGCGCCGGCTATAAGGCCAAGGCCCGCGGCGACCGCTCCGGCCCGCAATGCGCGGGCGAAGTTCAGCGTGAAGAGGCCTTCGGTGACTCCGATGAGCAATCCAATGCTAAGGCCGATCAGCGCGCCTACGAACACTTCGCTCAGGTAGACGCTGCCGGTGAAGGATAATCCCGCCAGGTTGCTGATCTGCCATCCCAAAAGCCCCCCGATCGCGCCCAGGATTCCATAGTTGTAAGTCCGCATTCCTCTACTCATGGTTCTCCGCTCCTTCCGTCAATCCCTCTGGTTTTTCCAGTTCGAGGTTCTTCCAATACACAAGGCTCTTTCCGGAATTCCCGACGATCTCCAGAAATCCATGGTAGCGGTGATGGTCGAGGCTCCCGTCTTCTTCCCGCACGAAGAACCCGCCGATCTGGGTGTGCGGTTCGATGACCAGCGCCACCTGCCATGGTTCCGGAAAAAAATGTTGATGCAGCCAAAGGTCGTAATCCGAAAGGAAAACGCCCATTCTTGGGTGGGTGTGGAACCACCCGACCATGCGCTTTTCCGGATAGCGCGTCTCCTGCTCGTCGTGCAGTGCCACCAACGTATCCTGGGTGAAGGTGAGGAAAGCGCTTCCGTGCCGGGTGAACCGGGCGGGGAGCACGGCTTCCGCCACGATGAATTGCTCCCCGCTCGGATTGTCGATCCGCCATTGGCCGATAAGCGCTCCGCCCACTTCGTTGTCCATATCCTGTCCGGCCAGGGAACAGATCTGGACAAACGCGGGCTGGGTGAGGAACACCGACACCGCGGGTTTGCTCCCGTCCCGGTCGAACGGCGAGTTCCACCGCCGGACCTTCGATCGCGGGATGCGCGAGGGGCGCGGGTCCGGAGTCTCGGGCGGGCCGAGCCGGACGCGCGAAGATTCCGTTTTGGGGAATTCTTCGCCCTGTGGGAGTTCTGCATCGACCATCGGCATGACAGTCAACCCTTAGCCGGCGGTGACGTCGGCGGTGAGGATCAGGCGGTCGCCGGTGGGAACCGACGCGGAGGAAAGGGTTTCCTCCTCCTGCAATTCGCGCCCCAGCGCCTTGCTGTCGATGCGATAGCTCATCGGTCGGCCGTCGGGACCGGTAGTCGGCAGCTGCAGCGAGGTGGTCAATTCCGGAATGAGTTCCTTGACGACCACGTCGTTCGGAACCTCCGCGGTGCGGGAGCCGCCGGATGGTAATACTACGGTAACGGGAACGTCAGCCATTTTCTCGTCTCCTTATTACGAATTGCGGATGGTGCGCGGGTTTGGGTCCTGCTTGTCTTGCGGATACGCGCTCAATTGGTCCTCGTTCTTTGTATACGGAAGAAACGGAGAAGAGCCGAAGTCACGGAAAAATTTATTGTTCTCCTTGCCCCATTTATTTCCAATCAAGGAGTTGGAGTTATCCAAAAGGAATTCTCGGTGAGTTCCGTTATTTTCGGTGCCCCCGGCCCGACCCATGCCGGGGCGGGCTTCCGTGTACTGGTTTTTACTAGACATTCCTGCCTCCTTGTCCTTCCTACTTCAACCGGATGCGCGGGGCGGGGTTTTTTTTCAGTTTGACCCGTCCCGGCCGCAACAGTTCGCGCTCGTCCACCGGAAACGCGTGCGGATGGTCGGCCCGGTAGGCCCGGCTCCAGCGCGCGGCATCCGGATCCCAGGGGAAGGGCGGCTTGGTGGGATCGTCGTGGAAGTTCTTGTACTGCACCATTTCGCCCAGCATGATCACCAGTCGGTCCAGCGAACGGCTGGCGGTCCACCAGGCCACGTCGATGCAAACTGTTTTGTTGAGATGGTGAATATTCGGATGCCAGATCGGGGTCAGCCATTTCAGCCCGGGCCAGCGCTGCGGATACTGGTTGTGCAGGTAGATTTCCACCTGATGATGGCTGGAATATTTGGGCCGCCCCAGTTTGTCGATTGCGGCGATTCCCTTACATCGGTACGTGACGATGTACCGTTCCGGCGCGGGGGATCCCCTGGAATCCACAGCCTCGAAAGTAATCAGGCTGCTCTGGGCGGCCAGTTCGCGCATCAACTCGTAATCCGCGATCAACCGGCGCACGCGCGGGCTTTGGGAGAGCGCCATGCCGCCGGCGGTGATGTCCGCCGTCAGGATCAAGCGGTCGCCGGAGGGAATCTTGGCCGAGGCGAGGGTTTCGTCCTCGCGCAGCTCGCGGCCCAGCGCCTTGCTGTCCATGCGGTATCCCATCGGCCGACCATCGGGTCCGACGGTGGGCAGTTTGAGAAGCGACGTGAGCTCCGCCATCAGGTCGCGCACCGGCGCGTCGTCGGGTACGTCGGCGGTGCGGGCGCCGCCGCTGGGCAAAACGATGGTCACGGATAGATCAGCCATTGTGTCGGGCTCCTTGTGTTACAAGAATTTACATCCGTATCGTTCGCGTTCCCGCCGGAAGGTCAGGTGTGATAATGCGGAACCTGGCACATTCCGGTGATATCCCAGCAATCCTTGTGGTGGCGGGTGTGGCAGATCGGGCACACGACCACTCCGCGCGGATCCCTCGCCTCGATCGGTTGCAGGCAGTAGGGGCATTTGTATTTCTCGGCCCCGGTCAGGCGGATCTCGGCATCGGGCCGCGCCCTTTGGAAGAACCGCAGTACGCCGCCGAAGCGATTGCGGGATGGGCGCGCGTCCTTTGCCGGCGCAGTGGCTTTAATTTTCTTTTCCAGTGCGGCGGATGGCTGCGGTTCCCCCAGAACCTCTCCGGCTGGTGCGGGGGCGGCGCGTTTCCTCCAGGCAACGAGGGCGAGCGCGGATGTGGCGGCGCCGATCGCCATCAATCCCAACGCCCCCCAATCCGGACGTCTCTCCGCGGGGAGGGTGGGATCGGCGCCGACCAGTCCCTGGGTCAGCCAACCCATGATCAACAAGCTCAGCAATGTGGCGGTGATCGCGGCGGTTAATCGCAGCGGAAACGAAAACCGGCGAAAGAAAAGACGGGAGACGAACCCCAGGAAGATGCCTGCTCCCGCAGCGGCCGCGATTGCATAAACCCACGGCAAGATTGTGTCGTTGACCACCCCGGCAACCGCGAACCCCGCCGCCGTGAAACAAGCCAGCAGCGCCAGAAGTTCCAATCGGAACAGCAGCAGAAACAATCTCGGTGAGGAGTAAGGCTGGGAACCGCTCACGGCACACTCTCGTCCGGTGCCGTTTTTTCGTCGTGTAGAACGATCCGTCCGGCCGCCGGGCCCTTGTCTCCCTCATCCGGTTCCACGGCTTCCCCCAGGGAGATGCGTTCACGCAGCGGGATGGCAGAAACGGCTTCCGGATTTTCGAAATGCCGGAAGTGCAGCGTCTCGGAAAGATCGCCGGTTAATTCGTAGAACCGAAACTCGCTTGAGTTGCGGGCGCGCAGAATGTGAAGGGGGGGCACGCCCACGCTGGAAAGCGTCCGCTCCAGGAAGGTCTCGTCGCCGCGGATCTCGTGTGTCAGCTCGATTTCGCGCAGCAGGCCGCAGGACGGACAGTGGCCGGCTTCGAAGGTCACCGCTTCGAGCGGACGCAAGACCTCCTCGCGGGTGTGGCAACTCGGGCAGGTGAGAGAGAGGATCAATTCCTGATCCAGTTCGATCACGGCGTCGGACCCCAGATCCTGGCGCACCAGGCGCAACATCTCGGAGAGGGTTGTGCGGGAAGCACGCGCCGGAAGCTCGATCACCTCGCCGTAGACCCAGTGGCTCTCGCAATCCTCGCGCGGGACATAGGCGCTGGTGTGCATCTCGTTGGTCAATCCGTTGAAATGCACAACCTTGCCTGCTTCCACCGGCATCCCGTGGATCAGCTTGAGCGCTTCCTGAGCCTGCATGCCGCCGATGATCGACGCGATCGTGGGAGTGGTCGGGACTTTTCCCAGGAGGATGTTTTGCCGAGCCAGCAGCGGGCAGGAATAGCGCAGGGAAAGATCGCGCCGCGCCTGCTCGGTGAGCGTGCATTCGAAACAGGCTCCGCGGCCGGGGACGAACGTGCGCACCAGTCCCAGCAACTCCTGGATGGCGCCGTCGACCCACGGCTTGTTCATCCAATAGCAGAAGCGGTTCAACGCCAGCCGGGCTTCGCGGTTATCGAGGCATCCGATCACGGCGTCCATGCGCCGGATGATTCCCAGGCCCAGCTGGGTGGTCACGTCCCCATCGAGGTATTGGACGTGCACATGTGGATTGAGGCTCCTGGCGCGCGAGGCGACAACCTGGGCTTTGCTGCGTTTGGTATCCCCCTCGCGGAAGAGCACCGAGCGACTGAGGTTGGCCGCCTCGACCGTATCGAAATCGACGATAAAAAGGTGTCCGATACCCATCAGGGCGAGGTTCTTGATCACTTCGTTGCCGAGCGCGCCCGCGCCCACCACCATCACATTGGCGTCCCGGACCTTGTCCTTCTCCCACCAGGAAATGAATTCGAAAGTTCCCAGCCGGTCCGTTTGCAGATTGGGAACGTGGAGCGGTTTTTCCGAGCTAGCGGGGAGGCGGTGCGGGCCGCTCGGGGTTTCTCCGCCGGGCGGGGTTTTTTCCGCGCCAAGCTGCCGGTAGGCGCCGGCCAGGTCGCGGGCCGCCGCGAGATTGTCGGCGTCCAGTTTGCACGCGAACCATCCCACGCCGGCCCGGGCTTCGATCAGACCGTTTTCTTCCATAGCCTTGAGCGCCTCGCGTAGCGTGGCGCGGCTGATATCCAGTTGCTGGATCAACTCCCTTTCGGAGGGGAGTTGTTCACCGGCCTTAATCGATCCATCGAGCACAGAGCCCGACAGACGCCCGGCGACAGCCTGTGATAATGACACGTGTCCGATCGGTAATATCTTCATAGGTTGGCTGGTATGCTGGTCAGACCAGTATACCAACAATTCTAAAAGGTTTTTAAGGCTTGTCAATGGTCAATTTAATAGGCAAAAATGCTTTTTCCAATAATAGAAGCTTTTTTATTAAGGTCGCCGTCCTGTTTATAAAATGGTGAAGAATTATTCGAGGAACTGACCATTTTGGCGTTATTTCAAAAACAGTTTAATCAGCCACATTCCCTGGGATGCAAAAAAGTCACTATGGTTCGATGCGATTAAGTTTGACAAAATCGAATGCCGCTCGAAATTTCTTTCTTTTGACCGATAATTGGTTGAAAATCATTCCGATTGATCCATGAATCTAAAAAAAATACGCTATAATCCGGCTCAACTAGATCGAAGGAGAGGTTGGTTTGCTCTCCTGCATTTCCGGCGAGTTCCTTTGGGGAAGGAACCGATCTCATCCCTTTTTCTCATGGAGGAAAAATGAAGATACGATCTTTGGTGATCCTTTCCGTCCTCATGGTGGCCGCCATGCTGATTTCCGGTTGCAGTGGTGGTATCTTGGGAGGCAAACCCAAATACACCGTCGCCACCGACGCCACCTGGTACCCCTTCGAGTTTGTGGATGAGAACTCCAAGGAGATCGTCGGATTCGATATCGATCTGATGAAGGCCATCGCGGATAAAGAAGGCATCCAGGTGGAATTCAAGAATGTCGCTTGGGAGGCCCTTCTGGCAGGGATGGCCCAATGCCAGTACGACGCGGCGATTTCCTCGATCTCCATCACCGAGGACCGCAAACCGAATATGCTTTTCTCCGATCCGTACTACACGGTCGGACAGCAGGTAGTGGTGGCCGCCGATAACGCCACCATCAAGGGTAAAGACGATCTGAGCGGAAAAAAGGTGGGCGCGCAAATATCCACCACCGGCGCCATTGAAATCGGAAAGATCACCGGGGCGGAGCTGGTGAACTTCGATACCATCGGCCTGGCCTTCCAGGCGCTAATGAACGGCAGCATCGACGCCGTGGTGGCCGATAACGTCATGGCCCTGGGTTACGTCAGCAAGTATTCCGACAAAATGAAAGCCGCGGGAGATCCCTTTACCGGCGAGTCGATCGGCATTGCCGTATGCAAAACCAAACCCGATCTCCTCAAGAAGATGAACGACGGTCTGGCGAAAGTCACAGCGGAGAATTTGATCGACACACTCAACACCCAGTGGGTGAAGAATCAAAAATTGCCGTAAGGTCTTACCGCGGGGCGGATAAAACGCCTCGCGGTTTTTTTACGCGAAGGGCGCTCCGCATGCCCGAAACCGCTAGGCTGGGGAGCGCCCTTCGTTTGAAACTTGGATTATTGCCCATGGAAAAAACCAAAAAAGAATTGGAACCGCTTCCGCAAAAAGGGATAATCTCCTCCCCTGGCGAAGAGCTCGGGGCGCATATGGATCCCTGGTGGGGTCTGGTGATCGGCGCCGTGATCCTGGTGATTGTGCTGATCGTGGCGGTTCCGAATCCGTATAAAAGAATTTTCCGTTTTGTATCGGACGGGATCAGCATAACGATCATCACCACGCTGATCTCCTTCGTATTGATGATCTTCCTGGGATTGCTGGGCGGGCTCGGGCGCAACTCGAAAAACCGGCTGGCAAATGGAATCGCCTCGTTGTATGTGGAAATCATCCGCGGCATTCCGCTTCTGGTGCAATTGATTTTCTGGTACTACGCCTTCCCCTCGCTGGCGCAAAGCCTGGGGGATCAATTCCATATCGCCGCCCTCTCGGGTTTCCAGGCCGCGGCGTTGCCGATGGCGATCCTTGGTTTGACCATCTGTTACGGAGCCTACATGAGCGAAATCTTCCGTGCCGGGATTCAGAGCATCCCCAAAGGACAAATTGAAGCGGCCCGCAGCTTGGGGATGAGCAATGGGCAGACGATGCAGCATGTGGTCCTGCCCCAGGCGGTACGGGTGATCCTGCCCCCGGTGGGGAACGAGTTCGTCTCGCTCCTCAAAGATTCCTCCCTGGTCAGTGTGGTGGCCGTCACCGATATGACCCGCCGGGGCCAGGAATTCATGGGGGCGACCTTCATCACCCTCCCGACCTGGGCGATGGTGGCGCTCTTATATCTGGTGATGACGCTGTTCTCGGCGCGGATCGTCGCGTGGATCGAAAAGCGCGTGAAGTATGAAAGGTGAGACAATGGAAAACCCGGCCGGCGCGGATCCAATCATCCGCATCGAAAAAGTGTGCAAACGGTTCGGCGCCTGTGAAGCATTGCGCGGGGTGAGCCTCGCGGTGAACCGAAAGGAAGTCGTCGTGATCATCGGCCCTTCCGGCTCCGGAAAATCCACTCTCCTGCGGTGCATCAACCGCCTGGAGGAATACGATTCCGGGCGGATCACGGTCGACGGCATTCCGCTGGATACGGCGAAAAATATCAACGCGGTCCGCACCGAAGTGGGGATGGTCTTCCAGTCGTTCAATTTGTTCGCGCATCTAACCGCGCTCGATAACATCACTTTGGCGCAGCGGATCGTCCGCAAGCGCAACCGGCAGGAAGCCGAACGGGTGGCCCGGGAACTCCTCGAGAAGGTGGGCATTCCCGAAAAGGCAAATTTTCGTCCGGCGCAACTTTCCGGCGGCCAGCAACAGCGCGTCGCCATCGCGCGGGCCCTGGCGATGAATCCGCGGATCATGCTGTTCGACGAGCCCACCAGCGCATTGGATCCGGAAATGATCAACGAGGTGGTGGAGGTCATGGAGAAGCTGGCGTACGAAGGGATGACGATGGTTGTGGTCTCCCATGAAATGGGGTTCGCTCGCGCCGCGGCCGACCGGGTACTGTTCATGGATGAGGGTCAGTTCATCGAGGAGGGAACCCCGGACGATCTATTCGATCATCCTAAGCAGGAACGGACCAAGGCATTCCTGGGGAAGGTCTTGCATATCCATAATCAATAATGGTTGTCATTTCCGATGAAAAAACCGCAGGGGCGGATCGCGATCCGCCCCTGCGGTTTTTTATAGGTGGGTTGCCTGTTTATAAAGCCCCGCGTTATTTCTTTTGCAGCGATTGTTCGAGCGCGGCGGCGGCGCGCTCTGCGGATTCCAGGCGCAGACTGAGCGTCAGATCGCCGCGGGTGCGTTCTGTAACCCCCCGAACCAAATCCGTGGTGCGGCGCAATCCCCCGGTCAGCGCGTCGGGGTAATCCAACGTCACCAGCAGCGAGTAGATATCGTCCATCAATCCAAGCAATCGCTCCGCTTCGGCGTTTCCGCCGCGGCGCAGCATGTCCAAGCTCCGACGCCGCAGTTCGCCGGCGGCCTCGCCCAGACCGTTGAGGTAGGGTGCAACATCCACTTCCAAGTCCGCCGCGCTCGGCAACGGAAGCTCGCCCACCAGCGCGAACACGATGCTCGCCTCCGAAAGCTCCTTGAGTGCATCCTGGGTGTATCCGGCGAAGTACAGGTCCGGATAGTCCGCCAACCCCTGCTGCATTTCCTTGGCCTGGGTGCGTGCCTGGCGGAGATTTTCCTCGGCCAGCGCGCGCTCGTCGCGGTGCACCGCACGGATGGCAAGCGACGAGTAGCGGATCACCGCACGCGATTGTTCGAGCGCCCGGTCGCGGGCCGTGTTTTTGGCACGCAGCAACGCGTGCATTTGTTCGCCGATCGCGTCCAATCCTTCCATGGTCCTAACCTTCTTTCGGGGATTCCGGAGCAGGGTCTCCCGTCGGTTTGCGGAAGAGCTGTTCGGCCAGCGATGGCCCTTCCGGCATGCGGATCTCGCCGTATTGCTTTTCGAATTTGGCGAGATTCTCGCCCAGTGCGCGATGCAGCGCTTTGGCGCACAGCGGAGTGAGGATCACCCGCGCGTAAATCCGCGCCTTCGGCATCGCCGGCAGGATGCGCGCGAAGTCGATCACCATCTCGGCCGGCGAGTGGGCGATCAGGGCAAGGTTGGAGTACACCGGTTCGAGGGTTCCCGGCAGTTCGATCGGAATCGGCTGGGGAGCGGCCGGAGGATTGGATTGCTGTTCGCTCATCACCACCTCGCAAAAAAAAAGGCGGGGGATTCGCCCCGCCACTACTACCTAGAAAGGAATTTCCTCTTCCGTTGCCGGAGCCGGTGCGGCGCCGGTATCGTTTTCCGGGCCGGCGTCCTGCTTCTGGCCGAGGAAGCGCACGGTCTCGGCGTTTACTTCGAACGAAGCGCCGATTTCACCGTTTTGCCGCTTGAATGTGCGCGGGCCACCGGTCTGGCGGTCGCAAACCAGGCGTCCCTCCACCAGAACCTGCCTGCCTTTGGCGAGGTACTGTTTGCATACCTCCGCCTGTTTGCCCCAAACGGAAATGCGGAACCAGATGGTCTCTTCCACGTTTTGCCCGTCCGAACCCGTATACCGGCGGTTGCTGGCTACGGAAAAGGACGTTACCGGCTGGCCGCCGGGCGTGTAGCGCATTTCCGGATCTTTGCCCAAATTTCCCACCAGGATGATTTTATGGAACATGGCTCCTCCCCTTGAACTTCGTTTTCCCGGCCTGCGTGGCAACGGGATAAATTGATTCTACCCTCGAAGAGAGAATTTTCAAAGAAGACCGATCGGTAAAGATCGGGGCGGGTACCACAGGATGGAGCCGATCCCTTGTCGGCCGTTTCCATCATTTGGAAACAGAGTGATTTTTTCCATTTCCTCTGGCGGCTATCGACCTGGGTTATATATAATGAAGGAGGAGGGCGCCGCCTATGACCTACGATAAAATCCTGCGCCACTTGAAAGCGAATGCCAATCCCGCCGGGTTGGAAGGGATGGCCAAGTTTGGAATCCTGACAGAGAACGCGTTGGGGTTGTCGATGCCGTTCTTGCGTCAGACTGCCAAATCCGCGGGCATCGATCATGCGCTGGCGCTTCGGCTCTGGCAGAGCGGAATCCACGAAGCGCGCATCCTCGCTGCCCTCGTCGACGATCCGGCGCAAGTGACTTCGGCCCAAATGGAAGATTGGGTGAACGATTTCGATTCGTGGGACGTCTGCGATCAGGTTTGTGGAAATCTCTTCGACCGGACCCGTCTTGGCCGGCGCAAGGCGGCGGCGTGGACCAGGCGGAAACCGGAGTTTATCCGGCGGGCGGGTTTCGCCTTGATGGCGGCCCTGGCCTGGCACGACAAAGAGGCGGGCGATGAACTGTTCCTCGGATATCTGCCGCTCATCGAAAAGTATGCATCCGACGAACGGAATTTTGTAAAGAAGGCGGTCAACTGGGCGTTGCGGAACATCGGCAAACGCAACCGCACATTGAATCACGCCGCCGTCGCCTGCGCCCGCCGCATTGCCCGGCAAGAATCCCGCGCCGCGCACTGGGTGGCCGCGGACGCGATCCGGGAATTGACGGATCCAAAAACGGTTGCGAGGATTAAATCGTAGGGGCCGGTCGCGACCGGCCCCTACGGACGATTTACGAATGACGAATGAAGGGGTGCGTCGCCGACGCGCCCATACGGTTATTCTCTGCTGTCCACCGCCTTGTTCACCATCGCAATAAATTGCTCCACCGGCATCGCGCCCTTGTCCTCGCCGCTGCGCAGGCGGACCGCCACCGCGCCGGCGACTGCTTCCTTGTCGCCCATCACCAGCATGTAGGGGATTTTCTGCATCTGCGCGTCGCGGATCTTTGCGTTCATGCGTTCGGTGCGCACATCGACATTCACACGGATGCCAGCCCGGCGCAGCTGATCGGCAACCTTCTGCGCGTATTCGTTATGGCGATCGGCGATCGGGATGGCCATCACCTGGACCGGCATCAGCCAGACCGGGAACGCGCCGGCGTAGTGTTCGATCATTACCCCGAAGAAGCGCTCCATCGAACCGAGCAGCGCCCGGTGGATCATATAAGGTTGCTCCTCCTGGCCGGCTTCGTTGATGTAGTGCAGGTTGAAGCGCGCCGCTTCGTTGAAATCGAACTGGATCGTGCTGCATTGCCATTCGCGGCCGATGGCGTCCGCGATCTTCAGGTCGATCTTCGGCCCATAGAAGGCGCCTCCGCCCTCGTCCAACGCGTACTCCAGACCCGAGCGTTCCAGCGATGCGCGCAGCGCTTCGGTGGCCGCTTCCCACTGGGCTGCCTCACCCACGGATTTCTCCTTGGGCCGCGTGGCCAGGTAGGCGTGAAACTGGGTGAACCCGAACGCGCGCAGGATATGCAGACAAAATTTCAGAACGCGGTCGATTTCCTCCGGCATTTGGTCCGGCCGGCAGAAGATGTGCGCGTCGTCCTGCGTGAAACCGCGCACACGCATCAACCCGTGCAACACGCCCGGCTTTTCGTAGCGGTAAACGCTGCCCCATTCCGCGTATCGAATCGGAAGTTCACGGTACGAGCGCAACCCGGAATTGTAGATCATGATGTGGAACGGGCAGTTCATCGGTTTGACGTAGTAGGTTTCGTTGTCCATTTCCATTCCGGCATACATGCTCTCGCGATAGAAATCTAGGTGCCCGCTGGTTTCCCATAGATGTCCGCGTCCGACGTGCGGTGAATCCACCAACTCGTAGCCGTTCGCGAGATGTTCCCGTTTACAGAAGTCCTCCATCAAATAGCGGACGAGCGCCCCTTTCGGATGCCAAAGCACCAGCCCGGGCCCGACCTCCGGGTTGATGGAGAACAGATCCAGTTCCTTGCCGAGCTTGCGGTGGTCGCGTTTCTTGGCCTCCTCCAGCCTCCAAAGGTACTCCTCCAGCTCCTTGGCCGAATCCCATGCGGTGCCGTAGATGCGCTGCAGCATCGGGCGCTTCTCGTCGCCGCGCCAGTACGCGCCCGAGACGTTAAGCAGCTTCAATGCGTCGGGGTTGATCTGCCCGGTGCGCTGGACATGCGGTCCGCGGCACAGATCCGTAAAGGTGTCGCTCGTGTATATGGAAATCACCGGCGGGGCGGTGAGCGGGTTGCCATCCTCGTCGGCCGCGCCGTGCTCGAGACCTTCGATCAACTCGAGCTTGTAGGGCTGATCGGCGAACAGCTGCTTGGCTTCTGCGGCGGAGAGCTCGCGGCGGACGAACGGGTGGTCGCCGCGGATGATCTCGCGCATCCGGCTCTCGATCTGGCCCAGGTCCTCCGGGGTGAGCGGGCGCGGCAGATCGAAATCATAATAGAAACCGTCCTCGATTGGCGGTCCGATGGTGATCTTGGCCTGGCCGGGGAACATCTCCATCACCGCCTGCGCCATCACATGCGATGCGGAGTGGCGGAGCCGGTAAAGCGGCGTCTCTGAATATTTTTCGGTTTTGCGGATCGGCATGGCTGCCTCCTTGGTTGACCACTCCCCTTCCCCCCTTCCCTTAAGGGAAGGGGAGTGCGGGTTGGGTCGTTTAAAAAAAATTTCGCCCCATCACAGGGGCGAGAGAGTTCGCGGTTCCACCCAAATTCCCCCGGAAGAGAACACTCCGAGGCTCTTGCAGCCGCTAACGGGGCTGAGCCGTTCTCCATACTCGGCGGTAGTTCGCCTTTCCGGTTCAAGCCGCCGGGGGGTTTTCGGTTGACTTGGATTGTGGGGCTTGCACCGCGTCCCCGCTCGCTGAAATCCGCTGACAACTTACTCGTCCCGACGATTGCCTTGGGTATGAACCCCGGTCGAGATCCGAACCGGGGAGGTGGGCGGTATAGGGCTCGAACCTACGACCTCACGGATGTCAACCGTGTGCTCTAACCAACTGAGCTAACCGCCCAAGCGACGGGGATTTTACCGGATTTTGATCCTCCCCGCCAGAGGAATTTGGGCCGGCTGCTTCAGCATGAACTGCCGGCCCAAAATCGTCGAATACGCTAGGGGGTAATCGTGATGCTCTTGATTAAATCATTCAACATCAGGATCGACGGGTTGAAACTTGCCGGTTGTACGGAGTTCAATTGGCTGGTCATTTGCGCGTAGTACGGGTCGGGGTTGCTGTATAAGTCCGCGGGCGGATTGTCCCCGTTCTCTGGCAGACTGGGATGCGAGATGGGAAGAATGATCGAAATCCAATACTTCCCGTCGGACGTAAGCCCCTGGTAGGAGAAGAACATCTCGTGATTGTTTACCGGGTAATATGCCTGGGCGTACTCGGTCACGATGTGGTAACCGCTTCCGTTGGTAAACGCAACAATGTTGTACCGCGCGAAGAACAGTTGGCGCGCATATTGGATCGGCAGCAGCGGAAGATCGTTGCTGCCGGGAGCCCCGCCAGCGATCATGGCTTGCAGGGCGGTCACATCCGCGTTGATGGCGTCCGGCAGAAGCTGGCTGAACGGTTCCACGGGGAAGACTGAGATGACCGGTTTCATAAACCGGTCGGAAAGGATGTACCCCTGTAGCGAGACTTTCGTGTATTGCGGGTTGGTGCCAATACCCGTCGGGCTTATGAACTGGGGTGTGGTTTCGCACTGAATGCTCGTCGCAAGAGTGGGATCCAGATAAAAAGAAAGCTCGTTACAGGAAACATTCGGTGCCGGCGTATCGGTTGCGGCTTCGGTGGCCGGCGCAGCGGAGGTATTGGTCGGCGTAAGAGGAATACCTTGTGTATCCGTTGCTCCCGGTTGGGAGGTTACGCCCTGGGTTACCGTTGTCGAAATGTTGCACCCTAAAAGGATAATCGCCAGGATGATAAGGCTTACTAGAAATCGTTTCATTGCTCCTCCTTAGAACGAGGTCATTATACTTGGATTTGAAGGGGCGGAATGCGATGAGGCGGGCGCCCTGCGATGATATACTCGATGCGTAACGAGGCCGGTGTTGAAAACTCGGATTGGTTTATTGTTGGTCCTGCCCCTCCTCTGGCTCGCTCCGCTCCTCGGCGGATTCGGGCAAATTCATAATTCGCCCGGCGCGGAGTTTTCAGATCTGACCGTCACCCATTGGCCTAACGCCGAGTTTTTACGGCAATCGTTAATCCGATACGGCGAGATCCCAATGTGGAATCCACAAACGTTGGGTGGGACGCCCTTCGCGGCCGATCCGCTGTCGGGGATCTATTACCCGCCGCTATGGCTGGCGCTGGTGATTTCACCGCCGCTGGCTTTCAACATCCTCTTTCTTTTGCATTTGGCTTTTGCCGGGATTGGAGCGTTTCTGCTGGCACGCGACGAAGGCGCTTCGACCACCGGCGCACTGCTGGCGGGAATTGCTTTCGGCGGGTTGCCGAAGTTTGTCGCGCACGCGGCAGCCGGGCATCTGACCCTGGTACTGGCCGTATCCTGGACTCCATGGCTGTTGCTCGCCGCGCGCAGGGCTGCACGGACCGGGAGCTTGCGCGCATGGTCCTTCGCCGGTGTTATGGCCGGCGCCATGTTCCTCGCCGATCCACGCTGGGCGATTCCATCCGCTTTGGCCGCCCTCGGATATGCGATCGTTTCCGCCGGAGACAACCCGGCGCGGGAATCGGCGCGTATCCGGATCATCGCCTGGGGGAAGAACTTTTTATTGTTCGGCGCGTTTGCCGCGGCGGTATCGGCCGTGCTCGCGTTGCCGATGGCCCAGTTCGTCTCGCTCTCCACGCGGGCGAATCTCTCGGGGACGGAAGCCGCCACTCAATCGCTGCCTTTCCTTTCGCTGCTTGGCTTGATATTCGGCGGAATAGGAACTTCGGTGGAATGGGAGGTATACCCGGGAGTCGTCGTGCTCGCGCTGGCGTTGTTCGCTTGCTTCCATATCGTTTTCCGCCCCCATGCTTCCGATAAAGGCCTGAAAAAAGCAGAGGGTGACGCAGGCGTCTTCTGGATCATTCTGCTGATTCTTGCGGTTTTCCTTTCCCTGGGTTCAAACATTCCGGGCTTTTCGGCCGTGATCGGCGCGATTCCCGGTGCTGGCCTGCTGCGCGTTCCTCCGCGCTGGATGTTCCTGGCCGGACTGGCGCTCACGATGCTCGCCGCGCGTGGGATGACCGCGCTGGAATTGAAAACGGATCAAGGTGGTATCCTCAAGAAGATCGGTTTTGCGTTGGCATCGGGCGGCGCGGTTCTCGCGATCGCATCCTGGTTTATGAAATTGCCTCCGGCACTATGGCAGGATGGATTGATCTGGGGCGCGGCGGGCGTCATTCTCTTCGTCGGGTTCCTCTCGAGACGTTGGGCGTCTAGCGTGGGCGCCGCCCTGATCTGCCTGGCGATCTTGGATTTTGCGGTTGCCGATTTCCGTTTGATCGACCCGCACCCGGCCGTGGTCGAACCGCCCGGCGTCGAGGCGGCCTTGTCGTTCCTGCAAAAAAATACCGCAGGATACCGCGTCTACTCTCCCTCTTACAGCATCCCGGCTTTGGACTTCGTGAACGGCGATTTGCGTTCGCTGGATGGCGTCGATCCGCTGATGCTGCTCTCCACGGCGAGGGTGGTTTCGACAGCGGCGGGCGTTTCACGGCCGGGATATTCCGTCACGCTGCCCGCGTTTGCCACCGGCAGCCCGGTGATCGACAATCAGGACGCCATCCCCGACGCGCGCCTTTTAGGCCTTCTGAACGTGCGCTACATCGTTTCGGCGTTTGCGATCCCTGACGCCGCGCTGAACCTTCGTGAAAAAGTACTCGGCATTTTCCTGTATGAAAACCCGATGGCAATGCCGCGTGCATGGGTTGCAGAAACCCTCGATGATTGGGATCGGCCGGTCGGGAACCGCGCGGCGCGGGTGGAATCCGAAAGCCCGAACCGGTTGCGTCTGACCGCCGAAGGACCCGGATGGCTGATCTTCGCCGAGGCGGCTTATCCCGCCTGGCGTGCGACGGTGGACGGGAAAAGCGCGGCGGTACGCACCGCCGGCGGGTGGTGGCGTGCGGTCGAGCTTGGACCGGGAACGCACGAGGTGCAGATGAGCTATGATCCCGGATTGCCGTTGACCGGGGCGGCCGTGACGTTCTTCGCGCTGCTCTTGTTTTTCGGAGTGTGGCGATGGGCAAAGTGACGCGCGCCGAGTGGCGCTGGGCACTGGCTTTTGCGGTCGGCGTGATGGCGCTGCTCACGCTGCCCTATCTGATTGCATACCAATCGCAGGGAAGCGGACGGCGCTTCAGCGGCTCCCTGTTCGCCGTCGAAGACGGCAACTCCTACATCGCCGATATGCGCCAAGGCGCGGACGGCGCGTGGTTGTTCCGGGATCCCTACACCAGCGAACCGCAGAGCGGCACGCTGATCTACTTGCCGTATCTGCTGCTGGGCAAACTGGCGGGCGGTGCGGAAATGCACGGACAGCTGGTTGTCCTTTTCCGCTTGGCGAACATCTTGGCGGGGATCGCGATGATGCTGGCGGTCTATCGCTTCCTGGCATGCTTTCTCGAAAGCATCCCGCTGCGGCGCTGGGGAATGGCGGCGGCGGCCTTCGGAGGAGGTTTTGGCTGGCTCCTCGCCCTGCGTGGAGTCTATCCGATTGAATTCACCTCTCCCGAGGCGTTCGGCTTTCTTTCGATTTTTGGAATTCCGCATCTCGCCGCAGCCCGCGCGTTGCTGTTGCTCGCGCTGGCGTGGTTCCTTACGCCGCGTCCCGCAGCGGAGGTCGGCCGCCAGGGGGTGAAAATAGGCGTGGCGCTCATCGGGTTGTGGTTGTTCCAGCCGCTCACAGTGCTTGTCGCCTGGGCGGTGATGGCGGCGGCGGTCGCGCTCTCGTTCCTGAAAATGCGGATCCGGCGGACGGGGGACGGTGGGCCTGTACGGGACGGATTGACGCGCGCTTCGATTGCAGTGGCGTTTACGATTCCGTTCGTCCTGTATTCCGCGCTGTCCTTCGCGCTCGATCCGATCCTGCGGCAATGGAACGCGCAGAACGTGCTTCCCTCGCCTCCCTTCTGGCAGTACCTGCTTTCGTACGCCGTGCCGCTTCTGCCGGCGCTGGCGGGCGCGTACCTCGCCCTGCGCGAGGATGACCGCTGGCTGCTGTTGATCGGGTGGGCGCTGATCTTTCCGGTCATGGTGTATCTGCCGGTGGGTGTTCAACGCCGGCTGGCGGAAGGGTTCTGGATTGTGCCGCTCATCCTGGCGCTCTTCTTTGTCGAAAGGAAAATGGCCGGCCTGGCCCGCAGAGCGGCGCTTGCCATCGCAATGGCGTTCATGCTTGCGGCGACCGCGCTTTTTCTAGGCTGGGCTTTGGAGCAATCCGCGTCTCCCCATGCGCCGGCGTTCCTGCCGTCGGAGGAGGTCCGCGCCTTCGATTGGCTGGATATAAACGCCGAGCCGGGCACGGTGGTGCTCAGCGACTTCAACGCGGGAAATGCGCTTCCAGCCTATGCCGATCTGGTGTCCTACATCGGCCACGGTCCCGAAACGCTGAATGGCGTGCAAAAACAATCCATCGTCCAGGTTATCTTCGACGGTGCTCGTTCCGGCGAGGAGCGTTTGGCCGCGCTCCGGCAATCCGGCGCGCGCTATGTGCTGGTCGGTCCGGAGGAAGGCGCACAATTGGGAACGGGAATTACCGGTTGCCGGCGAGTATACAATGCAGGCGGATGGGAAGTTTGGGAAATCTTGCCGGCGGATTAAATCCAACCACGGATTACACGGAAAAATATTAAAAATATTTTTCAATCCGTGAAATCCGTGGTTGGATCCGTGTAATCTGTGGTAGATGTTCTTCGCAATAAGAGGAGGCCGCAATGCAATATCGGGAACTGGGACGTACCGGATGGAAAGTTTCCGCGGTCAGTTTCGGCGCGTGGGCAATCGGTGGCACCTGGGGGTCGGTTCAGGATTCCGAATCCCTCGCCGCGCTGAACCGCGCACTCGACCTGGGGGTCAATTTCTTCGACACCGCTGACGTGTACGGCGACGGCCACAGCGAAAAACTGATGGCGCAATTGCGCCGCCAGCGGCGCGAACCTTTCTACGTGGCTACCAAAGCCGGCCGCCGGCTGGACCCGCATACCGCCGACGGTTACAACCGCAAAAATTTAACCGCGTTCGTCGAGCGCAGCCTGAAGAACCTGGAAACCGAAGCCATCGACCTGCTGCAGCTGCACTGTCCGCCGACGGACGTCTATTACCGGCCGGAGGTGTTCGGCGTGCTGGACGGCCTCGTGCAGGCGGGGAAGCTGCGGTATTACGGCGTGAGCGTGGAAAAGGTGGAGGAAGCGCTGAAGGCGATCGAGTTCCCCGGCGTGCAATCGGTGCAGATCATCTATAATATCTTCCGCCAGCGCCCGGCGGATCTCTTCTTCGAGCAGGCGCAACGACGCAAGGTGGGGATCCTGGCGCGGGTGCCGCTCGCCTCGGGTATGCTCACCGGAAAATTCACGGCCTCCAGTACTTTCGAATCCGACGACCACCGCGCATTCAACCGCCACGGCGAGGCGTTCGACCGCGGAGAGACCTTCGCCGGCCTGGATTACAACCTGGGATTGCAGGCGGTCGGGAACCTGAAACCGATTGTGCCCGCCGGGATGACCATGGCGCAAATGGCGCTGCTTTGGATTCTGATGTCTCCCGCCGTCACCTGCGCCATACCCGGTGCCAAACGGCCCGCGCAGGTGGAGGAAAACGCCGCGGCGGCCGATTTTCCGCCGCTCACCGCGTCCGCGATGGACCGGATCGGAGCGATCTATAACAGCCAAGTGAAACCGTTGGTGCATCCGTATTGGTAAGGGCCGGTTTTCATCGAACCGCGCGACCGTGTGGAAGTTATGATCCCCCGTTTTTAATTTAAAAAAATTCCGCCGGATCCATTTATCGGATCCGGCGGAATGCACCTGTCGATGGCAAGCTAGCGTGACTTCTACGCGCGGGTTATTTCACCAGCGGTAAGTTCTTCTCTTTCAACACCGCATTCAAAGCCGTCAAGTCGTTAATCCCGTCCAAGTTGGGTTGGGTTTTCAGGAACCCCGCCTCGTAAGCCGACTGGGCGGATTTGGCCAACGAGGCGCTGATCGGATCCCAGGTGGGTTTCATCCTGCCCCAGGCCATCGAGAGCACGTCGGAGGACAGCGCTTTGCCGGTGAGCTTTTGAATCTGAGCGTTCATCAAGGTCTGGGCGTCGCCGGGATTTTCCAATTCCCACTGCGTGATCTCCACGTGCGCGCGCAGCCAGGCTTTGACCGCATCCGGATGGGCTGCGAGGAATTTTGTATCGACGATGATTAGCGCTGTGGTGAACTGGCCGCCGGTCTCCGTCCATAGATCCCGCTCGTCGACAAAGACCGTACCGCCGCCGTCAATCACCAGCCGGCTGGCCCAGGGTTCGGGAACCCATGCCCCGTCGATCTGCCCGAGGCGGAACAGGTCGAGGATCTGCGCGTTATCGGTCGGCACGACTTCGACGTTGCCGCCTTGTTCTTTGGTTTTCAGTCCGTGCTCGGCCAGGTAGCCGCGCAGTGCCACATCCTGGGTGTTCCCCAGTTGAGGAGTGGCCAGTTTCTTGCCCGCCAAATCCGCGGCGGATTTGATGTTCGCTGCGGGACGCACCACGAACGCCGCACCGCCGCTGGTGGCCCCGGCCACGACGCGCAACGCTTTGCCCTCGGATTGGGTGTACCCGTTGATGGCCGGATTGGGGCCGATGTACGAAAGATCGATCTGCCCGGCGAACAAGGCTTCGATCACGGAAGGCCCGGCGTTAAACACCGTGGTCTGGATTGTGACGTTGTCGCCCAATGCTTTTTGAAAATCCCCGCGGGCTATGCCGATGAGCGCCTGCGAGTGGGTGATGTTGGGGAAATATCCCACGCGCATGGCGAATTTTACAGCCGGAGTGGACGGGGCGCTTTTGCAACCCGCCAGGAATAGGACAACCGCCGGCAGAAGGCTCCGGATGAGTATTTTCTTGTTCATGTTTTGCTCCCTCATATTC
The DNA here is from genome assembly GCA_003141675.1 of Anaerolineae bacterium. GTDB lineage: Bacteria > Chloroflexota > Anaerolineae > Anaerolineales > RBG-16-64-43 > FEN-1073. Next base: position 42,565 of record PLND01000053.1, read on the forward strand.
CTCAATACACGACAAACATAGTCGGGTTTTACTATAAAAAATTATATCCCTATTCGTTTTTTTTGAAGATTATCAAGAAACTCAGTCGTTTTTCACCGGGTAAGTGGATGCCACGCTCGCCAGCGGAATTTATTTTGTTTTGCCGAAATGCGGTGGATCGGCGCAAGCGGACAGTTGAAATACCGAACCGCCATAAAAAAGCGAGTGCGAGAAAACATGGCTTGTCGAGGAATTGCCGCACCGAAGGGTCAACATTGGGTTAATTAAAAAAATGCCCGGAGCCTTGGCTCCGGGCGTGAATCTTTTTCAGCGACTTCAATCCTATTTTAACTTCACCCAATCGATGACCTGCGAATCGGCGGGCAAAGTGACCTGGTAAGGATTCCATTCGCCGGTTTTAACCGCAAACACGCCGGACGTTGCAAGGAAAATCAGCGCTTCGCCGTCCGGACTCCAAACGGGGTGGTCACCATTGCCGATATGATGTTCCTCGCTGCCGTCGGGGCGCATCACCCACAAGGAAACTTTACCGTCCTGCGCGAGCTCGGTTTGGTTGGCCACGGCCAGCCACGTTCCGTCCGAGCTCCATGCGAGGTGGTAATTGCCGACATCGCTTCCGCCGAGGACTGTGTAGCGATGCAGCAGCATTACCTGCAGCGTGTCCAGATCGAGCACCGCTACGCCGCTCCAACCGTTGCTGCCGGTTTGATCGCCGAAAAGTTGCCAGGCGATCTTGCGGCTGTCGGGAGACCAGGCGGGGTTGGTTGCGATCCGGTATTTTTCCGGAAACGACTTCGGGAAGATCGGCATCATGCCGCCGGTGAAGTTGTAAACCCAGGGGATTCCGCCGCGGTCGTAAGCGATCGACTGGCCGTCGGGCGAAAGCGCGGCCGGAGAATTCGATCCGATCTCTTCGTCGATCACGAGGTAGTTCGTTCCGTCCGTTTTCACCGTCGCCGGATAGCCGGCTATGGGTTGAATGTCGTTTTTAAATTGGTAGTGAAATACAATGATCCCAGGTCGGGCGGGCCACCACTGGTAATCCGTTTCGACTTTATCGTTCGTCCGGGTTAGGTTGATATTTTTCCCCGTCCCGAGATCGGTCAGCCAAATGTCCCCGTTTTCACTGTACACCACCTGCTTCTGATCGGGGGATAACCTCGGATTGCTCTTGGTGCTGAGTTGTTTTGATTGACCATCGGCCTGTACGATCCATAATCCCAGGGATGCGGCGTCATTGCCTACCTTAATAAATACAAGCCCGGGTGTGGGGGCAGCGGGGGGAAGCGTCACCGCGGTGGTGGGAGTGGATGTAGGAAGAGCAGGTTGAGTGGGAGACGGTGTATTGGTGAAGGCAGCCGCTGGAGCGGTTGAAACGAGAAGTTCCGGCTTGGGGGTCGGCGTTCCCCCGCACGCGGAAAGCAGAGCCACGGCGACCGGGAGGAAAAGAAATAGACGCGGATTAAGGGGCATGGAAATCTCCTTCCCGATCGGCGGCGTCGGATACTTCCTTTCCGATTTCTCGCCAGCGCCGCATGCCGGGAACTTGGAAAGATTATATAACCAAAGCCATCCGGCGAGGAATCGGAATATGGTTCCGGGCGCTTGCCTGCCCCCTGGAAACAGGGTATACCAGACGTATGACGCCATCCGTCGTTTGGGTGCGCATGAAGAACTTTTTTTCGCGCGTGGATCCTGCTTATGGGGTTCTGATCGGCGCGTTGCTCGTTCTTTTGTGGCCGGTCCTGGCTGGCGTCCGGGATATCTTTTGGGGGCTGCCGTTGTTGCAGTTTTACCCCTGGCACGAGATAGCCAAGCAAATCCTCTTCAGCGGCCACTTGCCACTCTGGAATCCTTTGTTTGGAATGGGAGCGCCGCTGCTGGCCAACGCCCAATCGGCGCTGCTGTATCCGCCAAACTGGCTGCTCCTCATTCTTCCGGTCGATTACGGACAGGGCTTGCTGCTGGCGGGGCATCTCCTCTGGGCCGGGATCGGCATGGTAAAGCTCAGCCGCAAGCTTGGGATAGGCTTCCTGGGGCGGACGGTGGCCGGGCTGGCGTTCATGCTCTCCGGGTACCTCGCGGCGCGAGCGTGGTTCCTGACCATCAATGCCTCCATCGCGTGGCTGCCTTGGATTATCCTGGCCGGGGAGGAAGCCGTCCGTCAGCGGAAGGGAATCCTCGCGTGGCCGCTCACCGCGGCGCTTTGCCTGCAGTGGCTGGCCGGCCACTGGCAGACGGCCTGGTATACCTGGCTGATCCTCCTGGGTTGGATGGCTGTGCGCGCTGTTTCCATGCGCCTCCCCGGAAGACAGATACTGCTGACCGGAGTGCGGCTTTTTGCCGCCAGCGGGTTGGCCTTCGCGCTCGGTGCGGCGCAATTCCTCCCGACGGTTGAATACTGGTGGGCATCGCAGCGCGCGGCGGGGGCGGAGATCGCCTCGGCCCTGACGTATTCTTTCTGGCCCTGGCATTGGCTCACGCTGATCGCCCCGAATTTTTTCGGCAACCCGGCGCACGGCGATTACTGGGGATATGCCAATTACTGGGAAGACGCGATCTATATCGGGCTATTGCCGCTGAGCCTGTCAGTGACGGCCGTGATCGGCAGAATCCGCCGCAGGGGGATTTCGGATTTCCCGTATGGGTACCTGCTGGCGTTGCTGGGATTGACCGCAGTCCTTGGAATGGGCAATTGGACTCCGGTCTTTCTGTTTCTATTTCAACACGTTCCCACGTTTAATTTATTCCAGGCCCCGGCGCGGATCATGGTCGGGTTGGTGTTTGCACTTTGCCTGCTGGCTGCGGCCGGCGCCGAGGGTTGGGCCCGGGCGCAGGAGACGTCCCGCCGCGGGCCGGCGAACCTCGGGGTGATCGCGGCGGCGGTGACGATCGGCGGAATCGGCGCGGCTTCCCTGAAGGTAATCCACTCGACGTTTCCGCTTTCCATCATCGTCGCCGGAACGCTGGGAATCCTTATCGCCCTTGTATGGTGGCTCAAAATCGAATCCCAAAACCGTCCGGGGCTGGTGCGAATCTGGCCGGCGGCAGCTGTCGCGCTCGTCGCGCTCGATTTGCTCTTTACCGACGCCGGATTGCTTCCCGTCACCTCACCGGATCTGTATCGGATGGCCAATCCGGCGGGCGCGGAGATCGCTGCGAAGCTAAATGGAAGCCGCCTCTTTATGCCGGAGGATATTCGCTACCGGCTGATGTACAGCCGGGCGTTTTTGTTCCGCACGTTTTCGGGGATCGCGGATTGGATGGATGTCCGGCGCTGGGAACTGCCCAACACGGCATGGATGGACGGTATTTCGTCGGCGAACAATTTTGATTCATTTGTTCCCGGCCGATACGCCGCGTTGATCGAGAGCGCGGAAACGCTTCCGGATTCGCAACGCGTGCGGATTCTGGGAATGATGGACGTCGGCGCAGTCTGGGAGTGGCCCGCAAGCGCGGATTCCCCTTCGCTGCGATATCTTGGAGACGGTGCGGCGCGCGCATGGGGCGTGTGCCGAGCGCGCTGGATGATCAACCCGGAAGACGCCCGGGCTGCGGTGATCGATCCGGCATTTGATCCGCGGCAGGCCGTGATCGTCGAAACCGGGCGGGGGGAGGAAGGCGCGGCCTGCCTCTCGGAACCCAAGGTTGCGCTGGAACCGTCGAACGATCCCAACCTCGTGCGCGTCGACGCGAATTTTACGCAGGATGGGTTTCTGGTTCTGGCGGATGTGAATTATCCCGGCTGGAGTGCGTTCCTCGACGGCACGCGCGTCCCGCTACTGCAGGCGGATTACGCTTTCCGAGCGGTCCGCGTGCCCGCCGGGGAACATATCGTGGAATTCCGATTTGCGCCGCTGTCTTTCTCGGGCGGATTGATTCTCTCGGTCGGAATGTTCTTGGCGCTGATTGCCGTCGGATGGTATGGCCGGTTGCGAAAATCCGGTAACCGCAGCCCGGACGACGAACCGGCCATTCCGGAGAAATGAGTCGGACGAAAATACGATCCACGCGGGCCGGAGTGGGGTTTCCAACAGGCATTCACTATTCACGATCGGCATCGCAGAGGCGGACATGAAAACAAAAACATTGGCCTACGACGTCTTGGAAACCAACCCGGGCCCGGTTTATGTGGCGTGCACCGAATATGGGCTGGCGATGGTGCAAATCGGAGGAAGCGCTGCGGCCTGGAAACGTCAACTGCGGAGGTTTTTTTCCACCGCCGCCGAAAAAAAACCGGCCGCAGTCCGCGAGGCGGCGTCACAAATCCGCGAATATCTCCGGGGCAAGCTACGGTCGTTCCACACCCGGATCGATTGGCGCGTAATGAGCCCTTTCCAGCGCCGCGTGTTGCGCGTCGCACTGCGTATTCCCTACGGCCGGGTGGCCACCTACGGGGAGATTGCGGCCGAGATCGGCAATCCGCGCGCGGCGCGCGCGGTGGGCCGGGCGCTGGCTGCCAATCCCATCCCGCTGGTTGTGCCCTGCCACCGCGTAATCGCGAGCAGCGGCGCGCTCGGCGGGTATAGCGCGGCGGGCGGGGTGCGGGTGAAGCGGAAACTTTTGGATCTCGAGCGCGGTAAATAATTTCACCACGGATTGCACAGATAAAAACGGATTGCACGGAGGATATAGAAAATCCGTGCAATCCGCGGTCCCCCTCCGTGAAATCTGTGGTTATTAAAACCTCGTCACCGTTTCTTCCAATCAGTCAAATAGTAAATCCGAAATCCGGAGACCCCATTGCGAAAACGGGTCTTTGGATACCTCAATTATCTCAGGGAATAATATCCATGCGGATCGACGCGCACGCCGTTATAGATCATTTCGAAATGCAGGTGAGGTCCGGTGGAATTGCCGGTTGATCCGCCCAGCCCGATTTGGCCTCCGCGTTGAACGGTATAGCCGCATCCTACATCAATCCGACTAAGGTGGCCGTACACGGTCTGCCAGCCGTTGCCGTGATCGATCACAATGAGGTTGCCGTAGCCCCAGGTATTCCATCCCGCGTAGACTATCACTCCACGGTCTGCGGCGTGAACAGGTTCGCCAAGGGTGAGGTATAGGTCGATGCCGTGATGGTAAGCGGAGTAATTGTTCCCGACGATCCAATTGCTGGCGGTGGGCAGGAACCAGGAACCCGTGCCGGCAGATCCGCTGTAGACGCCGTTGCATGCGCCCGGCCCGCCGAAGGTCCAAGAGGTGCCGCTCGTCGAACGGACAATTTGAGGTTCCCATGCCTTGAATTCCCGGTGGCCGCCCGGAACAACCAGCCACATTCCGGGAGGTATGCCGGGATTTTGGATGTCGATGGTCGGAGAGAGATAGTTGCCGGGCCAAAGGATTATATCTTCCGGAGTTACGCCGTATGTGCTGGCCACCGTGTCCAGCCGATCTCCGGCCTGCCATTGATAATATAATCCGTCGACCGGCAGGATATTTAGCACCTGGCCGGGGACAATGATCTCCGGATTATCCTTCAGGACGTCGTAGTTGGACCATAGGATGGTTTCCGGTTTGATCTTGAACTTATCGGCGATAGCAAAGAGAAAGTCACCCGATTGCACGGTATACGTAATCACGTCCGCCCGGAAATCGGCGGGCTCGGTGGAACCCGAGGTGATCAACCGGGAGAGGTAAGGATTCAGATTCGCGCGGCTTACTTGCGGGAGGGATTGGCCCGCTTCTTCGGAAGCGGAGGGTGTTTGAGCCGCGGCTTTATTCCCGGTGGAAGCGGACAACCACGAGCTCACCGCGGGTTTGGCCAGCACGACTACCGCAACCAAAATCGCGAGGAGCATGAAAAAGCCGAACCATCGCAGCCAGGATTGCCGCAGAATTGCCAACCAAGGATTATTATTTACCGCCGAGTCGCTATGTCCGCCCGGCTCAAGTTGGGAGGATGCTGGCGATTTCGCGGCTTCAGGCCCAATTTCGGGTTTTATTTTTGTGTTTGGATCCATGGAAATATTCTAGCACATCCGCCGAAGCGCCTTTATTAATATCGGAAAAATAATAGGGATTATGCCCGAAAAATAGTAGATCCGCGATATTTTCTCATCAAATTGTTAGTAGAAAAAACTGGAATTACGGATTCCACGGAGAAATATCCGGATTACGCGGAATAATTAAAATGATTATTGGTAAATATATTTTCCCCCTCATCCAATCCGTGTACCGCTTTAATCCGCCGGAAATGGGTGATCGTTTTCGGTTCCGTTTCGCCCGCGATTATCCCGCTTTCGCGGGATGAGAATTATTCCGCCGCTTGAGGCGCTAAATCTTGGGTGTTGCCTTCTGGAATACCGCGCTGCTTGCCTCGCGGTGGTTCATTTTTTATTTCCGATCCGGGAGCGGAGAAAGGATTCGATGAAACCATCGATCTCCCCGTTGAGCACCGCCGTGGTGTTTCCGGTTTCGTATTCGGTGCGGTGGTCCTTGACCATCTGGTAGGGATGCAAGACGTAGGAGCGGATCTGGCTGCCCCATTCGGCTTTGATGTGCTCGCCCTTAAGCGCAGACAGCTCTTTTGCCTGCTCCTCGCTCTGGAGGGCAAGCAGCCGGGCGCGCAATACTTTCATAGCATTTTCACGGTTCTGGGTTTGTGAGCGTTCGTTCTGGCATGTGACGACAATGCCGGTGGGCAGGTGGGTGATGCGAATGGCGGTTTCGTTCTTCTGTACGTTCTGCCCGCCCGCGCCCGAGGAGCGGTAGGTTTCGATCTTAATATCCGCCGCCGGGATGTCGATCTCCCCGGCTTGCTCGAGCTGCGGGTAGACCTCCACCAACGCGAACGAGGTATGCCGGCGGTTGGCCGAATCGAAGGGCGAGAGCCGCACCAGGCGGTGGACTCCCTTCTCGGCCTTGAGGTATCCGAACACGTGGGTCCCCTTGAAGGAAATCGTGACGCTCTTGATTCCGGCCTCTTCGCCGGGCATGCGGTCCAGAATTTCGGTCGCAAACCCGCGGCGTTCGGCCCAGCGCAGGAACATGCGTTCGAGCATCTCCGCCCAATCCTGGCTGTCGGTTCCTCCGGCGCCGGCGTGGATCGAGAGGAATGCATCGGCGTCGTCGTAGGGTTCGGAGAGCAGCGCTTCCAGGTCGAGCCTTGAGAGGTCGGATTCGATGCCGGCGGTTTCTTGTTCCAATTCGGGCAGAAGGGATTCGTCCCCGAGTGAGGCCAGTTCGAGTGCATCGCGCACGCGATGCTCCATGCCGCGCCATTCGGCCACCCGGCCGCGCAAGCCGGTGAGTTCGCGCATGAGTTTTTTTGCGCTATCGGGGGAGTTCCAAAGCGCGGGATCCGCCGCTTGTGTTTCGAGTTGCTTTAGTTGAGTTTCCTGTGACGCGAGGTCAAAGACTCTCCAGCAGGTGGCGGAGTTTGTCGCTTGCGGTGGTCAGGCGTTGGGTAATATCGTCGAAGACGGACATGATGGTTTCCTCTCGGATGATTATAAGGGATTACCCGCGGATTCGTATCCGCGGGATCTACGGAGGCATTGGAAAGGATGGACAGGATCAGAAAAAAATCTTGAAAATCCCTGTCAATTTGTTCTTATGTTCAATAAAAATTCACCGGTGAAGGAGGGGTGGTTTTATCGACCCCTCCCGGCCTCCGGCCCCGGAAAATCACCGAGGCTCCGCCACCCGCCCCGTCATGGGGAGGGCAGGGGAGGGGTAAGTGATCCCTCGAGAAATAATTCGCAACATCCCACCTATCCCGGCCTCCGGCTACGCTCCCTATTATGGGGAGGGAAAGGGAGGGGTAAGCAGCCCGTCGAGAAATTTTTCGCGATCGAACGGCGCCAGATCCTGCGATTGCTCGCCAAGGCCCACGAAGACAATCGGCAGCCCGAGCTCCGACCGGATGCGGAAGACGATCCCGCCCTTGGCGGAGCCGTCGAGCTTGGCCAGGATCACGCCGTCGGCCGCGACCGCCTCGCGGAATCCCGCCGCCTGGGCCAGCGCATTCTGGCCGGTGGATGCGTCCAGGACCAGCCAGGTGTGGTGCGGCGCGCCGGGAACGACTTTGCCCAGCACGCGGCGGATTTTCTTCAGTTCCTCCATCAGATTGAAACGCGTGTGCAGCCTCCCAGCCGTATCCACGATGAGCAGATCGGCTTTGCGGGAGAGCGCGGCCTGGGCGGCGTCGAATGCCACCGCGCCCGGATCGGAACCGGGGGCGCCGGTGATCAATTCCACCTTGAGCCGCTGAGCCCAGACCTCGAGTTGTTCGGAAGCCGCGGCCCGGTAAGTATCCGCCGCGGCCAGCAGCACGCGTTTCCCCTCGCGCTGATAGCGGTCCGCCAGTTTGGCGATGCTGGTGGTCTTGCCGGAGCCGTTCACTCCCACGATCAACAGGACCGAGGGTCTGGTAGTGAATTCAGCTGCGGCGGGGGATTCTAAAAAAGAGCCGAGAAATTCGCGCAGGGCTTTTTCCAATTCAGCCCGCTGCAACATGCCCTGTTCCTTTACCTTGCGTTGGAGAAAAGCGATCGTTTCCTGAGTCAACCGCGGACCCAGATCCGCCTGCAGCAAAAGCGATTCCATTTCCTCCCAGGCGGCGGGGGTGATATCCGTCGCCCCGAGGAGCGAAGCCACGCGGCCGAAAGCCGCGCGGCGGGTGCGAGAGAGCGCCTGTTTCCAATCCCCGGATGCAGTCATTCCGGAGATTATACCCGAGCCTCGAGTCGGAATTCCGATCGAATGGGCGCTTTACCGCGTGATACAATCCCGCGCGTGAAGAACAATATCAATCTCCCTGCGAACACTTCACCGCGTTCCTGGCCGATCCGGCAGATCGTTCTGTGCTTGATCTTATTCGGATCCGGAATCGCGGTGGGTTACAGCGTAAGGGATTTCATCTTCCCCAACGGGAGCAACCCATCCAACACCGAATTGGACGCCAGCAGCCAAGACGATCCATCCTGGGGGCCGGCGGACGCCAAAGTTACCATGGTCGAGTTCGGCGATTTTCAATGCCCGTATTGCCGGCAATGGTATTCGACGGTATATGAAAAACTTCAGGCGAATTACGGAAACAAGATCCGTTTCATCTTCCGCGATTTTCCACTCACATCGATCCACCCCGACGCGAAGCCGGCGGCGGTGGCCGCCAACTGCGCCGGTGAGCAGGGGCGCTACTGGGAATACTTCCGATTGCTGTATGGGAGTGCGAACTTGGGTAGCGCTATATATCAAACCTACGCGCAAGCGGTCGGGCTGGATCCCTCCAAATTCAACAGTTGCATAAAAAGTGACCGCTTCGACAAGGAGGTCATTCTCGACTTGCACGACGGCGAGCGCCTTGGCGTATCGGGCGTGCCGGCCTTCTTCATCAACGGCAGGCTGATTTCCGGTCTGCAACCGTACGAGGCCTTCCAACAAGTAATCGACGATGAATTAAACAAGTGAGGGAATGCATTTCGTGTTGGATTGGGGGACACGGAAAACACCGAAGGAACCGAATCCACGGAAGGATAAAAAATTATTCCCAATGTAAATAATTTCCATTTCTTGTTCGGTGACTTCGGCCCTTTATCGGTGAAATCCGTGTACTTCTTTGCGTTTCCACCTACAAATACTTCTTTATCTCCAGTTTGTCCCTTTTTGCCCGTTGCCCCGATATTATGCATAGAAGATAAAAGCTGATCCCGTACATCATCCGGAGGATTCGAACAGAATGCCAAAATCCCAGCCGGCCGAACCGGTCGAACCCGCAGCGCAGGATGATACCGCCCTGATCCTCGCGGCGCGCCGGAATCCGGAGGCGTTCGCCGCGCTCTACGACCGGTATGTGCCATCCGTATACCGCTACCTGTATGGCCGGGTCGGTTCGGCGCAGGAAGCCGAAGAACTGACGGCGCAGACTTTCCTGGCCGCGATCGAATCGCTGCCGCGCTACGACCACCGCGGATATTTCTCCGCCTGGCTGTTTTCCATCGCGCGCCGCAAGGCGGCGGATTTCTTCCGCGCCCGGGAGCCGTTGCGGCTCGAGGAGGCTGGGGATTTTGCGTCCGAGGCGGATCTCCCCGGCGAGGTCGCCCGCGACGAGCAGATCCGGAAACTCGCGCGGTTGATCCGGTCGCTGGAGGACAGCGAGCGCGAGTTGATCCATCTGCATTTCACGGCCGGGCTGACCTTCGCCGAAATGGCTTCCGTTCTGGGAAAGAAGGAAGACGCGGTGAAGAAATCGATGTACCGGTTACTCGAGCGGCTGCACGGACGGATGGAGTAGGCCATGAGTGATTATTTTCCTTCCCCCGAATGGTTGCAACAAATGCACTCCGCCGCGGCGGCTCCTTCCCCGCGGGATGAGTTCGTGCAAGGGTTGCGCGAGCGATTGGTGGCCCGCGGACTCGCATTCCAATCCCGAAGCAGAGTGCGCGCCCGTTTGGCGTGGGGGTTTGCCGTTGTTGCGATTTTGCTGGCGGCGGGTGTGCTGATCGCCGGCCCGCAGAACGTCGTCTCCGCCCTGCAAAAAATACTCGGCTATATCCCCGGCATCGGAATCGTCCAGGACGGTTCGATCCGCGTGCTGGCCGAGCCGGTGACCGTCACGCGCGACGGGATCACGCTGACGCTCGAACAGGTGGTGGCGGATCCGACGCAGACGATTATCGTCTACAAGGCCGAGGGGCTGTCGGTCAAGGTTGCAAATTCCAATGGAGAGGGAGGGCCGCTGTGCGCCAAGCCGGAGGCGCTCCGCCTTCCCGGCGGGACCGAAATCGCCTTCACCGGAGGAGGGGGTGGCGGCGGTTGGGGGTCGGGATATCGCAGCCGGCTCGTCTACGGTGCCATGCCGCCGGATGTAAATGAAGGAACGCTTGCTGTTCCCTGCATTATGGACATGCCGCCGGGCAAAGCGCCGGAGGATTGGAGCCTGCCTTTCCGCCTCAAGCCCGCGCCGCCGGATTTAACCGTGATGCCGGTATTCGACCTGCCGACGCCGACCGTCGAACCCTCGCCGCTTGCGGCGACCGCAAGCCCGACGAAGGCTGAAACCTACGGGATCACGCTTTCGCTGGATCGGGTGATCACATTGGACGACGGTTATGCGCTGCTTGGCAGTCTGCGCTGGCACGACGATCGATTGGCAAGCGCAGCCGGACCCATGCAGGCGATTGTCACGGATGCAGACGGGATGCCGATTCCCGTCGAGCAAGATTACGATGATTATGGAATGGCGCAGACCGTGGAACCTGGCGCCACCCGGTGGGCTTATCGAATCCAGGGTAAAGCATTTCATGGCCCGTTGACGTTGACGTTTCCCGACGTCGAAGCGTTCCTTCACAACCCGGTACCGATCCAATTCGATACCGGAGCAAACCCCCGCGAAGGGCAGCGTTGGGAGCTGAACCAATCGTTCCAGATCCTTGGCATTCCGGTTACGCTGCTCTCGGCCAAAATGATCACGCAAGGAGATATGCAGGGATTCGAGTTTGCCGTGCAGGCGCCGTTGGCTTTGCGCGCGCTGCAGCTCAACTTCGAAAAAAGCACGGGCTTGGTTCAAACGCAGGACAGGTGCTGCTCGAGCGGCGGCGGCAGCACTCCAAACCAGAAGGGCACCTTTAAAACCTACGCTCTCACCGACTTCTCTCTGGTCGGAGGTCAAATCAACCTCTCTATCAATAATGTTACCTTGGCCGGTAGCTGGAACGTCACATGGAATCCGCCGGTCGTAGAAGGAGCGCCGACGGCGATGGCGCTCCCGCAGGTTTGCTTGACGGATGACAAGTGGAACCGACTGGCTGAAGGACCGGCGCTGCCTCTGCCGGTGGGACTGGGCGGAAAGATCCTCACCATGCGCGAAGCCGTGGCGCCCGATCCCTCGCTGTTTCTCTCCGGAGTGGACGGCAGCGGTGAAAAGGGATTGATCTTCGGCGATGGAATACTTTCACCCGATGGAAGCAAATTGCTTTTTGATCAGGACCAACGGATGTATATCCTCGATCTGGAGAGCGGCGTGAAAACCGCGCTCACGCCGCCCGGTGTGGATGGCATGCGCCCGGTGTGGTCCCCCGATGGCAAACATATTGCGATGACTCAATTCCTGGAAAATTATCACGTGGTGGTGATGAATGCGGACGGGTCGGATCTGCACCGTGTAACCCGCGGGGTATCCATCGAGGAATCGGCTGGCTGGTCGCCGGATGGAAAACAAGTGCTGTATACCGTCCTTGGCGAAGGCGGCAAACAATACCTGAAGCTGGTGGATATTGATACGGGAGCGATTACAGACCTGTTCTCGATCACCTCAAAGGATCCGTCGCTGGCGCTTTCACCCGACGGGCAATGGGTGGCGTATTTGGATCGCGGATTCGGGATGTTCGAGGCGAGCGTGTACGTTGCGCGCCTGGATGGATCGGACCGGCGCCTGATGGCGCAGCTGGACGCGCAGCCGTTCTTCGCCTATGGTCCGTTCTGGAGTCCGGACGGCAAATGGCTGGCGGTGAGCATCCAGGATGCGAACGCATTCCAGCCCGGTGATCCGTCGATTGCGTTGATCCAGCCGGATACCTGCGAGGTGATTCCCCTGCCGGGAATAAAGGGTGAGATCCGTTCGTGGGTGCCGTCGTAGTCGTAGGGGCGGACCGCCGGTCCGCCCATTTACTTATCGATCTGCCTCTAGGACGATTGCGGTGTGTCTGTCCTTGCTTCCTCGCGCGCCTCTTTCACCGATAGTCCCTCGCGCAGCATGAACCATGCGCCCAGCAGGGTGATCGGCAGCCAGAGCGCGGCGTGCAGAACGACGGTGTAGGCCGTGGCGATGGCTTTGTCAACTCCATAAGCCGTCAATACGGCGATCCCGGCCGCTTCAAACGTCCCTACGTAGCCTGGCGCCGCGGGAATGGTGGTGACCAGATTGGCAATCCCGTTCATCAACATTAACGCGAAGAAGGAGACGCTGAAGGCGAACCCGTGCATGAGGAACCAATACTTGCCGGTTTCCAGCAGCCAGATCACGATCGAGGTAAACAGGATCATCACGGCGTCGCGCGGCGAACGCAGGCAGCTCAGCCCTTCGAGGAATCGATCGGCGAGGCCTTGGAGTTTCGGACGGAAGCGGGTGGGCGTCAGATGGGCGATTGACCATGCCACGGCCCGGGCTGTGACCGCGGGGAACATGGCGGCCAGCAGGAAGACGAGGAGCGCGCCGAAGAACACGCCCGTGCCGACGATCGCCAATTCCTGGATGGTCCCGGCCACGCCGGAATCCCCATTAAGTTTGGCCAGCTCCGGCAGATTGACGAACACAAAAAGCATCATCACCACCGCGTCGAAAATGCGCTCGATGATCACGATCGCGAGGGACGCGCTGATGGCCACGCCCTCCTTTTGCTTGATCACATACGCCCGCAGCAGCTCACCGGCGCGGGCGGGGTAGATGTTATTACCCATGTAGCCGATGCAAACGATCGGGAAGAGCGTTCGGACTGATACTTTCTTGATCGGACGCATCATATAATGCAGCCGCCAGGCGCGGACCCAAACTCCGATAAAATAGACACCGATGCCGGGGATCAACCACAGGTAGTTCGCGCTGCGCAGCGAATCCCAGAGCTGCGGGAAATTCTGCTTGGGAAGCACGAGGAAATATATACAAGCGATGCTGATCAGTAGGCCGAGCCAGAATTGCCAGCGTTTCATGGAATAATCCGTGGAAATGAAATAAGATTGCTTAGGATTGTACCATCCAGAAGAGGAAGCGGAATGATGACGAAGCCAAGATTACTTGTTGCCACGACTAACGCCGGTAAGCAGCGCGAGTATCGCGAGCTGTTGCGCGAGGTCCCCGCCGAGATTGTTTTCCCGGGCGACCTGGGGATCGCGCTGGAAGTGGAAGAGGATGGCACAACCTTCCGCGAGAACGCGGCCAAGAAGGCTGCCGCGCTGGCGCGCGCGTCGGGCCTGCTCTCCCTGGCGGACGATTCCGGTCTGGAAGTGGACGCGCTCGGCGGGGAGCCGGGCGTGCGCTCCTCGCGCTACGCGGGTCCGGGCGCAGATGACCCCCGCCGCCGGGAGTTTCTTCTCGAGAAGCTCCGCGGCATCCCGGCGCCGCGCAAGGCGCGCTTCGTATGCGTGATTGCGATCACCATTCCCGGCGGCGGGATATCTTTCGCCGAGGGCGAGTGCCGTGGGGAGATCACACTCACCCAGCGCGGTTCGAACGGATTTGGGTACGATCCGGTCTTCCAACCGGAAGGCCGGCAGGTGACGTTGGCGGAACTGCCACCGGACGAAAAAAACCGAATCAGCCACCGGGCCCGCGCCGCGGCGGCGGCCATACCAATCCTGCGCACGTTGCTTGATTCAGAATCCGCCCGGAGGGAACATCCATGAACGTTGTCACCGGCTCCTTCGGTTTTATCGGACGCCATATCACCCAGCGCCTGCTTGAGCGCGGACAAACCGTGCGGACCATTACCACGCATCCCGACAAACCGAATCCGTTTGGAAGCGGGGTCGAAGCTTTCCCGTATGCTTTCGACTATCCGAAGGAACTGGAGGCTTCGCTGCGCGGCGCGGATGTGCTCTATAACACCTATTGGATCCGGTTCGAATACGGGGAAATGACGTACGCGCGCGCGTTGCACAACACAGCCACCCTCTTTGAATGCGCCCGGAAAGCGGGCGTGAATAAAATCGTCCATATCGGGGTCACCGGCAGTTCGGAAAGTTCTCCCCTGCCGTATTACCGCGGAAAGGCCGCGCAGGAACGGCTGCTGCGTGAGGCGGGCGTCCCGTTCGCCGTCGTCCGCCCGTCGCTCGTTTTCGGAGAAGGGGACGTCCTGGTGAACAACATCGCCCGGTTGATGCGCGCCTTCCCCGTGTTCCCGGTTTTCGGGGACGGAAAGTACGAGGTGCAGCCGGTTCACGTCGACGACGTGGCGGACATTGCGGTGGAATTCGCGCATTCCACAGAGCCCGCGACGGTCGATGCGATCGGTCCGGAGAAGTTCGCCTTCAAAGATTTCCTCCAGCTTGTCGCTGAAAACATCCGTCCCGGGATGATATTCCTGCCCATGCCGCCGGCGGCCGGGATCGCGCTAGGGTGGATGATCGGCCGGGCGCTGGGCGACGTCCTGCTAACCGCGGATGAATTGCGCGGCCTGATGCAGGGACTGCTTACCTCGCGCCAAAAGCCCAACGGGAAGATCGTTTTTTCGGAGTGGCTGCAAAAGAATCGGGAGAGCATCGGCCGGTCGTACACATCGGAAATCAAGCGGCACTATGCATGGAAAAAGAGCGGGTAATCACCATAACCTACTTTGTACATCGGTGGAATAACATTTTTCAGGGACAGGATTTAAAGAAAACCACTCCCGGCCTTCCCCTCGGAAAACCACCGAGGGTCCGACCACCCTCCCCATTCTGGGGAGGGGTCCGCATTTTATCGTTTCTTCGAAATCACACTCGCTATAGTAATATTGATTCTTTCAATTCGTTTGTATAATCCTGGCAGGGATGCGGAGTACGCTACCAAATAATACAGCATCGCCAGGAAGAAATTATGCGCCAGCAGAAACAGCGCGCCCGATCCCAAGGTTCGAATCAGGAATGAGATTACCTCCGCACGGGAAAAACCTCCGGCTTCCTTCCGTTTTCCCAGGGCAAACTCGATCACCGATGCAAGCAGACCGGCAATCACCGCGAGCGAAAGAAAATTCACCAGCGGCCAGGCCGCGGCTCGGTAGAGGGACCAGCATGCTTCGTCGCGCACATCCCCCAATCCGCGCGGATTCGAAAAGCGGACGGATGCCCAAGCGAGGATCAATCCCAGCAGGATTGCCGCCGCTGCGCCGAGCGCCCATTCCAAACCCGTCTGACCCGTCAGGCCGTAATCCCGCGAGGAGATCCATCCAAGGAGCAGGCCGCCGTAGGGCAGTCCGGGGCTTTTAATCCACGGTGCCAGATCGGATATCCATGGAAATCGGTTGGCCAGCGGGGTAACCACCCGCGCGGGCAGGAAGCGGATAAACAAGGGGAGGAGACAGACCGTCAGGGCGAGGACCAAGCCGGGGAGGAAGGGCGAATTTTCCATTGTGCGTCAGGCGGGGGATTCGGCGACGGCGTCGGTCTGCAAGGGAATCCGCACTTGGACCCGCGTGCCTTTGCCGGGCGTGGAAAGGATCTGCAGGCTGCCGCCGGCCAGTTCGGCGCGCTCGCGCAGGTTCACCAGCCCCAGGCTGCTGCGTTCGGTGTAATGCTTCTCCACTTCGGCGAGGTTGAACCCGACGCCGTCGTCGGCCACTTCCAGAAAGAGGAAGTCGCCTTCGCGTTGCATCCGGATCCAAACGTGCGAGGCTTGGGCGTGTTTGCGCGCGTTGCCGACCGCCTCGTCCACCAGGTTGAAGAGTACCCCTTGCCGGTTGATGTCGAGCTTGTCGGCGGAGCCGGCTTCCAGATCGATGTGGATATCCTGGTTGAAGGTATCGCGGGTTTTTTCAGCAAGCTGTTTGAGCGCGCCGCCCAACCCCTGGGTTTCGAGGACGAGCGGGCGCAGAGTGAACAGCATGTGCCGCATTTCCTTGGTGGCGCGCCGCGCGAGCTCCTCGATTTCGAAGAGCTCCTCGCTGGTAGTCTCCGGTTTGCGCTGCAACAAGCGCCGCGCGTAATTAACCCGCATGGCGATCGCCGCGGTGGCCTGGATCGGCCCGTCGTGCAGGTCGCTGGCGAGCTTCTTGCGCGCTTGTTCCTCCACCTCCACCAGCCGGTCGCGTTCCTCGCGCAGCGCCTGGAACAATTCCGCGTTGCGCAGAGTCGAGGCGGTCTGCTTGGTCAGGCCTTCGATCAGCTCAAGAAAGTCGCCTTCGAGGAAGTGCGGGTCGGGGTGGGCGAACAGCAGCGCGCCGCGGACTTCCTCCTCGACAACCATCGGCAGGAGAATCCCGGAGTGGCAGGCGTGCAGCGCCACCATCTGGGAAAGTTCCGGATCCTGAAGCGGGGCATCGGCCCGGGTGGGCATCCGCGAATGCAGAATGCGCGAGAGGGCGCCGGCTTCGCCGGGCAGGGTGGCGCGCAGATCGGCGCGTGTCAGGCGTCGCGCCGTGGCGATGAAGAATCCACTTTGATCGCGCAGAAGGGCCGCGCTCACCAGACGGCCGGTGGCGCCCTTCTCGCCGCTGCCCTCCGCGGCAAGGTCGAGTGCCGTATCTAGGATGCGCAGCGGCTCGAGGCTTCCGGTGATGGCGCTGGCCATGCGATAGACCGAGCGCACCAGCGTCTTGAGCCGGTCGAGTTCCTGGGTGAATACTTCGTCGCGCTTGCGGCGTTCGAGCGTCAGGCTGTGGTCCAACCGCCCGGACAGGTTGCCGGCGCCGCCGGCGATGATCATCAGCGGGATGCTCTCGATGAGCACCAGAGCGGCCGGGGTGACGTCCACCGTCGAGATTAAAAGGAAATATTGAAGGACGGTGAGCAGGCAGCCGGTGAGCACGCCCCAGATCGCGCCGAAGTAGATGGAAAAGGTGGCGGTTGGGAGCAGACCAATCCAGAAAACCGCGCCCATCGAACCGCCGGTCTGTAAATAGATCGGCAGGATGAGGATGCCGTCGAGCAGCGCGATANNCCCAGGCGACGCGGGGCAGGCGCAGGTTGATGAAACTCCCGATCGCGAGCGCCAACTGCAGAAGGAAGAGGCAGATCAGCGCGAACAGCGACGGCAGCGGCAGCGGTCTTTGAAGCGGCGCGAAAATCGCCAGCGCGAGCAGCATTCCCCAGCGCAGGGTGATAGTGGTCCGTTCCAATGACGCCGAAGATTCCGGCAATCTCATGGAATAATCATATCCGGGTTGCCCCCCTTTGCCAACCCTGCTGAGTGTCATGAAAAGGTATGCTATAATGACATTGCCCCATCCGTACTGGATGGGGCATCTTGTGCGGTGCG
>PLND01000047.1 GCA_003141675.1 Anaerolineae bacterium
GGAACTACTGGCGCCACATTCGCGCGATAGATGAGTATGTGGCACATCTGACCTCTCGCCGCATCGTGGATCTTGCCGTCCTGCACGAAGCCAGCGTGATCGTGTTTGAGCACCTGGCAAACTTCCGGCCCTCGAAAGGCAAGTACAGTACGCGCGGGAACAAACGCCGCTCGTACTGGCTGCGCGGTCGGATCTTCCGGTTCACGAAGTACAAGGCGTGGAATGAAGGCCAGCTAACCTGCCGCACCAATCCGGCGCATACGAGCGATCTATGCTATCGGGATTCAACTAAGCTCGTGAGATATACACCCGGCCAAGCGATTGTGGGTTACACCGAAGGAGCGCCCCTTATATGGTGTCCCACCTGCAACCATCGGGAGAATGCGGATCGTCACGCCACACGAAACATTGGTCATCGGTTTTTCTTTCCAAAGCCTGCCGCGAAAGCAACAGGTGTGCCGCTCTCCGGGAAAGTTGGCAAGCAGGAACTGGTTCGCCCTGCAAGCGAGGGAGAGCGCGTACGGGTCGGCACCGCCCACGGTGTTCGTCGCTCCCTACGGCAACGAACGGGTAGAGGCTACGCCTCCATTACTCATGTTGCCGCTCACGCATGAGCCCCAAAAGAAGCCGCGGGCCTTTAGGCCCTGCGGAGTGTCACATCCAATCGGAGGAGTACAA
Source organism: Anaerolineae bacterium (assembly GCA_003141675.1). Taxonomy (GTDB): domain Bacteria; phylum Chloroflexota; class Anaerolineae; order Anaerolineales; family RBG-16-64-43; genus FEN-1073. The sequence goes on from PLND01000047.1 coordinate 679, forward strand.
TCCGACCCATGCCTGACGGAATGAATTTTCGCTGGCTGGGCGCCGCCGGAGTGGAATTGGAATACGGCGGCGAACGGCTGCTGGTGGATCCCTATCTCTCCCGCGTTCCGTTTCGGTATATTTTCTTCGGAAGGCCGCATCCCAACCGGGAATTGGTGCTCCGCCATCTCTCCCCCGCGCGGACCGTATTAATCACTCACCCGCACTTCGATCACTTGATGGATGTCCCGACGGTGTGCCGGGATCTAGGAGCAACGGCTTACGGTTCGTCCAATGCGAGCGTGCTCCTTCTGGCGCACGGCATTTCCTACAGCAAAATCCAGATCATTCATCCGGGAAATAATTTTCAGGAAGGTCCATTCTCGGTGGAGGTATTTTCCGGAGAACATAATCGCATTGCCGGAATAATTCCCCATACCGGACGCTTGCCCAAGCAATTGAATCCCCCTTTGAAACTCAGCGACTTCCGTATGGATTGCATGTATTCCTACCGGGTATCCGCCGGCGGGCAGTCGGTCCTATTGTGGAACACCCCGTCTCCTGAGGGCGCGCCGGCGGCGGATGTTCTGGTGATCACGGCTTCCCGCCGGCCGGAAGCATGGAGGAGTGTGGTGGCAAAGGTCAAACCGAAGGCGGTGATCCTTATTCATTGGGATGACTTCTTCTCGCCGCTGGAGCGCCCGCTCCGGCCGATGCTGGCCCCGCCGCGTTTGGGTGAACGGCTCATCCGGTGGATGGACCCGCACGAGTTTGCCCGAGGTTGGGTAACCACATTCCCGGAAGGCAGGATTTATATCCCGGATATTTTTCAATCCGTGGAAATAAATTCAAATCGGTAAATATTCCTTTGCATGATGGAAAGAGCGTATACGGAATGTACGGAAAAATGCCACGGATTACACCGAACGAATAGAATTAATATTTACGAACTGGAATATCTTGCCATTACCGTTCCAATAGTTTTATTCTTCCTAGCAGGGTGCTGAAAAAGTCTGGATTTGTCATTGCGAGCCTGTCCTCGCGAAGCGGGGGCTCCGCCCCGGCTTTCCCTCACTCCTTCGGAGTTCGGGACAGACGCCGGGCGAGGCCGGGGGAGCGAAGCGACGAAGCAATCTGGGCTTTCTGACGCGAAAAGCGAGATTGCTTCGCTCCCTTCCCCCGAAGTGCACGAGGGCAGGCGGTCGCTCGCAATGACATCTATCTTATTTTTCAGCACCCTGCTAGATATAAAAAAACCAATAATATTTCTAATTCTTAAAAGCTCATGAGTGCGAATCCTACCCGATCCGTTCGAGTGGCCTACGATTTTCCTATGAAGCGCCGATTTTCCTTGCAGCGGAATGAAGCAAAGAATATTATTCTTTTAAGTAAGCCGGAACGTGTCGAACGATGTGTCCGGAAAGAAAGGAGGAGATGCGGGGCAATAACTCGCAGAGGAAATCCGGGGCGGTCGCAACTTGACCGCCCCTCTCCTTGCCGATACAATGCCGGACGTTCCCGCCGGTCATTCTTCCGCCGCACCGCGGAGTTCTGCGGGCGGCGGTTTTAGTGAGCCGATATGCTCGAAACCCTCTCCAACCGATTGCAGGAAATTTTCCGCCGGCTCTCCCGGCACGGCGCGCTGAGCGAAGCGGACGTCGACGCCGCGTTGCGCGAAGTCCGGTTAGCGCTGCTCGAAGCCGACGTGCACTTTTCCGTGGTCAAGGATTTTCTCGCGCGCGTCCGCGCCCGCGCGGTGGGCAGCGACGTCTCCCGGGCGCTCAATCCCACGCAGCAGGTGATCAAAATCGTCCACGAGGAGCTGGCCGCAACGCTCGGGCCAAGCGTTCCTTGGAAACTCACCGGTCCAAAACCGCGCGTCATCCTGCTGGCCGGCCTGCAGGGTTCCGGCAAGACCACCACCGCCGCCAAGCTCGCCAAAATATTCCGCTCCGACGGGGAGCGGCCGTTGCTTGTCGCGGCCGATACCCAGCGCCCGGCCGCCGTGCGCCAGTTGCAGATCCTCGGACAGCAGACCGGCGTATCGGTGTACTCCGCCGGCGGGAAGACCCCGGTGCAAATTTGCGTCGACGCGCTCGAGCAGGCCAATCGCGAAGGGGATACGCTNNTGCTGGTGGCGGATGCGATGACGGGCCAGGAGGCGGTGCGCATCGCCGAGGGGTTCCACCAGGCGGTCGCGCTCACCGGGTTGATCCTCACCAAGATGGACGGAGACGCGCGCGGCGGGGCGGCGATCTCGATGCGCGCGGTCACCGGTGTGCCGATCCGCTGGATTGGAACGGGGGAAGGACTGGACGCGCTCGAGGCGTTCGATCCGGAGCGGATCGCCGGCCGGATCCTGGGCATGGGCGACATGCTGGGCCTGATCCGCCGCGCGGAAGAGGCCTTTGACGAGGGCCAGGCGCAACAGCAGACCGACCAAATTCTCGGCGGTGAGTTTACGCTCGAAGACCTTCTCAGCCAGTTACGGCAGATGCACAAGCTCGGGCCGATAAGTCAACTGCTGGAAATGCTGCCCGGCGGGGGAGCGGCGCGCATTACCCCCGAGCAGCAGCGCGGCGCCGAAGCCGATCTGCGCCGCAAGGAGGCGATCCTGTGCTCGATGACGCGCCAGGAACGCCGCCGGCCGGATCTGCTTGACGCAAGCCGCAAACGCCGGATCGCGCGCGGATCGGGGACCGAGGTGCCGGAGGTGAACCAGTTGCTTCAGCAGTACCGCCAGGCGCGGAAAATGATGAAGATG
>PLND01000103.1 GCA_003141675.1 Anaerolineae bacterium
GTGATCAATACCCAGAAGGATTGATCTCCCGCGTCTCCGACCCCGAATCGGCCGCCCGACGGTGTGAGCAGCATCCAGTATCCGGTATAAGTGCCGGGATCGGTCGGTGCTATGAGCGTGAGGCTGATATCAATCTGATCCCCGACTGCAACGATCTGCCCGAGACTCTGCGAAGAGGGCCCGCCCATTTGCGTTCCGGAGAAAAAGCCGATGCTGGAATCGGCGGCCCAGTCGCAACTGCCGGTATTTTTCATACGCCAAGTTTTAACGAACGTTTCTCCCGGGTTCAGTGCAGTATAGTCCGGAATAGTAACGTCCTTAACGAAAAACGCCCGATAACAGGGAGTCGCCACCTGTGAAGAGGTCGGGGTGACCGATGGCAGTATCGTCACGGCGGAAGTCGCCGTTGCAGCGGAAGTGGGCGTACCGGTCGGAATGACCGGAACCGCCGTATTGGCCGCGGCCGATATTGTCGGAGACGGGTTGTTCAGATTGTGCGCGCTTTCCGTCAGGACGGCATATAGGGTCATGGCGCGCGCCGTGGCTGGATTTGGACCCGACGGGGTGACCTGTCCACAACCGGCGGCCAATATCAACAGGATGAGAACCGCCCCCCCCAATAGGATATTTTTTGTCATATTTTCACCTTTCCCGACGTATTGTATTTCAATATGCCGCTTGTTTTCAACCCTACTTCCACGTCTATGTCTACGGTGCAAGTTTCGTTCCCGGCCAGGTCCTGGGCGCAAACTTTCACCAGGTGGCTGCCTGGTGTCAAATCGTCCCAACGGACAGAAAATGGCCCGCTTTCCAGCCGCGTATGGCGCGATCCGTCCAGAAGGAATTCCACCGCCCCCACTCCCAGGTTATCGGACACATCCACCTGTAGAATCAATGCCTCCCCCGCCATGATCGAAAGCTGCTTCGGGACGTTGGGTTGGATCCATCGGATGATCGGCGGAGTGTTATCCAGCGTGACCGGGATGGCGACGCTTAGAATTTTTCCGTTCGGGTAGGCCGCCATCAACTGGATCGACCACACGCCTTCCAAGTCCGATGTATCCCATTGCGCCAAGTCCCCCTCGGAAACCGGGCCGGCTCCCGACCCGATAGTGAACCATTCCGTTGGGTAAAGCCCCGACCCGGCCTGAATCACGTAACGGCTCATTCCGGAGACGGCCGCCGTGCCGCGCAGAGCAACCTTCCCGCGGATAATATCCAAAGCGGTCGGGTTGGAAAGATGCAAATCGTCATAATAGGAAAACGAATCCGGCAGCGAGTCGTAAGTTTCCGGCGGGAGAGGGAATCCGGATTGTTCCGCCCAAGTACGCGCGTCCCCGGTCAATAGGAAATACACCTGCTCGTCTACCAGACCAATCGGCGTCCACAACGTCGCCAGTCGTCCGGTCTCGCGATTGACCGCCACCGGCTGGTAGTACGTATCGATCTGCGACGGTTCGGTTCCCGCCAGGAAAATTTCCGAAGCCGTGTCCGGGCAATAGCGGCTGGGGAGCAGGCCCGAAGGAAGGCAAACGTCCTCGCGGACGATCCCGGGCGGCTGCGGCCATTGCTGTTCCGGCAGCGATCGCAGGATCCATCCGGCGGCTGCCTGGGCAAGCATCCAGGCAGATTGCGGTTGCGACGGGTTGCCCGTTCCGCGCACGCCGACCACGAATTTCGGCGTGAAGGCAAACGCCCAGGAACCTTCCCCCGCCGGATCCTCGGCGAGCATCGCCCCCACAGAACTGCGCGATCCGGCAAGCGCCGGGGAGGATATGTCCGTCCGCCCGGATTCGTCGGAGAGGATATCCTGGACCAGGTACGCCAAGTCCGATCCGATGATCCGGCGAGTCTGCCGCTTTGCGTATTCCTCGATCGCCGCGCCGCCGCCGTTTTCCACACGCAGGATCACAGGCGGGTTCGCGCCGTAGGAATCGTCCATTTCCATGCCGCTGCCGGCCAGCAGCGCGTACGCCTTGGTCAGGGAAAGGAGTTCGGCGGATTGTCCGAGGCCCAGCGCCAGGCTGAAGCCCGCCTCGCCGTTTGGAACGAGGTTGAGTAGCGAGAGGGTCCGGGCGATCTGGTCGCTCCCGACGGCGGAGGCCATTCCATCCGTCGCCGCCAATCTCCGCTGCTGAAGCGCAGTCCGCGCGCTAATCGGTCCGAGATACATCCCGTCCGGGTTGTCCATGGTCTCCGCGCCGGGAATATCGAGCAGCATCGAGGACGGGGCAAACCCGCGGGTGAAAGCCGAGAGATACACAAAGGGCAGGAGAGCCGTTCCCGCGCGGCCGCGGGCGGCGTCCCCTCCGCCGCGCGCTGAATCAAAATAGGCCAGCACCTCGCCGGTCGCCGGGTCGATAACGGCCAGCGCCAGATCCTGCGGAACGTCGAAGCCCGTCGCCGGCCCCAGCAGTCCAGCCAGGTCGCACGGTTTTCCCGTAAGGGTCGGAACGGATGCCGCGGGCTCCACTGGCTGCGAAATCAGGTTTTGCGCCGCGCACAACGCCTGCATTTCAAAATCCAAATCCAACGAGGTGTACACGCGAAGTCCGGAACGAGGCAGTTCCTCCGGTGGATAACGGTCCCCCAGGCGCGAAACCGCAATCGACAGGAAAGAATCCAGGAAGGGTGGATTTCCTCCGAAAACGGAGGCGCCCGTTTCGTTTACGGCGGGTGGCATCGGTTCGGCGGATGCCTCCTGCCATGTTTCTTTTTGAATGTAACCGAAATTCATCATCCGATTCAGAATCTCATCGCGCGCGGCTTTCCACGCGGCCGGAGATTGAGTCCGAGTCGGATCGGCGGCGAGCGCTTCCAGCGCGGCGCACTCGCCCGCCGAAAGCGTTCCGGCGTGCGATTGGAAAATGGTCAGCGCGGCATCATCCACGCCGACCGTGGCGTTTCCATATAAGCGGACGTTGATCAGCCATTCCGCCAACTGCCGCCGGTTGTATCGCGCGGCAAGCGCGGTGGACAGACGCGCCCGGTTCCATGGCGACGGCTCCATACCCTCGATCGCCAACAGCTCAGCGGCGGATTCGCCCGCCAGGTTGTTCCGCCCCAGCAGCGCGTCTCCCATGGCTTGCGGCAGATTGTAAGAATCTCCGGGATGCCAGTCCGCTTGGTGAATATCACGGGCTGCCAGAAATGCCGCTAAAACGCAATCCCCGCCCGGTGCATCGCCGGAGGAATACCACTGGCTTTGCCCCACCTGCTTCGAACCCGCCTCGGTGAGCAACCGGCCGGTCCGGTCGTAAAACCGGGCCGGTTCGGGACGGCTTCCGAGGGTTAGTTTCGGCGCAGGGAGCGGAAGCGGAGCGAGCAGAAAAACCGCCGCTGCCGCAAAAACGGCCCCCCCCGCGAGAAGCAGCATCCATCCCAGAAGCCGGGATTTTCCCAAGCGAGCCAGGGAATGCAGCCGTCGCCGGCGTACACTTCGCATCATCCGCATTTCATCCGACATGCAAAGGATTATACTGTAGCCCCGCTGCCGCTATTCGATATCGACGGAGGCAATTCCGCCGGTTATATCGGGTGCCGGATGATTAAGTAGGTTGCCCGAAATTCCAGTCGGAGTATTTTTTTGGATTCGCTCATTGCACAAGCGGGGTAAACGTCTTGGGAATAGGTGCCGCCATGCAGCCCCTCGCCGCCGGACTCTCGCAGGAATTTTCGATCATCGTCACGCCCGACCGGACCGCCAAGCATCTGGAGACAGGGTCTGCCTCAGTCCTATCCACCCCGTCCATGGTGTGGCTGGTAGAACACGACGCGCAGATGTTGGCTCAGGAGCATCTTCCCGAGGGTCAGACAACGGTTGGCGCGGAGATTTTCATCCGGCACCTGGCGCCCACGCCACTGGGGATGAAAGTGACCGCCCGGGTGCGGATCGAGGAGATCGAAGGACGGCGGATTGTGTTCTCGGCGGAAGTATTCGATGAAAAAGAAAAAGTGGGCGAAGGCCGGCATATACGCGTGATCGTCGACCAGGCCCGGTTTATGGAAAAGGCGAAGGAGAAGACCTAACCCTCCACCCCTTTCCTTAAGGGAAGGGGGGAGGGGTGCCAGAGCTGCAAGGCGATGGCGGGGTTAGGGGGTTAGGTCAACGGAGTCATGTTTTACTATCTCTGGACCGAAGGTTGTCAGATGAACGTAGGGGATTCCCGGCGTCTTGCCGGAACCCTCGAGGCGCTGGGGTATCAGTCCGCCGCGCGCCCGGAAGACGCCGACGTGATCGTGCTCAACACCTGCGTTGTGCGCCAGAGCGCTGAAGATAAGGCCTACGGCCGCCTCACCTCGCTCCGCCCGCTCAAGGAACGGAATCCCAACCTGGTGATCAACCTGATGGGCTGTTTGGTCGGCCTGCGCGAACCGAACGGCCTGCGCAAACGTTTCCCGTATGTAGACGTATTCTCCCCGCCCTCCGATCCGCGCCCGCTCATCGAATATCTTGTGTCCGAACGCGGCGCCCGGGCTTCGGAGGAGATGCTTTCCTTGTTGCAAAGCGTGTCTCCTTCCGGTCCGGCGCGCGCCGCACCGCGTTTCCCTCTCTTCCCCCTGCGCAGTGAAAACGGGTTGCAAGCGGCGGCTCTCGTTCCGATTGTCCTGGGTTGCTCGCACGCCTGCACCTACTGCATCATTCCCTACCGGCGTGGAGGCGAACGCTCGCTGCCGGTGGAGCAGATCCTCGCGGAAGTGCGCACATTGGTTCAATCCGGCGCGCGCGAGGTGACCTTGCTGGGGCAGATCGTCGACCGCTATGGAAAGGATACAGGCGGGCCTGGCCTGCCCGCGCTGCTGCGAAAGGTGCATGCCGTCGATGGGTTGGAACGCATCCGCTTCCTCACCTCGCATCCGAACTGGATGAGCGACGAGTTGCTGGAGGCGGCTGCGGCGCTCCCCAAAGTGTGCGAGCACATCGAAGTGCCTCTTCAGGCCGGCGACGACGAGGTGCTGGCGCGGATGAAGCGCGGTTACACTGCGGAAGAATATCGCCGGCTGATCGGCCGGATCCGCATGTACATTCCGAATGCATCGATCGCAACCGACATCATCGTGGGTTTCCCCGGGGAAACAGAAGCGCAATTCCAGCAAACGTCCGACTTGCTCGCCGAACTGCGGCTCGACACCGCCCATTTGGCGCGCTATTCCCCGCGGCCGGATACCTTTGCCACGCGCAATTATCCCGACGACGTCCCGTCGGAGGAAAAGATGCGCCGCTTTCGAGCGCTCGAGGATTTGCAGGAACGGATCGCCGCCGAGAAGAATGCCGCGCTGCTCGGACAGACCCTCACGGTGCTGGTCGAAGGACAACACAAAGATCGCTGGTATGGGCGTACGCGCACTAACCGGCCGGTCTTCTTCGACGATCCATCCCGCAATTGGACGGCGCAACTCGCCCCGGTTGAAATCACCCGCACCTCGGCGTGGAGTTTGCAAGGGAGTGTCAAGTAAATCTTTTCCAGATGGAAGAAAAAAACTTTTTTCACGGAGGGCACGGAGAACACGGAATATTTTCAATTCTCAATGTCTTTTCTGCGACAACGAAGGAATAATTCCCAGTAGAAATTTTTTATTTGGTTTTTTGTTTTATCCGTGTATTCCGTGCTCTTCTATCCGTGTAATCCGTGTACAAAAATCCATCCCACAATCTGTTAAAAAAATCGCCGGAAGAATATCCGGTGATTTTTCGTTAAAAGAACCCCGCCATGCCGTGTGCTGCGGGATTTTGAACCTGCGTTCGCAGGTGGGAACCGGCCGTCGGGTCCAGCCTTGGCCGAAGCCTATCGCTTCGCCCTCGTGAGAACAGGCTCCCCTTTACAAAGTGTTGGCTCAAAATCGTGGTGCAACATCACGAACACGGTAGGGCGCGGTTCTTATACCACCATTGCCCGCAAGCCGCAATTACCCGGCATCCTTTCGAAGGGAAAATTCTCTGCGGATCAATCATCCGCCAACCGGATGTGCAACTCCTTCAATTGGCGCGGCTCGGCCGGAGAGGGCGCATCCGCCATGACGTCGATCGCCTGCTGGTTCTTCGGGAAGGCGATCACCTCGCGGATGTTGGGTTCGTCGGCCAGGACCATCACCAGCCGGTCGATGCCCGGCGCGATCCCTCCGTGCGGCGGCGCGCCGTATTCGAATGCCGCCAGCAGGTGTCCGAACCTTCCCTGGATATCCGCCTCGCTCAATCCCAGCCGTTCGAATACCTTCTGTTGGATGTCGCGCCGGTGGATACGGATCGAGCCCGACGCCAGTTCGAACCCGTTGCACACCAGATCGTAGGCGTCGGAGAGGATCGCGCCCGGGTCGGAATCGATCTTTGGAAGGTCGGCCTCCTTGGGCATGGTAAACGGATGGTGTTCCGCCTCCCAGCGCTTCTCCTCCTCGTTCCAGTGGAACATCGGAAAATCCAGCACCCAGGCGAATGCGATCACATCCTTCGCCGCCAGGTTCAGCCGGTCGCGGAACAGCAGCCGTAACGCGCCGAGGGTTTGATTGGCGACCGTTTTTTTATCGGCCACCAGCAAGAC
>PLND01000013.1 GCA_003141675.1 Anaerolineae bacterium
GGTGCGGTCGATGTATTCCATAGGAACGGCGCAAACCGGGAAATTTTTTCTGCGGTAAACTTGGGCCGAGCGGGAAAGGAGACGGTGCATGCCTTCCACGGGTTCCCTTGAAGTGATTACCGGACCGATGTTCAGCGGGAAGACTGACGAATTGATCCGCCGGCTGCGCCGGGCAAGAATCGCCCGCCAGAAGGTGCAGGTTTTTTTTCCGGCGCTGGATGCGCGCTATGCCGGATTGGATTACGGCAAACTGACTTCGCACGCCGGTGCGGAATTCGACGCCTCCCCCGCCCGCACCGCCGAAGAAATCCTGCGCGCGGTGGAGGACGATACCAGCGTGGTGGCGATCGACGAAGCCCAATTCTTCGACGATGACGTCCTTCCCGCGGTGAGCAGGATGATCGCCTCCGGATTGCGGGTGATCGTCGCCGGATTGGATACCGACTTTCGCGGCGAACCGTTCGGTCCAATGCCGCTGCTGATGGCCGAAGCCGAACGGCTCGACAAGCTGCAGGCCATCTGCATGGTTTGCGGCGAGCCCGCCTCTCGTACGCAGCGCCTGATCAACGGCAAGCCGGCGAGTTTGCTAGACCCCGTGGTCGTGGTAGGTGCCGGCGAACTCTACGAAGCACGCTGCCGCACGCATCACTCGGTGCCCCGCGAATGACCCTTTCCTCGAAGGTTCCCGCACTGAATCCTCAAACGCTGATTTCCTCCCTGCAATTGCAATCCAGAGTGGCGGAACTTGGTGCGGAAATCAGCCGGGATTACGCCGGAGCGGATCTGCTGCTGCTGTGCATCCTCCGCGGCGCGGTGATTTTTCTTTCAGACCTGATGCGCTGTCTGACCATCCCCCATGCCGTGGATTTTATATCAGTCTCCTCCTACGGGATCGGCGCGCGCGCGACCTCCGGGCAGGTGCGGATCACCCTCGACCTGACGGCTTCGATTACCGGGCTTGACGTCCTGGTTGTGGAAGACATCATCGACAGCGGACGAACGCTGGCCTCGGTGCTGGACCTATTGCGCGCGCGAAATCCGCGGACATTGGAAGTTTGTGTCCTTCTGGATAAAACCCAGCGACGCGAAGTGGACATTCCGCTGCGTTATCGGGGATTTCCCATCCCGGACCGCTTTGTGTTCGGGTACGGTCTGGATATCGACGAATATTATCGGAATCTTACATATATCGCCGTCGCCGGAGAACAAGTGGAGGAATCGACCTGAAATGGGAATGGCCAATGGGAATCCTTCACGCGCAAGCGGTTCCCCTCCCGCGGGAAGAATCCCCTTTCCCGCGATCGTAGAAGAAATCCGGTCGCACCTTCCGGCACTCGAAGCGTACCTGGTCGGGGGAGCGGTTCGCGATTCACTCCTGGGGCGGCCATCTTCCGACATCGACATCATCCTGCGGGGCGACGGCTTGCAGGCGGCCAAAGCCGTGGCTGGCGCGTTGGGAGCGGCTTTTTATCCTCTGGATTCGCAGCGCGGCATCGGCCGGGTGATCCTGATCCGCGGAACATCAGCGCCGGAATCTCGGCCGGCAATGCGCTACACGCTCGATTTCGCCTCGTTGCGCGCTCCCACCATCCGCGAGGATCTGGAGGCGCGCGATTTTACCGCCAATGCGATCGCCGTCCCGCTTGCCGATCCTGATTTGATGATCGATCCGCTCGGCGGAGAACGCGACGTGCGCGGTGGAATCCTCCGCGCCTGTTCGCCCCATGCCGTGGCCGATGATCCGGTGCGCGCCATCCGCGCCATCCGCCTCGCCACGCAACTCGGATTCCGCGTTGAGAAGGAGACCAAGGAACAAGTCCGCGCCGGCGCACCGCTGTTACGGAAGGTCTCCGCCGAGCGGGTTCGCGACGAATTCTTCCGCATCCTGGGCGGGAAGAAAGTCGGCGCGGCAATCCACTCGCTCGAAGCTCTCGGGATGCTGCGGGTGATCCTCCCCGAGACCGCCGGCTTGGCGGAAATGCGGCCCCCTCCCCCGCAACGGCAAAATATATGGGAACACACCCTGCGGACACTGGAATGTCTCGAAGTGCTCGTCGATCTGCTTGCGGTATCTCCGGATAGAGAACGCGCGCCCGATCTCACGCTGGGTCTGGCGCGCGATCGCCTCCGCCGGTTCCAACCGGCGCTCGAGGAGCATCTGACGCGGCCGCTTTCGGACGAGCGTTCCGCGCGCGGGTTGCTTTTCCTGGCGGCCATCCTCCACGATGCCGCCAAGCCGGAAACGGAAACCATCGACGCCATGGGTCAGACCCATTATCTTGGGCATGAACAGATGGGGGCGGATTGGGCTTTTCGGCGCGCCGCCGCACTGCGATTCTCCAACGAGGAAGTCCAGTATATTTCCCAGATCGTGCGCAATCATATGCGGCCGCTCCTTCTGCAATCCGGCGGGCCGGTCACGCGGAGAGCGGTGTTCCGATTCTTCCGCGCCACCGGTCCGAGCGGCGTCGCCGTGTGCCTTTTCTTTCTGGCTGACATGCTCGCCACCTTCGGTCCGGAACTTCCCCCGGAGAAATGGCAATCGGCCGTGGAGATGGCGCACTCCCTCCTGGAGGGATATTTCGAACGCGCGCAGGAGATGATCCGGCCCACGCCGCTGCTCTCGGGCGACGATTTGATCCGCCGCTTCGGTCTTGCCCCCGGACCGCAAATCGGGGAACTCCTGGACGCGCTGCGCGAAGCCCAGGCGGCCGGGGAGGTGACTTCATTGGAAGAAGCGGTCACGCTCATCGAGCGCGGATTGGGGAGAAAACAATCCTTATGACCATGGAATTTAAAAAGATTGAGGGAAATCTAGGAAGGAAAATTTTCTACTGTGTGGTTTTTGTTTGTAACATTCTTAATAAAAAGCGCCAGCCGAGGGGGGCGGCCGGCGCCCGGTCGTAGGGGTTAACCCCCCCGTACCAATATTCATTATACCACAAAAAACTATTTTAAATCACCGGCAAACAGGAACTTCGTACTCCGTGCGGAGAAATGGGCGGTATCGAAGGGGATTTCCTCCGCTTTGTCATTTCGATTTGTCCCAATCGATATTCAAAAAAACGCATTTGAGTGGAAATGAAATGAAGTGAGAAGTGCCCCCGACGAGATTCGAACTCGTGTTTTGGCCTTGAGAGGGCCACGTCCTGGGCCGCTAGACAACGGGGGCCAGCGCGCGGAGCATTCTACCATCCGTAGGAGGGACGGTCAAACCAATCCCCCTTTTTTATCAATTACAAACCCATCATTTGAATGAATAAACGTTTTACCGGATCTTTTCCCCCGCCAAACGTCGGGATTCTTTCGATTTTTTTATCAGCTTTCCGACCAAAAGAAAGTCTTTTTTTTACCCCGCCCGGCAAAGTCCGGATGTGCGGCCCTACGGAGAAAATGTAAATTTCCGGTGGAGAATGGCGTCGCCGTTTGACCTTGATCGGAACTTATGGGTATAATCCTCTGGCAAGCTTCCGGGAGTATCCACGGAAGCATTGCTATTCCCTCGGATCGGATAAAGTCATGGCCCTCCAGGGCAATTTACGCGATTTCAGCGTCACCAAACTATTGAACCTGATCCATATCGCCAAGAAAAGCGGAACCCTGACTATTCAGGGACCGAACGAATTGGCCAGTTTGGCGTTTCTGGACGGCAAACTCATCTATGGACAGCGCGGAGACGAAGGGGGGCGGCTGATTTCCGTCCTGCGATACAACCAGCAACTCACCGAAGAACAAGCCCAGAGCCTGCAACAACGCCCGGAGGCCGCAAACGACAAGGAACTCGGCCTGCTCCTGATTCACGCCAATTACCTGACCCAGCAGGCGATCCTGCAAGCGCTGCACAAATATCTCAACGACCTGGTCTTCCGGCTTTTCACCTGGAGCGAAGGCGTGTTCCAATTCTATGTAGGCATCCTCCCGCCGGACGACCGCATCACCGTGCGCATCGACCTCGAGAACCTCATCATGGAAGGCGCGCGCCGGATGCGGGAGTTCGAACAACTGCAGGAGGAGATTCCCAACCTGGATCTGGCGCTGAAATTCACCGACCGGCCGGATGCGAGGTTGCGCAACATCAATCTAAGTGTGGAAGAGTGGCGCGTGGTTTCCTACATTTCGCCGAAGAACACCATGCGGCAGATTGCGCGCGCCAACCGTTTGAGTGAAATCGATTTGCGCCGGATTGTTTACGGGTTGATGCAGGCGGGAGTGGTGGAGATCCTGCTTCCGGAGGGCATGCCTCCGCCGCCGGCGTTTGCCAAGATTCAACCGATGCCAAAAACAGCCGAGCAGGCCGGTCTGATCAGGCGCCTCGCCGAGCGTATCCGCTCGTTATAAGGAGCGACCTTTATCATGCAAACCGTCAAAATGGTGGTCACCGGCCCGTTCAACTCCGGAAAAACTGCCTTCATCCGTTCGATCAGCGAAATCGAAGTTGTCTCGACGGAGCGTAAGATTTCCCTCGAGGTGGAGAAGGTAAAGGAAACAACGACGGTGGCCATGGATTTCGGCCGGATTACAGTCGACGACGATCTGGTCCTGTACCTGTTCGGCACACCCGGGCAGAAGCGGTTCGATTTCATGTGGGAGATCCTTTCGGAGGGTATGCTTGGATTTGTGGTGATCGTCGACAGCTCCCGTCCGGAGACTTTCCGCGAGGCAAGATTCATCCTCGACACCTTCCGTGCCTACGCGCCCACACCGTATGTTGTAGCCGCCAATAAGCAGGATATTTCGGAAGCCTGGTCGGTCGAGGATCTGCGGATCGCCTTGAAATTGGATCCCAGCGTTCGATGCATCCCGTGCGTCGCCGGCGACAAGGAAAAGGTCAAGGGGGTTCTCCTCGAGCTCCTCAACAGCATCCTGCAGGAAATAGAATCCGGCGGGAAATCCTGAAGAAGGAATTTCCGCCGCACGGCTTCCGAACCGGAGAAAGAATCCCCCTTATGGATCTTGCCGCATCCTGGCTTGTACCCCCGAAAGCGCTGCCCGACATCTATCCGGCGAAAATCGGAGACCTGCTGGTAGCCTCGTTCGAAGAAGTCCTGGGAAAGCAAAATTTCGAAAAAGCGCTCCGCCAAGCCGGACTGGATATCTCCGCCACCGACGTGCCGGACCTTCCCTTCGGGGCGCCGGCCCGGCTTTCCGAAGCGCTGGAGGAAATCTACGGCGAGCAGGCGGGACACGGGTTATGTTTACGCGCCGGCCGCGTGATGTTCCATCGCGGGTTGCGAGTCTTCTCCGGCATTCTCGGCCTTTCCCACCGGAGTTTTCGGTTGCTGCCGTCGGGGCAGAAGGTACTGCGGGGAATGGATCTGCTGGCCTGGCTGCTGAACCATTACAGCGACCAGCGCGTGCGCGTGGAAAAACATTCGCGGGAGCTGTTGTTCATCAACGAAAAATGTCCTCATTGCTGGAATTTAAAAAAAGTTTCCCCCTGCTGCCAATTGACGGTCGGCGTGCTCCAGGAGGGGTTGGCCTGGGCAGCCAATGGAAAACAATATTCGGTGGAAGAAATTTCTTGCCGAGCCAATGGCGACTCGGCTTGCACCTATCGCATCATTCGAAAACCTCTCGCCCTCTAGAAATACTCGTCCGGATCTGTAGCCGGGCCCAGGGCAACCCCGCATTCACCTTCCACAGCCCTCGAAAGATTGTAGCCGGGATCGACGATCCCGGCTACAATCATGAAAGGCGGCGGCCGGGAAATTCCATCAGCTCGTTTCTGAGTAGAATCCCGCGCCGGCTCTTTGCAGTACAATCAAACCTGTCCTCTCCGCCGGCAACGCTCCTCCAGGAGGCTCGATGGGAAAGAGCAGGATATTAATCGTCGAAGACGATCCCGACATCGGCAACATGCTGCTGGTTTATTTTGAAAACCAGGGATTTGAGATCTTCCTGGCGACCCGCGGCCGGGATGCCCTTGCGATCACCCGTCACTCCCTCCCCCAATTGATCATCCTCGATATCATGCTTCCGGACATGGACGGCTACGAGGTCTGCCGGTCGCTGCGGGCTTCCTCCCGCACCGGGCACATCCCCATCCTCTTTCTTACCCAGCGTGACGAACGCCGCGACCGGATCGCCGGATTGGAACTCGGCGCGGACGATTACATCACCAAACCGTTCGACATCCAGGAACTCCGGCTGCGGGTACAGAACGCGATGGCGCGGTCGGAGCGCGAATGCATGACCGATCCGCGGACGGGATTGCCCGCCAGCGGCCAGATCCAGACGCGCCTTCAGGCGAACCTGAATCGCACCGGCTGGTCGATGGTCAGCTGCCGCCTGATGAATTTCGACGCTTACCGGAGCGTCTACGGGGATTCCGCCGGCGACGATCTCCTGCGATTTGCCGCCGAGCTTATTCTAAAGGTGGTCGACGAACTGGGCGCCCCGGACGATTTCCTCGGCTATTCGGGCGGCGACAGTTTCGTCGTCCTGACCGAGGATTCCCGGGCGGCGGCGATCGAGTCACAATTAAAGATCCGTTTCCAGGAAGCGATCCCGGGCAAATATTCCTATCTCGACGGGCAGCGCGGGTACGTGTTATCGCGCGATGCCTCCGGCGCGGAAAACCGCGAACCGCTCATCCGCCTCGCCGTGAGCTTGATCCGATCATCGGACTATCACTTTAGCGATATCCGCCAGATCACGGAGCTCGCTGCGGCAGCCGGGGCGAAAAACCCCTGACGGCCGATCCCTTCGCCCTTCCCGCCGATGCCGCTTTCCCAGCAGCTCCTTCCATTCAGTTTGTCGATCCTGATCCTGGGGAGCTTGCTCTGGCTGGGTGTTGTCCTCTACCGCCGGTGGATCTCTCCGCCGCCCGCAGCCGAAAAAAACTCGTGGAATGAATCGGATCCGGAAGAAGAAGCCCGATGGGTGGTGGCTTCCGACGGACGCACCCTGCGCGCCGATCTTCTGGCGCGGAATTGGTTCACCCGCCCGGGAGTCCCACTCTCGCTCAATAACCTATCGGCGGCTGCTTCACCTGCACAGGATTTGATCACCCTGGCATCCCGCGAAGGCCGGGCCGTCGTCCGGATTTATCAAAGGCTATACACCGTCTCCTCGCACCGGATCGGATCGAACGGCCGGACTTCCATGGAGATCCGTTTTCATCCGTTGCCGGGTGCGGCCAAGTTTCCCGCTTCGATTTTACGGGAAGCCCCGCCCGGTTTTCTGCGTTCGACATTCTCCAGCCTGGATGTTTCCAAATCCGCTCAAAACCTGTTGACCGCTCTATTGCCGCTCTCCGGAGCCGACTGGTCGATGATCACCCTTTGGGATCCGACCCGGCGCATGCTTATTCCCATCGGCTCGCGAGCGGCCGGCCCGCTCGATCCATCGCTCGCGCTTCCGCACGGCGGCATCCGTTTCGGAGAGGGCCCATCCGGCTGGCTCGCCCGCCAGCGCACACCGCTGCGGATACCGGATCTGGACCGGCATCCTGGAATGGCAACCCGTCTCCCTTCCGACACCGCACGCTTCCGTTCTTTTCTAGGTTATCCCCTGGAAATTTCCGGGGAGCTGCTGGGAACGTTTGAATTTTATTCGGTCAATCCGTCTGAATTTTCCGAGGAAATTCTTTCCCAATTGGCCGGGCTGATGGAGACCGCGACCCTCTCCTTGCAAAATGCGCTGGTCCATGAAAACGAGGTCCGGCGGGAAGCCGAGGCGCAAGCCTTGGCGGATATTTCGCGAACGGTAACCGCATTATCGGAACCGGAAACCTTCTTCGACCAACTCGCGCGGGCCTTGGCGCCGATCTTGGATGCGCAATACATCGGCTTCCTGCTCTACGACGAATCAACCGAAACGCTCGAACCCCGCAAGCCGTTCCTGGGAACACCCGAATACATGCTGCCGCTATTCCGCATCTCGCTCGCCCCCGGCAGCCCGGCCAAGGCCCGCTGGCAAAGCATGGAGAGTGCGATCGCCAACGGTTCGGAGGCCCAGGCGTTTTTGCGCGAATTGGGCCTTCTACCTCTGGACAAGGCGCTCGATATCCGCAGCATGGGAATTTTTCCGCTTGGGCCGCCGGGAGATACCACCGGATGGCTGTGGGTCGCCAATAAACTGGGCGGTCCGATGGAGGAAGAGGACGTCCGTCGCTGGACTCCGCTTGTGACCCAGTCGGGCCGCTTGATCCGAAACATGATCATGCTGGAGGAATACCGACGCCAGTCGGACCGCGCCGATTTCGTCCGCCGGCTGTCAACATTCGCCGCTTCGCCTTCGCCGCTGGATGAATTCCTCAAGCAAGCGCTGGCCGAACTGGCGCGCATTCTTGGATGCGACCAGGCGGCGCTTTTCCTCCTGGACGAATCCCACGACGAAATTCAACTTCACGCCCCTTCGGCTTCCGGCATGAGCGAAGCGGACAAACACCGGTTCGCCACTTTTTCCACAGCCGATCCGTTGAGCCGATACGCGGCAACCTTCACGATGCAGCCGCTCTTGATCCGGGACGCGCTCAATTCGCGCGACCTGCCGCCCTATTACCGGCCTTGGGTGGATTACTTTTTGGACGAACATATGGTCGTAACGCCCCTTCTCGTGCGCGGCCATGGGATCGGGGAACTTGTCGCCGGCCGGAAAACGGCGGCCTTCAACGCCGACCAGCTGCATTTTCTCTCCGGTGTCGGCGGCCAGCTGGCAGGCACCATTGAACGCGAACAGCTCTTCTCGGCGACCGATGCCTCGCTTCGGCGGCGGGTGGACCAACTCACCTCCCTGACCCGAGTCGCCCGCGAATTGAATACCACCATCGACCTTTGGTACATGCTGCGTCTGGTTTACGATGAATCGATCCGGGTGACGGGGGCGGATTGCGGACGGATCGCGCTGCTGGATCCGGAACGAAAAGCCAATCCGCTGCGACCGCTGTTCCTCCTGGGAGAGGAACTCTCCGGAGGAACGCTTTCCGCGCTGGAGTCGGAAGTCCTCGACAGCGGAAAGTCCCTTCTGATCCGGGATATGACCGCCGAGCAGATGGAGGCCGATCATTCCGGGGTCAACTCCGCGATCCTGGTGCCCGTCGTTTACCAACACCGTTCGGTCGGCTTGATCGACCTGCATTCGCGCCGGTCGGGCTGGTTCGACCGCGAGTCGCTCGAGATCATCCAGGCCTACGGAATACAAATCGCGATCGCGGTGGGGAACGCCCAGCGCCTCGAGGAACAAAGCCAGACGACCGAGGTGCTCCGGCGCCGCGCACTAGTTCTCTCCGCCATCCATCAAACCGGAAAAGCTTCCCTTTCGGATACCCCCCTTCCCAAGCGGCTGGAAACCATCACGCAGAGCATCCACGATACACTGGGGTTGACCCCGGTCCTGATCGGGTTGCTGCAGGGAGATGCGCTCCAGTGGCAGGCCCGGTCCGGGTTGTCGGAACGGGCGTGGCAGGCGGTCCATGCCCAGCTCATTCCGCGGGAGGTTGTTGTACGCTGGATTTCCGCCCAGCCGGACGCCGAAGGGATCATTCCCCTGCCGGTAATCCCCGGCGACGAGCAGACGGGGAAATTTACCGCTGAGTTAAAGGACGAACTTGGAACGCGGGAGATCCTCCTGCTCCCGCTGCGAACGTCCGAAGGCGAGTTGATCGGGTTGGTGGCCGCCGCGGCCATTTCTAAAACCCACCCAGACGCGGAATATTCCTTTTTTGAGATTTTCGCCTCACAGGCCACGGTCGCCATCCAGACCGATATGCTCCGACAAGCGCTGGCGAGGGGACGCGCGCTCCGGCCGGCCGCGGGAAAAGGCAAGCGGATGCTTCCGACTGGAGAATTGCCGCCGGATGCCGAAACGCAGAACCTGCGATTGCGGCTCAACCGCTTGATGGCGCTAATCCAGGTGACCGAGTTTCTTTCCACGCAGGAGGAGCCGCAGGCTCTGCTGGATACATTCGCTCAAAAAATCCTTGAAAGTTTTTCTTTCGATATCGTGCTCGTGGCGGAAGAAGGGCCGGGAGGACCGAAACTGCGCCTCGGCAAAGGAAAACTGCCCGCCCATGCGCAGGTGGAGATGCTGCTGGGCCAGCGCAATCCAATCCTGAGCATGTTCCAAAGCGGCCAGCCGATCCTGGCGCTATCCCTCGACGATGCGCCGACCTGGCAGAATTCCCCGTTGCTCCAGGCGCTCAAGACCCGCTCCTTCCTGTGTTTCCCGATCCGCACGCGGCAGAAAATCGAAGCCGTTGCCCTACTGGTCTCTCAAGAAACCACCTCGCCCCTCCAGCCGGGAGACGAGGATTTGTTCCAGTTGATGGGCGAACAGGTGGCGATCTACCTGGAAAACGTCCGGCTGCTGGAGGAAACCCGGCGCAGACTCCGAGAAGGAAACGTCCTTTTGGAATTCAGCCGGCGTGTCTCCGGACTCGAAATTCCGTCGATCCTTCAGGCGGTGGTCGATGAAACCCGCAACGCCATTCCGGAGGCCGAGGGGGCGATGGTTGCGCTCTGGGATGCCGACCGGTTCGCGGTCACGATCCGCGCCGTCTCCGGATACGCCAACGCACACTTCCTCCATCGGATGGCCTGCGCGGCGGGCGAAGGGCTGCCCGGGCAGGCTTACCTGGCGGCCAAGCCGGTGCATTGGGCGCACGTCGACATGGCCTCGGACTTTAATCTCTCGGCGGCGAACCTGGAAGCCTACCGCAACGGAACGATGGGATTGATTCCGGCATCAGCGATGGGAGTGCCGCTGCAAGCCGGGGATCGAATGCTGGGAATCCTGCTCTTGGAAAACTTCACCACGGCGGAAGCGTTTTCCCGAAACACCGAGGAAGTGGCCCTCTCATTGGCCAACCAGACCGCGCTGGCGCTGGAAAAAGCCAGGCTCTTCCAGGAGATGACCGACCGCACCCGTGAACTGGACGAACGCGCGTCGCACCTGGCGCTGCTCAACCGGCTGACCAACGCCGCGATCACCACCAGCAACGAGCGGACCCTCCTGCAAATCGCCTGCCGGGAACTGGCGGCGGCATTCGACGTTCCCCAATCGGCCGCCGCATTAATCGAAAACGGGCGGACCGAAGCCGCCGTGGTGGCCGAGTACATCTACCCCGGACGTCCATCGGCGATGAGCCTGAGCGTTCCGCTCAGCGGTTCCTCCGTCATCGAGACGGTCCTGCGGACGCGTTCCCCCCTACAGGTGGAAAATGCGCCAACCGACGAGCGGGTGGGCACTTTCCGCCTCTGGATCGAACAACGCCAGGTGATCTCGGTGTTGATCATGCCGCTCCTGATGGGAGGCGAGACGGCCGGTCTGATCCTGATTGAAAGTCCGGAAGAGCATTCCTTTTCGTTTGCGGATCTCTCGCTGGCGCAGACCGTGTCGGCTCAGCTCGGCCAGGCGCTGGAAAACGTCCATCTACACCAGTCGGCGCGCACCCTGACCACCGACCTGGAGCATCGTGTGGTGGAAGGCACCACGGCCCTCGAACGCGAGCACCAGCGCGCGGAAACCCTGCTCCGGATCAGCACCGAACTCGTGACAAGCCTCGACTTGGACCAGGTGCTCACTCGTGCGCTGCAACTGGTCAACGAGGCGATCGGCGCCGACCAGGCGGCAATCGTCTTGCTCGATCCGGAAACCCAGCAGCTGGTGTATCGCGCCTCGCTGGAAAAAGACGCCCCTCTGCCGAGAGGCGGCCGCTCCCTGCCCTTCCGCGCCGGCGAGGGTTTGGCCGGCTGGGTGATCCAGCAACGCCAGTCGGTCATTCTTCCGGACCTGGCCAACGACCCGCGCTGGGTCCACCTCTACCCGGAAGAGCCGATGCGTTATCACAGCGCGCTGGCGGTGCCGCTGATGGTGGGAGCGGACGCGCTCGGAGCACTGATTCTCCTCAGCCAGGATCCTTCGGTGTTTAATCCGGATCAGTTGCGGCTGGCCTCGGCGGCGGCCAATCAGGTGGCGGCCGCGATCAACAACGCCGAACTCTACCGGTTGATCCGCGATCAAGCGGAGCGCCTCGGCGGGCTGGTCCGCAGCCAGCAGGTGGAATCGCGCAAATCGCGCGCCATGCTCGAAGCCATCGCCGACGGGGTGATGGTGACCGACGACGGAAACCGGATCGTGCTTTTCAACAATGCCGCCGAAAGGCTGCTGGGGCTCCGGCGCGACCAGGTGGACGGGCGCGCCGCGGGCGAGTTCATCGGTCTGTTTGGAAAAGCCGGCCGCGCGTGGCAGGAGAGATTGCGCCGCTGGCAAACCTCCCCTGCGGAAATCACCGGCGGCGAATACCTCGCCGAACGAATCACCCTTGACAGCGGCAAGGTTTTATCGGTTCACCTGGCACCGGTCTCCAGCGGCGAGGAATTCATCGGAACCGTGGCGGTCTTCCGCGACATCACCCAAGACGTGGAGGTGGACCGGCTGAAATCGGAATTCGTCGCCACCGTATCCCACGAACTGCGCACGCCGATGACGGCCATCAAAGGGTATACGGAAATTCTGATGATGGGAGCCACCGGCTCGCTCAACGACGCCCAGCGACAATTCCTGAAAATCGTCAAGGACAATTCCGACCGACTGGGTTTACTCGTCAACGACCTACTCGATATTTCGCGGATCGAATCCGGCCAAACGCATCTGAACCTCGACGTTGTGGAAATCCCCAAGCTCCTGGAAGAGATCGCCGCCGAGTTGCGCGAACGATGCCGCTCCGGCGGAAAATCGCTTGAGATCATCGTTCAAACCGATCCGGACTTGCCCTTGATCCAAGCCGATCCATCCCGCGTCGGTGAAATTCTGGGGAACCTCGCGGAGAATGCTTTCCTGTACACACCCGATGGCGGGAAGGTGACCCTGCAAGCGCGCGCGCGCGCCGACGGTGTGCAAATCGACATAAGCGACACCGGCATCGGCATCGGTCCGACCGAACGCGATCGAGTGTTTGAGCGGTTCTACCGCGGCGAAAATCCGCTGGTGATGGCCACTCCCGGAACCGGATTGGGGCTGCCGATAACCAAGAGACTGGTGGAAATGCACGGAGGATCGATCAACGTGGAAAGCGAGGGCGTGCCCGGAAAAGGAAGCACCTTCCATGTCATTCTTCCGAGGGACGCGGTACAATCCTGACAAGGACGGTACTCATGGCCAAGATCTTGATTGCCGAAGATGAACGGGATATTCGCGACCTGATAATTTTCACCCTCACCTACGCCAAACACGAAGTGATTGCAGTGGCCAACGGCGAAGAGGTGTTGGAAAACGTGCGCCGCGAACAACCGGATCTTATCCTTCTCGACGTGCGCATGCCCCGCATGACGGGGTATGAAGCCTGCCGCCGCCTAAAAGCCGACCCCACCCTGCGGCATATCCCGGTGGTGTTTCTCTCCGCCAAGGGACAGGAAACCGAAGTTCAAACCGGTTTGGAAGCCGGCGCCGCGGAATATATTCTTAAGCCCTTTTCTCCGGATCAGCTTAACAAACGGATTGCGGAGATATTAAAGAAAGGCCCGGCAGCCTAAAATTCCGGGTTCTTCTTTCCATTTCCACAAGCGGTTTGATCCGCGGGCTTCCCTGCGCCGCTCGGCAGCGCAACGAATTTTCGCTTGCATGAGATCGAATTATTAAATGCGGCACCTGCGCAACTGGGAGAGCGTTGCGGCCGGTCCTTTTTTATCCGGGTGATCGTAGCGATCGCGGGTCTTGATAAAGGGAAAAACGATCACGGAAATCAAAGAAGCCTACGCTTCGAGGTAAAACGTCATCCTCTGCATGTGGGCGCCCGGATCGATATTCTGCACGTAGACCCCTTTGGGCACAACCAGAGACGTCGGAGCGTAATTCAGGATTGCCTGCACTCCAGCTTCCACCAATAAATCGGAGACGTTCTGCGCGGCGGCGGCCGGAACAGCAAGCATCGCCACGCGGATTTTTGCCGCGCGTACTTTTTCCACCAGGCTGGCTATGTCCTGAATCGTATATTGAGAGAGGGACTGGCGGACCTTGGCCGGATCGCTGTCGAACACAAACCGGATTTCGAACCCGCGGTCGTGAAAACCGTGGTAGTTCGCAATCGCCCGCCCCAAGTCGCCGGCTCCGACCAGCACCACTTCCCAAATCCGGTCCACTTTGAGAATTCGGCGCAGTTGGACGATCAAAAAGGAAATGTTGTAACCCAAACCTTGTTTTCCGAATTCCCCGAAATAGGAAAGGTCCTTTCGGATTTGGGCCGAGGTTAAACCCAGACGATCGCCGAGTTCGGACGACGAGGTTATCTCCAGCCCCTCGGCGGCCAGGGAACGGAGCGTACGCAGATAGAAAGGCAATCGTCCGACGACAATATCCGGAATAGGCCTGCCGGGAGGTTGTTTGTGCGGCATGGATTTCTCCGTCTACAGGAGCAAATATCCTTTATGATGTAAGGGATAAACGCGTTTCACCAATTGAGAAATGTATCACAATTGAAGGGTTTGGGCAAACAATGTTTCTAGATGAAGCGGATATCACGATACGCGCCGGCCGGGGCGGCAACGGCATGATGCATTTTCACCGGGAGAAATTCGTCACCCGGGGCGGACCCGACGGTGGGGACGGCGGCCATGGCGGAAGCGTTTTTCTTCGGGTGGATCGGAATCTCAATACCCTGTACCGCTTCCGGCATACCCGTTTATTCCAGGCCGAAGACGGCGCGAACGGTAGCATCAACGACAGGACCGGAAAATCCGGAGCCGACCTGATCATCCCGGTCCCGCCCGGAACGGTTGTGCGCGAACTTTCCCCGGACAGGCTACTGGGGGATTTGGTGGAAGAAGACCAGCAGTTGGCCATTGCCCGCGGCGGACGCGGCGGACGCGGAAATCCGCACTTCGCATCGGCGCACAACCAGGCGCCGCACGTCGCCGAGAAGGGCGAGCCGGGCGTGGAGCGCCGGTTGCGGCTTGAACTGAAGCTGATCGCGGACGTCGGCCTGGTGGGCTCGCCCAATGCGGGTAAATCCACATTCCTGGCCGCGGTCACCGCCGCCCAACCGAAGATCGCCCCCTACCCCTTCACAACCACCGAACCCAACCTCGGGGTGGCCGTCCTGGACGGATTCCAGACCATCGTGCTGGCCGACATCCCCGGCCTGATCGAAGGGGCGCATGCCGGCATCGGCCTGGGGTTTACCTTCCTTCGGCACATCCAGCGCACGCGCGTCCTAGTTCATCTGCTGGACGGCGCGGGCGCCGACCCGCTTTCGGACTTCTCGCAAATCAACACCGAACTGGCGCTGTTCGACCCGGACCTGGGCCGCAAGCCGCAGATTGTCGCGGTGAACAAGACCGACCTTCCGGAAGCCAAAGCGCGTTGGCCTTCGCTGAAAGAGGAATTAATGCGAAGGGGATTTGAAGCCTACGCGGTTTCGGCGCTCACCCGGCAGGGCACGCGCGAGATCGTCCAACGGGCCGCACAACTCCTCGCGGAGGTTCCTCCCCCGCCGCTGGTTGAATTGGAAGTTCCCCTTTATCAAGCGCAGGATGATCCGACGGCATTTTCGATCGTGCATGAGAGCGACGGCGGATGGCGGGTGAAAGGGAAACGGATCGAACGCGCGGCGGAAATGACCTATTGGGAATTGGAAGAGGCGGTGGCCCGTTTCCAACGCATCCTGGAGGCGCTCGGAATCTATCAGGCATTGAAAGAGGCTGGCGTGCAACAAGGCGATCTCGTCCGCATCGGGAATCACGAGCTGGAATGGAACGATTAGGGATTCTGGGCGGAACGTTCGATCCTCCACACAACGGCCATCTGGCATTAGCCGGAGAATCGCTGCGCCAGCTTCACCTAACCAGCGTTGTATGGGTGCTCACACCGGATCCGCCGCACAAGGATCTTCCGGATATTACGGCATACATCGTGCGGCGCGAGATGCTGGAAACCGCCATCGCCGGAATTCCGGCGTATCGATTAAGCGAGGTCGAATCCGAGAGAGCCGGCCCGCATTTTATGGTCGACACGATTTCGATTCTTCAGGAGCGAAACCCGAAGGCAGAGCTTACTTTGCTTCTGGGCGAGGATTCCTTACGCGATCTACCCACCTGGCACCGTCCAGGGGAGATACTCGTCCGGTGCGAGCTTGCCGTCCTGCGCCGGTCTGATCGGAAAGCGGACATGGTTGCACTGGAAACCGATCTGCCGGGCATCGGGGCGCGAACCACTTTTCTGGACGCGGCGCCGGTGGATATTTCCTCCACCGAAATTCGGGAACGGATCCGGCAGGGGAAGGCCGTCGCAGGGATGATGCCTGACGCCGTTGAAAAGATTATCCGACGGGAATTACTTTATGCGTAGGTTTGATCTATAGATTCGATTTTCTATTCTTAAAGTAAATTCATCAAAAACCATTAACGCAAAGACGCCAAGGCGCAAAGGCGCTAAGAAATTCCTAATATATTTTTTCTTTGCGTCCCCCGGCCCGACCCCCGGGGGCGGGCTCTGCGTCTTTGCGCCCCCCCGGCCCGACCCCCGGGGGCGGGCTTAGCGTTAAGAATTTAATAATTGGTATCCGCAGACAATGAAGTAACAACTCCAAAATGGGTTATTTCCAATCTTCTAGGATCATTTTTGCCGCCTCGCGACCGAGGCGCACGGCGTAATTCGTTCCGCGATCCCACGGATAGACCTGGCTCATGCCGGCAAAATACAAACCCGGAAG
>PLND01000085.1 GCA_003141675.1 Anaerolineae bacterium
ACGGAAGCGGTCAGCCACGAAAAGATCAGCCTCTCCCTGCCGCGCGGAACGGAAGTATTCCGCGTGCACGCCTTCCCGCTGCGGGGACGGTCCGACTCCGCGCCGGAGCTGCTGGTTATCGGGGAAATGATCACCCACTACCAGCAGGTCATGGACGAAGCCGAGCGGACGGAGCGCCTGGCGGCGATCGGAAGGGTGGCTGCGTCCCTGGCCCACGAGATCAACAACCCGTTGCAGGCGCTGCGCTCGCATCTGGAACTCATCCGCTCCTACCCGCTCAGCGACGAGGAGCGCGAGCAGTCTTTTGGCATCCTGGAACGCGAGGTGGACCGGCTGGATGAAACCACACGCCGGGTCCTGGGGTTTGCCCGCCCGACGCCGGATATCCTGCAACCCGTATCCCTTATAGGAATCCTGGAACAGACGTTGGCCTTGAGCCAGAATTATCTCCGTAACCAGCGGGTGGAAATCGTCACCGACTTTGCGCAGGATCTGCCGCCGGTTCGGGCGGCGGCCGGGCAGTTGATCCAGGTTTTTTTGAACATCATCCTCAATGGCGTCCATGCCATGCAGGGAAAGGGACGCCTGGAGATCCGCATCCGTTCCCGCGGGGACCGGGCGGAAATTTCGTTTACCAACGACGGCCCGCCGATCCCGTCGGAGACCCTGCCGCGCATCTTCGATCCGTTCTTCACCACGCGCGCGGAGGGAACCGGGCTGGGGCTGAGTATTTCCCACGCAATTCTTCAAAGACATCACGGCGCCATCCAGGTGGCAAATTTGCCGCATCGCAAAGGCGTGATGTTCACCATAGATCTTCCTTTTGCGGCGGCGCCTAGCGCCTAGACCGGAGATTGCCATGGATCCATCCGAAACTTCGCCTCTTCTTCCGGAAGCCAGAATTTTGATCGTCGATGACGATGCCAACGTGCTGCTTGCCTTGAGCCGCTCGCTCAAACTCCGGGGCTACACTTACGTGGACGAGGCTCACAGCGGCGCAGAGGCGGTGGAAAAAATCACGCGCCTGCCCTACGACCTGATGATGCTGGACATCCGCATGCCGGAGATGGATGGCATGGAGGTGCTGCAAAAGGTGCAGCAGATCCGGCCGAGCCTACATGTGATCATCCTGACTGGACACGCGGCCATGGAAAGCGCCTTGGCATCGCTTAAATCCGGAATGGTTGTGGACTACCTGATGAAACCCGCGTCGCTCGACCAGGTGGAAGCGGCCATCCGCAAAGCCCTGCGCCGGCGCATGACCGAACTGCAACAACAGCACTCGCTGGAGACGGCCATCGCGGCGCTGGAACAATTGAAAACTGAAGCCCCCATTCCTTCCGGCGGAAGAGTCTCGCTCCCGCTCGAGCGCTTCCTGCACGCCGGACCCGTATCGCTGGATCGCGACAACCGCCAGGCCACGCTCCAATGGGAAGGTAAAACGCACACGGCGGTCCTTACGGCCAGCGAGGAGAATATCCTGGCCCTGCTCATGTCCAACCCGGGTGACGTCTACTCCTCACGCCGCATCGCCCGCGATGCGTTGAGTTACGAACTGAACGAAAGCGAAGCCAAGAGCATCGTGCACCCGCATATCGTGCGGCTGCGGCGGAAAATCGAAAAAGATTCGAAGCACCCCGGACTGATCCGGACCGTTCGGGGCAAAGGCTATACGCTGAACTTGGAAGAACGGCCGGCACAACCCTCCTAGGAAAAAATAGGGACCGGAACGAAACCCTCCGCCGGATGTTCGCATTCACCGATGTTCCCGATCTCAATTTATTAGAGAAACCTTAAATTCCGATTTTCTTGACTCTCTCTCGAACCCATGGTATTATCTTTTTCAATCAATTAGCACTCTCTGCCCGAGAGTGCTAAAGGAGCAACAAAGTGCAGAAACTCACTGAAAGACAGGAGTTTCTACTTAGTTTAATTGTCCGGGAATATGTGGAGTCGGCCCAGCCAGTCGCCTCGAAAAACCTGGTGGACAAATTCCGGCTGGATTTCAGTTCGGCGACGACCCGCAACGATATGCTGACCCTCACCGAGGCGGGCTATCTGCGTCAGCCGCATACATCCGCCGGAAGAGTGCCTACTGAGGATGGATATAGGTATTTTGTGCAGAGGCTGCTCGGAGAGACCGAACTTCCCGCGGCCGAAAAGCGCACCATCAGCCACCAATTCTTTCAGGCGCACGGAGATATGGATCAATGGATGCGCTTGGCGGCGGCGATTCTCGCGCATCATTCCAGCGCGGCCTCGCTCGTGACGGCTCCCATGGCAGAAAAGGCGGTTTTCCGGCAGTTGCAGCTGATCTCCATTAAGGGACGCCAGGCGCTGATGGTGCTGGTATTGCAAGACGGCAAGGTGCAACAGCAATTCATCTCACTGGGCGAGCCGCTGGATCAGGAGGAGTTGTCGCAAATCGCGAACCAGGTCAACCAGCAATTGGATGGAAAAGACACTGCGACGGCGGAAGGGTTGATGGACGCGATGTCGCCACTGATGCGGGCGGTCACCTCCACGGTGGCGGATCTGATGCACCGGGCCGATTTTGTTGCCACGGCCGTCATTGTCCACGACGGGCTGACCAATGTGATCAAGGCGCCGGAATTTTCCGACCCGGATCTGGCCAGCCGGACTCTGCACATGCTCGAGGAACAGAATCTGCTGGGGGAATTCTTCTCGCGGGCGCTCGGTTCAGAGATCGGGGGCGTGCAGGTGGTCATCGGNNGAGGGCGATTGGGAGGATTTGCGCGAATGCTCAATCGTGATCGCCCGCTATGGGGCGCCGGGGCTTGCCACCGGAACGCTCGGCGTTATCGGTCCGATGCGGATGGCCTACGGCAAAACGATTTCCGCAGTCCGGTATGTATCCTCGGTGATGAGCGATCTGGTATCGGAAACGCTGAGCGATTGAAAACTTTCTCAGGCGATCCATCGTCCGGAACAAGGATAAACTTTCGCGGTTGACTATGACGGATAAAAAGAAGTTGTCACACGAAAAACATTCGGCGGAAACAGAACCGTCCCACGCGAAGCCTGTGCAGGAAGAGACGGACGAAACCGTGCAGGCGCAGGATTCTGGACAGGCCGAGTTGGAAAAGATCCGGGCGCAGGCCGAAGAGTATCTGGACGGCTGGAAACGCACGCAGGCCGATTTTTCGAATTATCGCAAGCGGATCGAGCGCGACGAGGCCGAAGCGCGAATCCAGGCCGTCGGACGGGCTGCCTCCCGCTGGTTCCCTATCTTGGATGATTTCGAGCGGGCTTTGAAAGAAAAGACCGCCACGGAAAATTTGGAGCAATGGGCTGCGGGGGTGGAATTGATCTATCGCAAGGGGGTTGCGGCGCTGGAAGCGGAAGGCGTTGTGTCCTTCGAGGCGGAAACGGGTTCAGAATTCGACCCGGGCTTGCACGAGGCCGTCACGATGGAGCCTTGTCCGGATAAAAAGGACGGGGAGATTCTGGGAACCATCCGGTGCGGATACCGATTAGGCGATCGGGTGCTCCGTCCGGCTCAGGTGCGGGTGGCCTGCCGGGCCGAAAACAACCCGCACCAGGAAAACGGATGAAATTTTAGAAGGAGAGAATACGATGGGCAAAATTATTGGCATCGATCTGGGCACCACCAATTCAGTCGTCGCCGTGATGGAAGGCGGCGACCCGAAGGTCATCCCCTCCGCGGAGGGATCACCGCTCGTGCCTTCGGTGGTGGCGGTCAATCCGAAAACCGGCGAGCGTTTGGTGGGCCAGCTGGCCCGGCGCCAGGCGGTTGTGAATTCGGAGAATACGATCTTTTCCATCAAGCGGTTCATGGGCC
>PLND01000005.1 GCA_003141675.1 Anaerolineae bacterium
CCCCGCCTTCCGGCGCATTCTGTTCGCTCCAGATCTTCTGCCATTTTCCTACCACCGCCAGCAGCTGGCGCAGGATCAACTGGATCGGATGATCCTGGGTGGTGATCCTCACCTGGACCAGGCGCGCGGAGGCATCGGTGTTGTAGGTTTCGATCGTGAGCGCCAGCCCGCCCTCGTCGCCCTCCAGATCATAATCACAATCATAATGCAGATTCACTCCGCCGATGCCGGTGAGCCATTGCGAAGGCGAGGCCTGGTGTGGGAAAAACTGCTGGCCGTGATCCTTCAGGCGGACTCCGACGAGCCAGCCGTCGGTGAATTCGAACAGCACGTCGATCGCCGTAATATGCTTTTGGTTTGGCTCGAAGGTATCGGTCAGCGGCGCCGTGGTCGGCGTGGTGGCGGTTACGGATTTGACGTAGTTAAATTGGCCCATGTTTTCCTCATCATGCTACAGCCGCCTTCGCGGCTACTCCTGCGATTTTTACAGCCGGTTTCCAGCCGATTTGGATCATGCCAATGATGAGCATGATCGCACCGATCAGCATGGCCAGGCTTCCGGCCGTGATGTTAATTCCGATTTTTCCGGCCGGAGTGCTGAGCAGATCAAAGTGCGCCAGAACAGTCCCGCCGGCATCTGAGCTCGAAGAAGATTGCTGCGCCTGCGGTGTGGCCACGGTACCGCCAGCGACGCTCAGCGCGCCGGCTACAAAGCTTCCGAGCGAAGATTTACTCGGAGAGGCGGTGGGAATGGTCGCCGGCGCGGTAGCGGCCGCTCCGGCGTTCTGAGCCTGTTCCGCATTCGCGCCCATCGACTGCTGTACTTTTCCCAGCGTGATCGTCGGCCCGTTCGGATCGACCGGCACGGTAAGCGATTCGTCGTTGAAAAAGATCTGCGGATCGATCGGCTTTCCGGCCGCGTCCCGGACCTCGAAGTGCAGATGGGAGCCGGAAGAGAAGCCGGGCGGCGTGTAGGTGCTGTCGGCCAGGCCGATCTCCTGGCCGGCGACGACCTGCTGGCCTTCTCCGACCAGGAAGGACTGGAGATGTCCGAAAAACATGTGAAACTTTCCATCCGAAGAGACGATCTGGATCGCGTTTCCCCAACCATAGGGATCCATCGGAACCACTTTGACGACTGTTCCGGAAATCGGCGAGTAGATCGGGGATCCCTGGGGCGCCTGGATGTCCCAGGCCTCATGGCCGGGATGGGCGCCCTGGTTGATCCTCTTGTAGGCTGTCGGCCATTTGATGATCTGTTTGGCCGAGATGCCCTTCGTCGGCCGGAAGGTCGTCGTCACGTTCTGCGCAGGTTGGGAGGGCGCAGGATGAGCGGTAACGCCCTGCAGTCCTTTGGGATTGATCGACACGTTCGTCTGCGTATTGACGGCCATCACTATCTCCCGGTGATGTGCGCGGCTGCGGCGGGCGTCGGGGGCGTGAAGGTCCTCACCGTCACCTTTCCCGCGCTATTGGGATTGATCGTTGTCGTCGAAGTCCCGGCGTTCGCGCTCTTTGGAGTAGGAACCGGATTCGGTGCGACCTTCGACGCCAGGTTGGCCGTGCTCGGATTGTTGGAGGCGGTTGCGGGCGCGGTCGTGTTGGTCTTTGGCGCCACTGGCTGCGGAGCAGCTGGAGCTGAAACCGGCTTCGCCGCCGGCATGGCGATTGTAAAGGCGTTCGGACCGTTCGGCGTGATGATCGCCTTCGGATTGATCGTGTCGGTGATCACTTCGACCGCCGCGGCTCCCTGAGCCGTTGGATCGGAGAACGGGATCGACTCTGGCGGAATGGCCGCTGTTCCGGATCCGCCCACGCTTGCCGCTCCCCCGCCGGGATTCTGTTGGCCGGCGCCGGCCGCCAGGGCCGCTTGGAGCGCGGCCAGGTCCTGGCCCATCGTCTCGAGCTGGCCGGTGAGAATCGATGTCGCGTCGGTCGCCGGCACGGCATTGGGATCCGTCGTGTCCGCCGGCAGGGTGGAAACGTCGGCGCTCTGGGAGCTCTGGCCTTTGATCAGGACGTAGGCGCCGATCACCGCCGCCCCGGCGGCGACGACTTCGATGATCGGCAGTTTGATCTTCGTGCCGGGAATGGCAACGGACTGTTTAAGATCCAAGGTTCAGCCCCCCTTTCTGCAGGAGGCCGCGATAGTCCTGGGTCTGCAGCTCGTTGGAGACGGCCGCGGTGCGCGGCGCATTCTTGCGGATCCGGTATTGCGGCGCATCCACGTCTCCGACCCCGTAGTCGGTCGGGAAGTTGCGCAAGACCGGCGTCAGGGAGACGGCGGTCTCGCGCATGATCCCGAAGTGGATTGCGTTGTCGCAGGGGATGATCAGATAGGCTTCTCCGCCGGGATAATAGATTCCCATGGGATCCTCCTATCGACCCTGCAGCGATTTCACCGATCCGGTGTANNCAGATACACCAGGACAAGGATGAACGTGATTTCGAACCACTGCTTGACGAGATTCATTGCGTTATCCTTTCAGCGTGCTCTGCAGATAGGCGCTCATCTGCGACACGCCGGACCAGTGGACCAGGAGCAGCATCAGCAGGATCAGGAACACGTAGGACCAGGCCCAGCGTTCGTTCTCCTGATCCAGGAACAGCGCCGGCACCGACACGATGGCCAGCGCCAGCGCATAATTCCAGAAGGAGATCTGCTGATAGGCCACTATTTGCCTTTGATCGACTTGACGATCGTTTCGGCCTTGCCCGACGCGCCCAGGTAGATCAGCAGCGCCCCGAGCACGAGCACCACGACGGGATTCATGGTGTCACCGGATCCTTTCGGATCAGGCCGATCAGCGCGCCGCCGGATTCGTAGAGCAGCGCGGCGAGGATCCCGGCTGTCAGACCGCGCACGACGGCTCCCGCAAGTAGCAGGATCATGGCCATTGTCGTGAGATCGGTAGTTGCTGGAATCGCTTGCAGACTGGCGAGCAGCCCGAAGGCCAGACCCGTCACGATCGCCCACCAGCGCTTGGCCTTGGCCGTGTTGGCCAGACCGACGAACGCCGCGCCGGAGGTCCAGACCAGGACGAGAAACGCGATCGGGATCCCGGCCACGGCCGGCGCGAGTAACTCCTGCGCCTGCTCAGAGTAATTCGCGAGCCAGGATGTATCCTGCGGTGGAAGATCCGCCGGCGGGGCCGGCGTGGGCGTCTCCACCACCTGCTCCGCGCGAGCCAGCGAGGCCGAGGCCTGCGCTGGCTGCGCGTTGCTCAGGAGGAGGATCAGGCCGAAGAGAACGGCCATGATCGCCAGGTAACCGGTGAGGATGGCTTTATACATAGCCGGCCTCACTTGCGGAAGAAGAGCAGGTAGGCCAGGATTACGATCAGGATCACGCCCCCCACGGTCAGCGTGACGCCGTCGACCTGCCAGACCTGACTCTTGAGAAAGTTGATCGCTTTTTGAATCATGGGTTCTCCTTTACGATTTCCCCGCGTATTCCCAGATCACGCGCGAGAAGAGCAGCACGCCAATCAGCCCGACGAACCAGTAGGCCGGCGAGCTGTCGACTTCCTTGAGTCCGGAGGCGGCGGCGGAGGCGGGAGGGTTCGGCGTGTTGCCTTTTTTGTCGTAGCCGAACATCGAAGATTCATCGATGGTTCCGATTCGTTCTTTCTGTGCCATGTGGCCTCCTCTACTGCGCGGCCGCTTCGGGCTCTTTCACGGCGACGATCTCGTTGCGGAGCGAGTACAGCGTCTTGGCGGCGCTCACCGTGATGATGGACTTGACGTTGGTCACGTCCTGGGTGACGAGCGCGTCGCGAGCCGACCCGAACGAGCCCAGGCCGGAGCTGCCGAACATGTCGAACGCGATCGTGCCGAGCGGGCGGGCCCGTCCGTGCGCGCGGGCGAAGGTCATGTCCTGCTGGTTCGGCGTGCACTCGTAGATCCGGTCGTTCTGCTGCACCCGGACAATCCCTTTGGTCCAGTTGTCCGCGCCCGAGGCGGCGAACCCGTACCCGTGCAGCATGCGCAGGATGGTGTTGCCGCGCGGCCAGATGTAGGGCAGGTCGCCCGAGGAAGCGGCGTTGACCTGGGTCTCTTCCATCCAGCTGTGCACCAGGTTGAGGGGCGGCCGGTCGGCGGGCGCCGGCGGAACCGTGAAGACCTCGAGGTGCGGGGTGATCGTCGGGCCGCCGTCGGTCAAGCCGGTGGCGATGGTGGCCAGCGCTTCGACTTCGACGCTGAGCATGCAGGTCACGCGTTCCTGCTGGAGCAGGATCAGGCCGGGCGCGTCGCGGGTGTTGATCGAGATCGGGATGTACATGTCGAGGTTGTACGCGATCGCCGAGATGGCGGTCTTCCCCGAGGTGGACGGGCACGGGTCCTTGTAATCCTCGATGTAATCCTTCATCAGGTAGAAGTATCCCGGTCCGGAGAACATGCAGATGTCGACTCCGGTCGAGAGGTACAGCCGGACCTGGCGGATGATGCTCGAGAAGCCCAGGGCGTTGAGGCCCGAGAGCGTGCCGGCGGCGGTGCCGCGGATCTCGAGCCAGATCCCGGCCAGGATCCCGGCCTTGTCGATCGTCCAGCGGCCGATGCCGCCGAAGCCGGGGATTTTTGCGTCGAGCGGAAAATACTTGTGGCGGGTGTTACCTGCGAACGGCATTGCAATCTCTCCTTGGCCCCAAGGAAACGGTTAGACGGCGTTGGTCAGGACGGCAAGTCCCTGGAAGATCGGCCAACGTTTGGCGGCCACGTTGGCCGCCCACTTGGCGGCGATGATGAACGTGATCGCCATGACGCCGACAAGAACCCACGAAAGTACGGAAGCCTTCGTGTCGGCCATATCCAATTCCATGCTGCTCTCTCCTTGGCCCCAAGGCTGCAAATGGATCGCGCGTTATTTCTTTTTTCCGCCGATCAGCCGCGCGATCGGTGACGGTTTGTTATCTTCCAGCCCCTGTTCCGGGTCGGCGGGATCCGGTTCTGGCTGTTTTCCAGCCTTTTTGCCCCCAAGTATGTCTGTGGACATACTTCCGCCCTTCGGCCCCAGGCCGTCAAACCCGGTGGCCTGGCCGCAGTGCGGACATGCGATTTCCGCGAACCGGCCGGTGCCGACGTCCAAGGCCACGATCGAATCGCGCCCGCAGGAATGGCAGCGGGCGTTCCAATCTTGCAAAACGCTTTTATCGCTCATCGATTTCCTCCAGTTCGCTTTCTTCGCCGACCAGATCGCCCAGGTCGCCCAGCCCTTTGCCGGGCCCGCCCTCGCTGTACTGCGGAAAGTATTCCGGGGCGTCCGCGTGAATGTTGTAGTACCGGAACCCGTGCGGATCGGTGCGCGGAATTTCCTGCTCCAGATCCGGATGGGTGTTCTTGGCCAGCGTGATCCGGTCGTCCTCGAGGTTCATCCGGAAGGCGAAAACGTGTTCCGACTCGCTCATCAGGACCAGGGGCACCCAGGCCGGCCGCTGGGCCGAAGCCCAGGCGCCGATCCCGCGCTCGCGCCCCGTCGTGTACAGCCGGGAGAGGTAGCGCGGATACGCGCCGCCTTCCGGCTTGAGCAGGTAGACCTCGTCGACGTAGACCAGCACGTTGCCGGCGTTCCAGCAGTCGAACAGGATGTCGTCCCAAAAGCTCTCGAGCGTGTCGGCGGCCGGCAGCTTGACCCGCGTCCGGACCGGATCCCCGTTGCGCAGCAGGCGCTGGCTCTCCCGGTCCCAGGGCGCCAGGCGCCAGGACTGCAGCGTGCCCTTGGGATCCAGCACCACCAGGCGCTCGATCCCGCGCAGGAGACGCTGGGCGATGTAGGTCTTGCCCGAGTCGGTTTTGCCGGCCAGGAAGACCCGTTCGTCCGTTTCGATCTCAATGTCCGCTGCAGGCTCTGGCATAATTCATCAGCACCCGGATCGCTTCCCGGCGGGACTCGCGATCCTTGAAAATGTTTTTCAGACATTCATCGTCGCCGGGCTGGGCTGCGCCGGCCAGGTCCTCGAGCACTTCCCGGAATTGCTCGAACATCCCTTCGGGCAGCCCCTGGGCCATGATCCGCACGGCGGCCGTCTCGAGCAGCCCCAGCTGCATAATCTGGGCGAGCTGTTCGCCCAGCTGATCGCGGGTCAGGCCGGCGGC
Source organism: Anaerolineae bacterium (assembly GCA_003141675.1). Lineage (GTDB taxonomy): Bacteria > Chloroflexota > Anaerolineae > Anaerolineales > RBG-16-64-43 > FEN-1073. The sequence goes on from PLND01000005.1 coordinate 6,094, forward strand.
CGGCGCGGCGCTCATCAGGACATTCCCATCTGCGCGTCGAGCTCGTCGGGCGAGACCGCCCGCTCGATCACATGATAGGGTTCGGAGTCCACGGCCACGGGCTCCGCTTCGTGATGGCCGTTGTTGCCATCGGGAGAGCTCTTCAAGGCCGGCTCGTCATTCTTGAGGAGCTTTTCGTGCGTTGGTTCCTCTTCGGTCGTCGGTTCCTGCATCGCCTTTTGCTTCTGGCGGGCCTGCACGACCCGCATGATCTGCGCGCCCCACTCGGCCAGGGCCATTGTCAGCTGCATCGGATCGGCGTACTTGGCGATCAGCTCCGACTTGCCGGGATCCATGCGTTCCAGGATCCGGGCGCCGGGCTCCTCAATCCGCTGGCGCAGCGCCGGCGTGGGCTCGCATTCCTCGCCCAGGGAAACCTTGACCGCCGTGATCATCATCTGCGTGATCGCCCGGCAGGTTTCCTTCGCCTGGCTCTGGACTTCCTTCCGCGCGCGGGCCTGTGCAACTTTTTCCGGTGCGACCGCGTGCTTGCCCTGCTTTACCCGAATAGATTTCTTGTTCGACGGCCTTGGCGCCGGCGAAAGAAGGGTTGGCCCTCCCGCTTCGGTTCCGACGTCTTTTTTCGGGTAGATCGATGCGGGGAGGAGCTTTCCGCCTTCTCCGTGGGCCCGGCCGAGTCTGTCGTAGGTGACGGCGGGACCGGTTCCGGAAAGGGCGGGGGAGTCGACGGGCTGGGGTTCGGCTGCGGTGCTGGGAATAGGTTCGGTTGGGAGCATGATTCCTCGGTAGGTGGATTGAGCGGCGCCGGCGACGGCGGATTTGCCGTGACGGATGGATCTGTGGTGGGCGTGGGCGCCGCCGACTCTATGGTCGGCTCGTTGATTTTTGTGTCCACAGTCTTGCTTTCATCCGCCATCGCATCGCCCTTTCGCATTAAGTATCGAATTTTTGTTCTGTGTTCAGATATTAAACCCAAGGGATATGGTTTATTCGCTTATCCAAGCCTTTCATTTTGCGTTTGCTGCAAAATAGCCGGTTTTTGAAGATATTGGTTTCTTGAAAATGTCCTCAATGCTATTTTTTTCGGGATCCGGATCAAAATATTCTTTCTGGGAGTGAACCCAGAGGGCACGCTTAAGCTGATCCGTGATCGGCTGCCGGCCAGCGCGAACGTTGTACAGATAGCCGATCGAAAACGGATTTTTGCGCTCAAGCATGGCGCTCAGCTGGCGCGAGATCTCGATCCTTCCATCGGTGCCAGGCATTTGCTGCATGAGCTCCGTCAGGTAGGCCACGGCATCGAAAGAATCTGGAACGACGATATTTTGACCTCGACCATGATCGCTTTGGTTAAAAACGGATAATCGAGTTTTACTTCCACGCGGTCTTCCTCGTGTCATGGTTCATCCTCCGATCACGTTGCCGGCGGCGTCGATCTCGCCGGACTTCTGCGCGGTGCGTTTGAGCACGGCAAACTTACCGGCCGGATCCAGATCGTCAAACTTTCGAGGTGGAGCGCCGTATTTGGGGATGGACGTCAGCGCCGGCCACAGGGCCGCGTTATTCCATGCCAGATCGAGATCCCACCAGTTGATGCCCTGGCATCCCAGGGCGCGGTTGGTTTGCTCGAATGCCAGGACGGCCGATGGAGTGGCCTGATGATCGTAGGCCCGGCCGACCGGCTGGAGCGGCTTATCCGTCGCCGCTCGCCACTGCTTCACGGATTCCGTCAGCCAGCCTTCCGCCGCCAGCACCTGGTTGGCATACGTCACGACCGGGTTGGTCGGAATGCCGGAGAGCAGCAGATCCCAGTAAACCATCGGGGCGGCGAAGTTGCAGCCGGCCATGAAAATCGGAATGATCGCCTGGTTATGCCACTCCCAGAAGTGCGGGGCCTGTGGATTGTGCAGGATGGAGAAATAGCAAAAGCCCGCCGGAACGTCGGGTTGCTTGTCGCGGAAGTTGCCGATGATCTGCTGGGCCGCGCCCACCGGATCCTTGACGGTGATCTCGCCTTCGACGTCGAAGATCCAGCCGTCCAGCCCGAGCAGACGCACCTGCTCCGCGGCGACCAGACCCTCGCCCTTCGGGTTCGATCCATCGCCCCATCCGTAGTTAAATCCCCAGCCGAACACCCGCAGACCGTGCGCGTGCAGGGCGGAGACCAGGGCCGGCGTGCAGATCTCATTCCCCAGCCAATCCTTGAAGTGATGGGTTCCGTCTGCAGCCTTCACGTCGACGCGCTCGAATCCGGCGGCCGCTATAAGTTCTGCTATAGCAACCGGATCCCCTTTGCATACGTTCCTTGCTTCCCAAAGAAAAATGCTTTTCACGTTGCCTCCTGTTTTCTGCCGCTCCGCCAGGCCTGGATCCGTTGGTCCCAGAGCTCCTGGTCAGCGGCGAAAAAATTTGTCATTGGATTTTCCTGCGCCGGCAAAGTCAGAGCTGTCAGCCCGGTCCGGCGTAAGGGGGGGGTTAAGATCTTAAGGGGGGAGATGGCGGGCGCGCCTTCAGGCGCGCGCCCGCCTGTCTCTGTAGAAGTTTCTGTAGTAGTTTCTGTTAAAGTTCCTTTTAAGCGCCGAGTGGAGCCCTCGTCAACTTGACGAGGGGCCCCCTGACAACTTGACGAGGGGGGTCTCGTCAACTTGACGAGGGGGGTCTCGTCAACTTGACGAGGGGTACCCCTGCCAACTTGACGAGGGATTCGGTATCCTTTGCCCCTCTCGTGTCCGTGAAAACGGGGGCTGCAAGCCTTCGGTATCGACGATGTTCCCTTGGCCGGATCCCGGAGCTGGACCGGCTCCGGCTCGATCTCCGCCGGCTCACGTTCCATCACCAGCGGGAGCACGTCCAGGCGCTCGAGCTGGTCGTAATCGATCGTGTACCACTTGCGGCCGCCCAGCTCCGGATCCTCGCGGCTGAGCACGACGTGCAGATCGTGTTCGAGAAATTCGACGATCCGCTCGATCGTGCGCACCGACCAGAAGGGAAAATTATTCCGCACCCATTCCGGATAGCTGTTATAGATCCACCAGCGGCCCTCGAAATAATATTTCTGTTCGCCGCGCTTCTCGGCGTTCTTGATCCAATACTGCAGCTGCTGCAGGAAGATCGCGCCGTTGAGCCCGATCACGGCGGCCAGGGTGGGCTGAAAGGTTAATAGGCTTTCGTCAATTAGAAGACGGTTGTTCTTGATCATGAGAAATTTTCTCCTCGGCCCCAGGTTTCGAATAAACAATCAGATCCTCGGCCGGCCGCTTGAGCCGGTTGCGTTCGTGGTAATAGATCATGGTGGTGTTCACGCTCAGGTGGCGCGCCATCGCCATCGCCTGCATCGGGTCCGCCCCGTTGCGGATCGCGTTGGTGATCGCGGAGTGGCGCAGCGAGTGCGTTGACTTGCGCGGGGTTTTCATTCCGAGCCGCTTCATCCGATCGATCACCATTTCCCGGAGCGTGTTCAGCTCGATCCGTTTTTGCTTCCAGCCCCGCCGCACTATCCGGATCCCCTTGCGCTCCCCCTGCAGGCTCGTAAAGATCGCGCCGGTCTTCGGGCCCGGCCGGACGGCGAGCCAGTCACGCAGCGCTTCCTCCGCCGGAACCGGCAGGACGACGTATTCTTCTTTCCCGGTGCGGCCCTTGCCCAGGACCCAGAGGATCATCCGCCCTTCGCGGCTTTCGATGTCCGCCAGGTCGGCGCTGAGCACTTCCGCCTGGCGCAGGGCGCAGTAGGCCATGAGGGCGATCATCGCGCGATCGCGCCGGCCCTTCGGCGTCGGCCCGCAGTCCTCGAGCAGCGCTAGCACTTCCGCGTCGGTCAGCTCATCCCGCTGGTGGACGCCCTCGCTGGACTTGGGCGATTTGATTTTTTCCATCGGGTTCGAGCCGGCCCCCTGCTCGACCGACCAGGCAAAAAACGATCGCAGGGATTTATAGTGCGACTTCACGCCGTTGGGCTTGTTCCGCTTTCCCAATTCCCGCAGATAGGTCTCGATCAATTCCTTGCTGACCGAAGCCGGCGGCGGCTCCTGGATCCGGCACCAGGTGAGAAATTTCCGCAGGCAATAGTGGTACTGGTAGGGCGTCTTCCCGCGGTAGGTGCGCTCCAGGTGCTTCTGCCACTGCGCGATCACGGCCTCCTGCTGAGCTTCGATTTCTTTTGTCGGTACGGGTGCAAGCATTCCATCTTCCTCTCCGGCCCCAATTCCTTCCGTGATCCAGCTCATCCTCACCGGCATTCCGCCGGCGTTGTATTCGATCCGGCAGCTCCGGGTCCTGGCGGATCCGGAGTGCAGGGGTGGCGTAGAATTTATTTTCTTTTTTTCTTCCCCCCTTTTTGGGGTTCCGTAGAATCCCAGTCCTTCGGCAGGCGGATCCGCAGACTGCAGGCGATCTTTTTGATTTTCTCCTTCGTCGCGGCGGGTTTGCCGGCGTCGTACTGACTGCATGGAATCGCGTCCTCGAGCAGCTCAGCCATGAGCAGCTGCCGTTTTTCTCGGAGGCCTCCGCGTTTCCATTCCGGTGAGATCCATACTCCGATGATCGGTTCGTGAAGAAGATCTACCAGCTGGACGGGGATCATCTGCGCGAGGTGAGGAACAGCCGCCTTGATCAAGCGCTTGGCTTCGGCGGCGTAGGCGATTTTCGGATCCGGTTTTTCTTTTTTCGGCTTCGCCGGCTTGATCGGCGTTTCGGTCTTTTTTATTTTGGCTTCCTGCTTTAATTTCTTTTGCTTCCAGAGGATCGTCTTCGCGGAATGGCAGGCGGGCCGCAGGCAGTGCATGGAAAATCCGTTGCGATCGAACAGCCAGGGGCAGCCGGTGCAAGCCGTGAGCAATGCCGGGGATCCCTTAGGCGCTGTCGCCGGAGCTTGGATCGGTTTGGCCGGCCAGTTCCTCGGCCAGGTGTTCATGTAGTTGAAATAGGTTCCGTGCGTGTTTAAAAAAGTGCGCATGAAATTGTGATATTGATTATCACGATCGGTTTCATCTTCAGCGCCGGCAATTTTCGCGGCTCCCTGATCGACGGCTTTCGCATCCATCCGGGAGAACAGGACCAGGGCGCGCGCGTAGCGCTCCGGCAGCCGGCCCTTGTGGACGAGCTCCTGGGTCTTCTCGGGAAGGTTGGCCAGGCGCAGGATGTTCGCCACGGCCGACTGCGTTTTGTAACCGAACGGCGCGCCGGCCTCGAGCTCGTGAACCTTGAAGGATGCCATGTAGTTTCGGATCGCGCGCATCTTCTCGATCGGGCTCAGATCATGGCGGCGTTCGTTCTCCTCGATCGCGTAGTCGGCCATCTGGCGATCGGTGAGCCCGACGACGTCGACCGGGAAGGGCTTGTCCGGAAATTCCGCGTGCCAGGCTTTCAGCCGGCTGTGGCCGAAGGCCAGCTGGACGTGGTCTCGAAGATGATCAGGCTGAAAAATCGTTCTCCCCTTCGGGATCTGCAGCAGCCCGTTCTTGCGGATGGACTCGCGCAGCGATTGAATATGATCCGGATCATCTTCGATCCGGGTCTGCCAGGGATTCGGTGCGATGAGCTTGTAGGGAAATTCGTGGATAGTCATTGTGTTTTGCTCCATTCTTTGATCATCTTTATTGCGGCTTGATAATTTTTACCGTGAATATCTTTTGCGTGTTTTTCTTTTACGGCCGAAGAAAAATCTTTAAGGCTTCCCCAAAAGCATCCGGCTTTGACCATGACGCAATCTTTATGTATCACGGCAAATAAAATATCTTCGCGGGATCCCAGCGGTCCGATTGATAAAATTGATTTTGCGCCGCTCAGGTACGCGCCGCTCAGGTCCGCGCCGCTCAGGTCCGCGCCGCGCAGGTCCGCGCGAGATCCGTTTTCATGATCCGATATAATCCAATTTTTATGTTCATCCAAAACTTTTTGCAGATCATCTTTATTCATGCCTGCCCCGCTTCCTGCCGCAGACCGTGCTCGTTATCCTGGCTGGCAACCGGCAACATCATTCCGATCGGCAGCTCCAGCTGCTGCTCGATCTCGGGATTAGCGGATGGCGCCAGGAGCCTCGTCCAGTGGATCTTCTTTTTGTTCCAGGGGCGCACGCCCTTCTTTCCGGTCAGCTTGCAGGTGATCTCGCTGTATCCGTTGCCACCGGAGAACTGCTTTGCCGCCTCGATCGCCTCCTTGGCGGTTTTATAAGTCTCGGTGAATTCCGATTTCGGCGTGAGGTTGTAATGGACGACGACGTAGTTGGAACGACCTTTACCACTCATGGGGCCCCGATTCCTTTCCTAGTTGAGATTCTTTTCCAGGTGCAGCGTCGCTGTTTCGATCTTCGATCGCCAGCCCTGCTGCTCGATCTCTTTGAGCGCCGGCGTCACGCAGATCGCCTGCCCTATCGCGCGGCCCAAGTTCTCCAAGATCATCTGCCCCGCTCCGTTGAAAGCCGGATAGCGCGAAGCCCACTGCAGAGCGCAGACGACCAGCCAGGCCTGATCAAAGTTGAGAAAAACTTCCGTGAGCGGATTTCTTTTTTGCAGCTCAGCATATTCGATTTTGAATCGTTCCTCGATGGAGAGTCCATCAGGCTGCTCGATTTCTTTTGGTTGGTTGCTGTCTTGTTGGTCCATCGATCCTCCTGGAGGGGTGGCGGCCCCGTCAATAAATCCACCTACCGCCACCCCCGAGCAAGTACCCACTATCAATCACTATATCGGAGGGTCAAGCG
>PLND01000093.1 GCA_003141675.1 Anaerolineae bacterium
AATTGGCCAACTATGGTTCGATGACCTTTCGTGTAAAATGAGGAGAGTGATGCACCCTCAGCGAAGCGCCTGACCCGCAGTCTACGAGGCGCCCGCCGAGTTTTCATGGAGGAGAAGATGACGCGGCAGGCAAGCATCGCGACACTCCGCAGGTACTCACTCATCGCATGGTCCGTATCACTCCTCTTGGCCGCTTTCGGCGTCGTGTCGCTATTGCTCTTCCTGCGCCCCTCGTTTGTCGGCGTCGATCCCGGATCCGCGAGCGGCTACGAAGGGAAGCCCATCTGGCTGGTTTTCGGAGTGCTTTTTATGATCCTCGGCGTGGTTTTCCAGATTACAACATATCGCTGGCCCCGTCATCTACTCCGCGTGCTTGGCACCCAATCCGCTTTTCCAATGCGCCTCCGCGTCGAAGCCGAAGAGGACTCGGAGGGCACTCGGTACTATGCCCGCATATCCAATGAGTCGGCACTCTCTGCTCGGAAGTGCTGGCGGGTCGGCCTTTGGGCGCCGTCCCGGAATACGCGGGATCTGATCGGCCGCGAGCTGAGCGCTATGGTCTACCTCGATCCGAAAACGGCCGAACCAGCCGTCGTGGAGTATGCGGATGGCTATCTTTGGGCAATGAAGGGGGCAGTCACACCTTGCCCGGTATCAACACTCCCGGACGCTTAGCAACGGCTGCGCTTGAATATGCCCGGCGTTGGTCGGCGGCGCAAAATCCGCGAAGTTTCGTGCCATAAGTTGTTTGGCGTCCCGCCATCACGGCGGTAGTTGTCCCCTGCGCTCCGGGGAGAATCGGCCAAACCGTCGGTCGCAGCATCTTTTAATAAATAATCCGTATGCAAATATGCTGGTCCTAATTCCAATCTGGTTCAGGGATGGATGATGAAAACCATAACAATCACACAACGGACTGCAAATTTGACAACACCATGCAGACGGCATGATCGATGCCGCCGGAAGGGGGTTTATCCTTCTGTTCCAATTCTCACTCTTCTTCTGGCGCTTTTGCTGCCGGCCTGCGGAGCAATGACACAGCCTGCCTCCACTTCAACGCCGGTTAGTATTATCACGCCTGCAAATGTGGATCTCACGCCGACACTCGAATCGACATCAACACCAACGCAGACCGCCACCAAGCTACCCGCCGCCGGACTCTCCCAGGAAGGTCCTTGGCTCCTGCTCAATACTGAACAGGGATTGTGGGCTGCCAATCCCGACGGAACGGGCGGAACCTTGTTTTCCACCGGACCGGTTCTTATTCCGGGGAAACTCCAGAACGCGGTCTCGTCCATCGGAGGGCATATCGCCTTTCTCACCTACTCCGGTACTCCGGATGGGTACTTCAACTACCACGGCCTGAAAATCAATATTCTTACAATGCCGCAATTCCAATCTTTTCTCTCCATTCCATTGACTTCGCCGGAAACCGAGCCCTCGGCCGATAACCCGTCAGATATCATCCGCGCGATGGTCGAATACACATCCTTCGCCTGGTCGCCGGAAGGGAAGCGCCTGGCGTATATCGGGGCCAGGGAAGGTCCGTCGACGGATCTGTATGAATATCCGCTGGACGGTGGCGGCGCCGCGCTGCGGCTGACGGACGGACCAGATCAGGCCTACGATCCGAAATGGTCACCCGACGGCACTTGGATCGTGCACACCGCGGCGGCCGGTTTTGGCACCGGCGCCGGGATCGTCGTCACGGGTTTCTATGCAGCCCGCGCCGACGGCGGAGGTGTGATTTCTCTTTACGATATTCCCAAATATAGCGGGGGCGAGGATGCCGTGGGATGGTTGAACAATCACACGCTCGTGACCCGATCCTGGTTTATCACTTGCGGGCCGTCCAACTTGCGGCTGACGGATCTTTCCCAGGAGAAATCGGATGTCGTTTTCGAAGGCTGCTTGAGCTCCGCGGCCGTCGCCGAAGGACACGGCAGCGTGCTCTTCGCGCAAAGCAGCGAAACGGAGCGGTTTGATACACATCCCCAACCTGGGATGTACATCCTGACCGAGGCCGACCCCCGGCCGCGGCTCGTCAGCAACGCGGACATCCAGGAGATCATCTGGTCGGCAGGCAGCGGCAACTACCTCGCCCGCACGAGCAGCGGCACGCTATTTGAAGTTTCTCCAACCGGAGATGTACGGAATTTAATGGACCAGATACCCCAGATCCCGACGGTCTCTCCCGACGGTCGCCACTGGGCATGGGCTGGCTCGCTGATGTCAAATACTCCGACCGGATTATGGATTGGGGAGTACGGCCGGGAGCTTCATCAAATTACTTCCGAGGATGTGACGAACACTAACTTCCTCTGGGCGCCCGACGGGCAATCCATTTATTTTGTGGGATCAACCGGGAGTCTGTTTCGAGCGCAGATGCCGGATTGGATTCCCACGATCCTTGCCGAGAATCTAAAAGCCGGAGGCTCCGGTTGGCCGTTGGCGTGGGTTGCAGGATAATCTTTATATTGGATGAAGAAATTCAACTTTTTTTTAGCCCAGCCGGCGGCCGCAAGAGACTTGCCCCGTTCCGGCCTCCGCTTCGTAATCGCACAGGTTCCCAAACGACCCGGGAACCTGTGCACTTCGCAAGGGTAAACTTCCACCGTGCGGGCCGGGGGCGCCGGGCGAGGCCAGGGGGACTGTCCCGAGCAACAGACGAGGGATCGGGCCGGGGAATTTACTGTGGTGACAATTGACGGTTTTTGCTTCGAGGGTCTTTCGTGTAGAATAGTGNNGTCTGAGAGGATAGCGCATTAAAAGGAGCGATAAACATGGCAGACAAAGGAAGCAAAGACACGGGCAAAAGGGAACAACGGAAAAAAGCCCAACATACACTTAAGGAAAAACGGAAACTAAAGAAACAAAAAGGGCAAATAAATTCAATTCCTATAATCCAATAAGAAATACCATATTCGATTTACCCAATTTGGTTGTTCCAACCTTGCGTTGCAAGGATAACTATTGCATTTATCATTGGAATAAAGTGCAAGTGATGACTCCGATGGGAAAATAGCCGACCGATCAATCGATCCAGTCGACCTTACTGCGTTTGTGGAGTCTGCATTAAGGCTCAAGTCTGCTAGGACCTATTCTGGCTCGGGGTCCAGCCGCTCGGCGGCCGGACGCAGGCTTTGGATGGCAATTACCTTACTGAGAATATCTGGAGTTATCGAATGACGATGAAGCAGGCGGCGCTTGATCGAATCAGAGTATTGAATAAAAATGGGACGAATAGGCTCTTGATACACATTGCGGGGAAAAAGTTCGGTCATTTTGCAATATTAATTCATGAAGGACGAAAGACGGGAAAAATATATAGAATTCCGATTATCACGGAACCTGTTGAAAATGGTTTTACGATCGCTCTGACATATGGCCGGAAGGTGGATTGGGGCGCTAATGTATTGACAAAAGGCGGTTGCTCGTTACTTTGGAAGAATAAAGAATACCGCTTGAATAATCCCGAATTTGTTGATAAAGAAATGGGATTGAGGGCGTTTCCTGCAATCCTGAGAACTGGGTTAAAAACAATGGGAATTCAGTATTTCATAAGATTATCCAGAATTGCTTGAACTTCACGCGCATTGTGCCTCAACCAAACGCTTCAGTGAAAAGAGGTTGTGATGCAAGGCTATAACCTTCCTTACGAGCCGATCCCCCAGAGGCTGTATACAAACGCGGATCTATTTCAAGGCTTTGATCCAGGCCAACCGGCTTCTTGGGTGAAGACGGCGGACTTCATCATCTACCGGCATTTCGTCATGGAAGGCCGAACCACACCGGCCAACCCCTATATGGGGATGATGCAGGCTTTGCACGACAACGCCATCTCCCAGGCAACCGCCACGTTCATCGAAGGCCGAAGCATTGTCGCCATCGTCGGCGACCACCAGCTGGCCCGCGACTCCGCCTCCTACCGGAATACGGCAATCCTTGCTCGGCGGCTTACCCGCAGCGGTTTTTTGATTTGCACCGGCGGCGGTCCCGGCGCGATGGAGGCGGGTCACCTGGGTGCCGCACTCGCGGGCGGCAGCGATGCGGATCTTGAGAATGCGCTTGCCCGGCTGAAAACTCAGCCGGTAGTGCCTGCCCTCGGAAAAATCGTTGACTCCAAAGGTGTGATTGATTTTTCGTTGGTGGCGCAAGCCGACGCTTGGTTCACGCCGGCGTTCGAGCTCGCGAAATCGATTCATTCGGCCTCCGAGAGTTTGGCGATTCCAACATGGCACTACGGCCACGAACCTTCCACGCCGTTCGCCACGCACATCGCCAAATATTTCCAAAACAGCATTCGGGAAGATGGTCTGCTCGCGATCGCTAAACAAGGCATTATCTGCATGGAAGGCAAAGCCGGCACGATCCAGGAGATTTTCCAGGACGGCGCGCAAAACTACTATCGAACGTTTGACCGGTTCAGCCCAATGATCCTCTTTGGCGTCGACCACTGGACCATAACCTACCCGGTCGTCGGCGTTCTTCAGAAATTGTTCGCCGGCCAGTTCACGAAATATGTATTGGTGACGGACCAGGTTGACGCTGCGGCCCGGTTCATCGAGCAGTTCTCCGCGGAAACGGGCGGAGAACCGGTTGCCGCACGACGGCAAATATATGGCCGGGACCTTAATCAGGAAAGAATAGAGTGACGGATCGTTACCGGGGCGGACTTTGGCTTCGTGTGGCATAATCGAGGCGAAGCTCGCTGACGGCATCGTCCCACGTACGGCTTATCAATTTTCGCCGGGGAGAAACAACCATGAACATGCCCATTGAATCGGCGCTTGTGATCCTGGTCCCCGAAGCAGAAGCACTGGTGGAGAGCTTCCGTAATCAGTATGACCCGTCTGCGGCTGTCGGTATTCCGGCGCACGTGACCGTGCTTTATCCTTTCAAAGCGCCCGGGGACCTGACCCCGGATGTCATCCACAGCTTGGAGCAACTGTTCGCCGGCTTCCCCGGCTTTCAGGCTGTCTTTACCGAGTTGCAACGATTCCCCAATGTGCTGTATCTATCGCCTGAGCCGGCCGATCCGTTTCGGCTTCTGATCAAAACCGTTGCGGCGCACTTTCCGGAAACACTGCCCTATGGCGGGGAGTTCACGGAAATTATTCCTCATCTGACCGTGGCACAGGTCAATGAACCGCAACGGTTGGAAGAGATCGGGGCGGCCTTTGCCCGCGCGGCTAAAAGCCGGCTCCCGATCCCGACCAGGGTAAGGGAGATCGTATTAATGGATAATGGCAGCGGATATTGGCAAATCCGCCACCGGTTCGCCCTCAAACGAGTGTAGGGACCGCTGAGCCGCGGCTTTTCCTCTTGGCGCATCGCGAGCCGGGAAATGCAGCATCGACCGGATCTTCCAGGAATGCATCGTCGACTACTTTTCCGGGGAATTACAACCCGGCCGTGACCGATCGGGCCATTGCTCCTCTGGAGGCTGCCGGCACGATTTAAATTCGGCCGTCGACTGAGTCGCAGTATCAGGCGAAACGCCATCTTGTGAACCGTTTATCTTAACAGGGACGTGCCCGTGAAATGAATATCCTGAATGTCGGCTATCGGTCGACGAATTGTTATCTTCTGGAGCCTGATCGCATCGGCCTCCTCATCGATGTGGGCTGGCCGGGCACGTTACCCGTACTCCGCAACGTTCTCAAGAAAAAGGGAGTGCCTTTTCAAAAAGTCAACTATCTGCTGATCACCCACTACCATCCCGACCATGCCGGCCTGGCCCAAGAACTCAAGGACCAGGGTGTCCGCCTCATTGTTGTGGACAGCCAGATTTCTTCTATTCCGGCAATGGCCCGGTACATGAAGCCCCGCGATCACTATCAGGAGATCAGCCTGTACGGAAATATCGATCTTGCCGCTGCCGAAAGCCGGAAATTTCTAATGGGCATCGGGATCAGCGGTGAAATCATCAGCACGCCCGGGCATTCGGAGGACAGCGTCACCTTGATTCTGGATGACGGCTGCGCCTTTACCGGCGACTTGACCCCTCCAGGGCATGCGGTCGAAGAGTCCAGAAGCGAAGTGGAGCGAAGCTGGGAGAAGCTCCGGGCGCATAAAGTAAAAACGATTTACCCCGGGCATGGGCCGGTTCGGCCTTTTGCCCAATAATGTGCACTGGAATGAACGGGACCGCCAGCCCCGGTAATTCCCCCGGGGAATTATAGATTTTCCGCCGCTTCTTCATGGTGATCCTGGCGAATATCTGATTGACCCATGTACTCGAGGCCCCGTCGGGATGAAAAATTGAAATTGTTCGTCCCGCCCAATAAAGAGAATAAATTGTAATTGTTTCCGGATATCGGAAACCAGGAGCAAAGCCACGTGACGATCGAAGCAGCATTCAATGATTCCATCGAGTATTATGACGATTGGATGGAGAAGGCATTGCCGAACTATGCCGATCTCTTTGGCACGGCAATTGAATTGCTCCCTTTCGAGCCGGATGCAGCCATCGATGTTCTGGATTTGGGAGCTGGAACAGGATTATTCTCAAAGCACGTCCTGGGAAAATATCCGAATGCCAAATTTATACTCTACGATCTGGCAGAAAAGATGTTGGGGGTGGCGCGGAAGCGGTTTGAGAAGAATGCACGACAATTCCGGTATACCGTGGGGGATTATCGGAAGATCCACGGGGAGCAGGAATACGACCTGATCATCTCCAGTTTGTCCATCCATCACTTGGAGGATGAAGAAAAACGGGAACTATTTGGCAGGATTTATGCGTTGTTGCGAGTGGGCGGTATCTTTCTCAACGTCGATCAAATTCGGGGCGAGACGGACTATCTTCGGGAATTATATTGGAATCATTGGTTGACCCAGGTTCGAAGGGCCGGTTTTTCCGAAGAGCGAATCCAAGAAAGCATCGGCCGGCGAATACCTTATGATCGCGACGC
>PLND01000031.1 GCA_003141675.1 Anaerolineae bacterium
GAATAATAAAGAATGTACACAAGATTGCGTATCGCTCGACTATATAAAGGATGAGCGCAAGGATGACGATTGCCGTGTCAAACTGTTCCAGGTCATTCGGTTGGATGATTGCGATCGGTTATTTTTCGAGTTTATCCATTGTGGATTAGGCAATTTCAATCGATTGCCTTCTTGGGTTGCCGGGGAGAAAACCGATTGGGCAGGAGATACAGGGGGAAGCAGATCAGCGGGACGACACCGAGCGCGGGCAATTTACGGAGCGCTGAATAGCGCCGGGAAGGAAATTATTCTGCCCCCCATAGCCATTCCCACCACACCATCCAATTGGGAGGGGAGTTCTCCATCGGTCCGGTTGGTGCCGGTGCGGGCGTGGAAGAAGTGGGCGCGATGGGCTGGATTAGCACTTCACCTGGCAGCACCATCTTGCCGTGGCTTCGCGCCCAGTCCGCCACCGCCTGGTCGCTCTGAGCGCCCGCGATCAATGTTCCCATTCGACTGGATTCCCCCGCCAGTTCGGTCACCTGGGCGCCGATTTTATGTTCGAGGTTGCGTAAATCCGCAGCTTGGCTGATCCGCCGCCATAACTCGCCAAACACCAGCAGGAATACGATGATCCCGGCGGCGATGAGGATTCGGTTCTGCCGCGAGGAGGACTGGGGAGGAACAGGGGAAGAGGAAGTGGGAGGCTGCATTCGGATTCGCCGCTTGAATGATACGATGGTTTCCGGTGCAAAACAAGTGCCTGGTCTGCGGGCATTCTTTGATTATCAGGATGCGTTGTCGACTACGCGACTTGCGGTTTGGCCTGTTTGGTGTATCCTCCATGGAAACCAATGGATCTCCCGGAGTATGGAAAATCGGATTCCGGTCGGGCGGCAGGATGCTCGCCGGAGAGAATGAAGGATCTTTTCAGGAGGAGGTGAGCCATGGAAACTCGCATCGGTGAGGTAACCCACTATTTCAACCATCTGAGTGTGGCGGTGCTCGAGCTGAGCGGGGAGCTGAAAGTGGGCGATACGATTCATTTTCATGGGAACGCCATCGACTTTTCCCAACCGGTCGATTCCTTGGAAATCGAACACCAAAAAGTGCAATCGGCCGGCCCCAAAAAAGAGGTGGCGCTCAAGGTGACCCAGCCTGTCCACAAGGGAACCGAGGTTTTCAAAGTATCGTAAGCGGCGGGTTGGACTATCCCCCACTTTCTTGCACGCGAACTGTTCAACCACCGGCCTTTTCCACGCCGGAGTACTTCTATTTTTATTATTGGATAATGAATCCTTGGCTTCGTCGCTTTAACCCAGGGTAAATCCTCCCCGGTGGAAATCTGTCCGCTTTCGAATCATTCCCAGAGAGTCTGGCGTTCATCTCGAACCGCTGAAACCGAAACCCTGTCCGAAGACCGCGGGATAACGGCCGTTCAGCTTATGCATACCGCCCGGTGGGTCGATCCGACCAGAGCGGCGCAGTGCCGGCCGGCGACCGTGCGCTTTCCGAAAATATCCCTTGGGAAGCGCAGCAATTGCGCTTGCTCGGGCGATGCATTCCGCGTTACCGGAAGGATGAAATCGTCGTTTTCCACAGCGTGGATTAAATCTCTCTCCTCCGCTGATGTCTGATCGATAGGTATTCCATTGTCCGAAGGGTGAATAATCGGGATATGTCCCAGATCAAATACTCGGAGGCTATTCGAAGATGATCGTGCGTTGCCCGCAGAGGAATACGCGCTCGTCGAACACCAGCTTCACGGCCCGGGCCAGAACGGCCTTTTCGACGTCGCGTCCGGCCTGGATCATATCCTCGACGGTGTAATTGTGATCCACGGGAATGACCCCTTGGGCGAGGATCGGCCCTTCGTCCAGGTTTTCGGTGACGAAGTGCGCCGTGGCGCCGATGATTTTCACACCGCGTGTATACGCCTGGTGATAGGGGCTGGCCCCCGCAAAAGCCGGGAGAAACGAATGATGGATATTGATTATCCTATTCCGGTACCGGTCGATGAAATGGGAGGAAAGCACGCGCATGTATTTGGCGAGGATGACATATTCCGGGTCATACGGGTCGAGCGCGGCGAGGATTTCCTCTTCGTGTTCGGTCCGAGTTTTATTCTCGTGAGGGATGGAATGAAAAGGAACGTCGAAACGGCGGACGAGTTCCTCCAACTCCGTATGATTGGAGATCACGGCCAGGATCGTCGCGTTCAGATCGCCGAAGGCGTTTCGCAGCAGCAAATCGCCCAGGCAGTGGTATTCCTTTGTCGCGAGGATCACCACCCGCCGTTTTTCTCTGCTGGGAAAACGGACGAGCGCTCCGGGAGGAAGGCCGGCGGTGAGTTCGGCGGATAGCAATTTCTGATCCACCTCGCTCTCGACCGCCGTGCGCATATAGAACCGGCCGCTCTCGCGATCCACGAACTCGTCGTTGCGGATGATGTTCAGGCCGCGCCGGAAGAGCGCTCCCGTAACGGTGTGAATCAGCCCGGGCTGGTCGCTGCACTCGATCAGGATAATCTGATGGGTCATGGATATCCCCGCGGGAAGGAATATTCCCGCTGCATTCGGTGCATTATACAGTGAACGCCTATCGGCGGGATGGGGGGAGGAACCACCGCGCAATCAGTTAATCCCGGATGGCCGCGCCGGTCCGAATTCGAAGTGGGAACGACAGAGAGCTATTCGTGGAATATTTTCTCGCCCGCTCGGATGGGGATTTTAATATGGTTTTCAAACGGCGTGATCGGACAGGACCAGATCTCGTTGTAGGCGCAGTATGGGTTATAGGCATAGTTGAAATCGACGATAAACCGCCCGCCGCGGATCGCTTTTGGCTCGAGATACCTCCCCGCGGGGTAGGTTTCCTTCCCCGAGAGCGAATCCACGAACGGAAGGAAATACGACCGATCATTTTTATACACTGTCAATTCGGCAATCTGTCCTTCCGCTTCCACGGTGATCTTTCCAAAGCGCCGGTAATGTTGAACGCTCCCCGTCGTGGTTTGAATGGCGATCGGATCTTTGGATGGAAATTCCTGTAGAGCCATCTCCAAGCGGAGCTTCGGGTTCGGGGGAAAATATTTTAACCCCGCAAAATCGCGTTTTTGTTCGTAGGTCAGCGGGCTGTCCGGATCGCTAGAAAATAATTCGTCCTTTTCCTTACGGAACTTGGCGAGTTCATCCATGGTTGCCCATCCTTTCCAGATTATTGCCGAACCCATCGAGCCGGCGCGTTTCCGGCTCTCTTTACATTATCCCGCCTTCAGGTAAAAAAATCATCAGAAAAGACAGTGGAAGGCAATCTCGAATCGCGACCTTCCGTTGAATTTATCGGAGCGGCTTAGCGGAGACCGGGAAACGCCCGGGTTTGCCTCATCCACTGATGAGCCGGGAAAACTGCATTCGAAGGCGCCATAAAAAAGGCGGATTAAAAGAAGACACCCGGAGGAAGGTTGGCGATCCTCGTTTCGGGTGTATTGTGCATTTCACGGGCGCCGCCGGATTGCGATCTACCGGACAGCCAATCCCAGATAATATGGCCAGATGACGATCGAAAAAAGTATCTGCCACCCGGCAAGGTTGGCAAAGGCCAGGGTAAACAGCCAGCCGATGAACCAGATCGGTCCAAGGATGCTGCCAACTTGTACCTGGTTGATGATGGGTTTGTTTTCTGATGTCATTTTTCTCTCCTGTTCCATCCACAGATGGGGCCCGCCCCCCATCAATTATTGCGGCGTCTTCTATTCTATATACGCCCAATCTCGTAAAAAAGCGCAAGTGATCGCGTCAGCTCGTCATGGATCCATCTCGAACCGATTGCTAATATGATAAGGATGATCGTATTCTTGGGAGGGCATCATGGCAGCATTCCGGCACAACCCCATTGGATCATGGTCGGCGAGTTTGCGGTTGTTTCCGATATTATCTATTGGAAATATAATCAGCTCGAAAAACATTTTCAATGGAAGAGATATCCGCATCGGCAGAACAGGATTTATGAGGCTGAATTCCTTTGAAAATGAATCCCTTTTTATGGATTCCGACATCTGAGAGTCGCCCCTGGAACCGGCCGAGGCAAGCCGGATGTTTTCAACGATAGGCGCAAATAAAATATCGCTGCAATATTATCTTTATAAAGGTTAAGGTGAAAAAGGAGTTGAGGAGTTCGGCAATATTAGTCTCACGATGGTTCCTCCGCCGATGCGTTCATCCGCTGTTAATCGGCCGCCGATCAGCGCCATCATTGTGCTGTGGAGAGCCAATCCCTGCCCGGTCCCGCTTTTCGAGCTTTCACCGGAGGGCATGCCGACGCCGTCGTCTTCGACGGCGAGTTCCAGAGAGTCCGTTGCCTGCAGGGAAAGCTTCAAATGCAATGGACGGGAAGCATCCGTCCCGCGTCCGTATTTGGCCGCGTTCCGGATCGCTTCCCGCGCCGCGTAGAACCACACTTCGATGAACATCGGCGGCAAGTTCTCCGAAGCCTGTTCCGCCCGCGGATCGATCCCCCATTGAACCTCGTCGAATGAGTCTTTCAATTCATCGGCCATCAAATGCCGCAGGGCCTCGGCAATATTGCGGATCGACTCTTCGGAGGGAGACGTGTGCGGCATATCGATCAGGAGTTGGGAAATCCGCCGGTGGATTTGCGCCAGGTCGGCCAGGGCCTTGGAGGTCTCCTCATCACCGGCGCTGCGAGCATATAGCGCCAACAGGTCGGCGTGGAGCGAAGGCAGAATCTCGTCGTGCAGCACGAGGCGCGTCTTGCGGTCAAGAACCTGGCTTCCCACCAGGCGCTCGCGCTGAATCGAGATCAGACGGCGCGCCAGTTCGGCGCCGGTCTGCGCGTCGATCAGCCGCTCGCAAACCGCCTGGGCGATCTCGAAATCCTCCTGCGTGTAGAGGCTCCCATCGAGCTTGTCGCCTAGGAGCAGCATTCCGATTGGGCCGCGCCGGCTCCATAATCCAACCGCCCAGCGCAGCCGGTCGGGCCGGTCCGCAGCCAGGGGGACAACCGCCTGGCGGGACGGCGGTGACGAGATTTCCGAGACGGAAACGGTGACGGGGAAATTCGCCGGATAAGTGAGTGGAAGGCCCCACAGCGGAGCCATCGGACCGACGGCCGCCAGCGCCGCGCGTTCGCAGCCAAGGACGTCGGAACACAGCGTGCGGAACGGGCCGAGGGCGTCGGCTCCCCACGGCGATGGAGAATCCGCCGTCAGCCGTTCGTATAGTTGCTGGCTGGAGACGAAGGGCCGCAGAGTCTCGAGGAAGGAATCCCGCTCGGTGTAGGAATGGCGGCCCATGAGCGCGTAGAAAACCGTCATGACAACGGTTGCCAGAAGCAGGATGAAGACCGGTGTCAGACGGCTGGTCAGACTCCAGCCGACGATCAGGCTATAACCGCCGGCCAGGGTGACGGCGTTCCGCCAATAGCGCGCCAAGCCGCGGCGCGGGAGGATCCTGCCGGTGAATACTTCGTAGGCCACGACCGACTGCCCCAGGAGCAGCACGGCCAGACCGATCAATACGGCGATGACCAGATCCAACCCGCCGAGAATGAGCAGGAAATCCTGCATCGACCGGGCGTTCACGTTGAGCAGCACCCACAATTCTGCCAGACCGACCAGCAGACACACAACCAGCAGCGCGAGCGAGGCTGCCGTCAACCATGGACGGGCGCGCCGGCGGGCGGCGCCGCCCATCATCCGCGCGGTCGGGCCGGGCCGCCGCAGGGCGTCGAACGCCAAGCCCATGCAGACGACGATGAAGAGCGGGTAGGCGAGCATCGCCCCCGGAAAACCGCCGCTGGAGATGGCGGAACCCGACTCATAGGATGCCAACCCGGAGATGGTGGGCGGCGGGTTGGCCGTTAGCGCGAGGGCGATCCAGGCGAGTGCGGAGGATGCGCATAAGAGGAACCACGGCCGGTGACGGCGGAATAAATTCCCGGCGCCCTCCTCCCAGAAGCCGGCGTACCAGAGCATCACCGCGTACCAGGTGAAGGGCAGGATGGCGACCGTGATCCACCCGACGCGCCACCAGAAGTTGAGCGCGGGAAGCAGTGAGCGGATGTCGAAACCCAATAAAGCGGTGTGAAAAAGGAAAAATACGCCGCCCAGGAGCAGGCTTCCGGCGGCCATCCAGAATCCCCATGCGCCGCTGCGGCTCTCCGGCGCGCGATGGCGCGCGTTGAGCAATACCGTCAACCCCAGCCAGAGCATGAGGATGGCGTTGAATAGGGATGTGGAAAACAGCGACCAATCAAGATAGAAGAAGCCGGTCATTTTTTATTCGATAGGAATGATAATTAAATACATATTTGACTGACCCATCCCCTTGCCTCCGTTCCCTTTGCGGCATTCTCGTTACTGACCTAACCCCTTTTTCCCCATCCCCTCTTCCCCTTCCCTTAAGGGAAGGGGAAGAGGGGTGCAAGGGTGAAGAGGTTAGGTTTTCTCCGGCGCCCACTGCGTTCCATCTTCCTGGATTTTGGGCGTTCCGTCGTCGTCCCACGCCAACAGCCGGCCGGCGGCGACGATCAACGCCGCGCGCGTGCGCGCCACTTTCTCATCGGTGCTGTCGGCGGCCAGACCCCACGCGGCGTAGATCTGCCCGTTGGTGCGGCTGATCGTGCGCTTGTCGCGGAACCCCATCCGCGCGGCGATTTGCTCGTTGGTCAACCCTTGGGCCAGCATCCGGGCGACGGCTTGCTCGTTCGGTTCGAGCAGCGCCAGCGGATCATTCTCGTCCTTCCGGCGGACTTCCTGGACCCGCGCCTCGATCTCCGGATCGATGAAGCTCCTCCCGGCCACGGCATCGCGCAGGAGCGGAAGAAGCATCGCCGGCAGGAGGTAATTGGATTTCCGCACGTAAGCGTAATGACTGAGGATTCCCGACCGGCGGAAATCGCGGTAGAAGGCATCGTCGTCTTGGATCGAATAGAACACAACCGGAATGCGCGGAAATTCGCGCCGGGCGGCCGTCGCCGCCTGGATCCCGTTCATCTTTCCCGCCAACTGCACGTCGAGAAGCAAGACATCCGGCAGGGTCTCGCCTTTCCCGGATTGCACTGCCTCCCTCTTTTCACGATCCATCAGCCATTCCAACGCCGCTTCGCCGCTTTCGCAGGCGAAGATGATCCGCGCTTCGCAAGTCGCTTCCAATCCGGATTGCAAAGCGGATCGCAACTTGGCATTGTCTTCCACAAAGAGGATCGCAAGAGGATTCACGATATCAGGCCTTTTTATCGGCGATTATCCTAAATCATCCGAGCCATTATTCCCGCGCCGGAACAATACTGCAAACAGGAGAGAGCGTCAAACACCCAGGTGCATGCTGAGAAGGGTTTGGAACGTGGTTGGGGATGCAGTCTGTCGTAGAATGAAAATGTGCTTGCTGGCCGGCGATTCCCCGCGAAATTCCAGCCGTGGTTCGGGCTTCGTCCGAAGAAAAAACCATGAGGATTCGATCGCGTCTTCTATCGGTGTCGATTTTTTCCATCGCCATGGCCTGGGTGGAATCGGCGGTGGTGTTGGATCTGCGCGTCCTCGTGGGCAGGTTGCAGCCCTATCAACCGAATCCATTGCCGCACTTCGGAGGTTTGAGCCAGGCCGAGATCATCCGTGAAGTGGCGACCCTGGTGATGTTGTTCGCCGTTGGATGGCTGGCCGGGGACCGCGCGAGAACCCGGCTCGCTTACAGCGCTTTCGCTTTCGGTTTGTGGGATATCTTTTATTATTTATTTCTCATCCCGCTCACCGGGTGGCCGAAGTCGTTCCTGGATTGGGATATCCTTTTCCTGTTGCCCGTTCCCTGGTGGGGGCCGGTGATCGCTCCGATCGCCATCTCTTTCCTGATGATCACAGGAGGCGTGCTGGTGGTCCTGATTAATGGGCGAGCACATCCCGCTTGCCTGAACGTCTGGTTTTTAGCGGCCGGGCTGATCGGCGCGGGCATGATATTCTCCGCTTTCACCGCCGACGCATTCGCCGCCTCCAGTCACGGCATGGAAGCGGTCCGGCAAGTATTGCCGGTAACTTTCCGCTGGAACATGTTCCTGACCGGCTTGTTCCTGATGGCCGTCCCCGTTCTGGCTATGGCCGGGCAGGCGATCGGTTTATTGCGAAAGAAGGAAGGGTAAATACATGGACGCGGTCTTTGAACTATGTGTGCGGATTCTTGTCCGGCTTGCCGATCTGACGGGGCTGACGTACAAAGAAATCAATGAATGGATTTTCGTCATCCTTTGGCCGATCCTCACGCTGGGTCTCATCGTGCTGGCGATTTTTCAACGGCGGCGAATTCAAATATTGGAAGCAACATTCAAAGAAGAGTAACGATAGCAGAGAACGATGAGGAGGAAGCGATGGAGAAATCGGTTCCTTTTAATCTGAATGGATGACGATATCCAATTGTATCAATTAAAATAAATGGAATCCGCCCGATTGGAGTTCTGGAATCTCCCTATAAGCACATTCTGGGGAAGATAATCCGGGTTGGCGCGCAGAAAAAGTTTATGCCGTCTTATTCCGTTTTGGACGAGTCAATGTATCCCGCCATGCGCGCGATCAAAAGCGCCACTGCTTCCGCCGCGCAGCCGAAGTTGGCAATGTAAAATGCCGCCGCATTCGCCCCCTGCATGCCGAACGTCGGATCTTGCCGCGCGCGGCGCAGGAACGCCGCCAGTCCTTCCGGCGAGCGGACGTCCGCTGCGACACCACGGCGGATGAAATCCCAGTCGTCGAGCGGTTTGGAAAGTCCGAGGATTCCCACCGGAATCTTCAGCAGCGCGGCTTCGAGTCCGGCGGTGGTGCTGAACATCAGCGCCGCTTGCGAAGCCCGGAGCAGAGGGTAAAGCGGATACTCGGCGACGAATGCGAAATCCGACGCGTTCTCTTGCTCGAGCATTTCCCGGAAGAGCGGGGCGCTTTCGCCGCGGTGCAGTTTGAAAGCCAGGCGCAAATTTCTCCAGTCCGGGTTTTCGTGCAGTGTCCGGACCCATCCGAGCAGGCGGACAAGCGCGTCGTGTTTCTCTTCGGCAGAGACGATCAGCATCCGTTCGATCGGACTGCTGAGGAACGTGAGCATAAAATCGCCCGGCGAATATCCCAGCGCCGACCGTATCCGCTGCGCCTCGGCGGAAAAGTCGGCGCCGGCCAATTGGTCGAAGCGCGGGTTGCCGGTAATGGTGATTTTCCGTTCGGGCACGCCCACGCGCAGGAAATAATCGCGCGAAGTCTCGCCCAGGGCGGCGACGGCGTCGCAATGCCCTTGGCCGTAATGGCGCAGACCCTCCTCCGTCCCATATCGCATCTTGCGGATCCACCGGCTGTAGAGTTTTCTCCAGGGCGGGCGTTGGAAGAGATCCTTGCGCAGGCTCTCCTGCAGCAGCAGGCATGGGATGGAATTGCGGCGCGCCGCTTCGATATAGAGGTTGGACGGGAAGTTGCGGTCGTTGAGCACAACGATCAGCGAAGGATGCACGCGCTGCACCTCGTCCGGGATCCGTTGGCGGAAGGGCCGAGCGGCCGCGCCCCACTCCGGCATCGGCACCGGAAGTGGTGTTTCCTCCATGCGCACGAAGGGAACGCCCTCGCGCTGGAGGGCTGCCGGATCGCTCGCGGTGCGCAACAATTCGCAATCCGAATACACGATCACCGGGATGCCGCGTGCGCGCAGCAGGCGGATCACCGGCAGGATGATCTGTTGGTGCGAATCGGCGGCGGTGATCTCAAATAGAATGGGGCCCGTCATTTTCCCAGTGCCTTGAGCTGCTCCTCAAGTTTATCGCGATTTTCTTTCAGCGCGGCCAGGCGCGTGCGTTCCTTTTCGACGACGTTGGCGGGTGCGCGCGATCCGAAATCACCCGCTAAAAGCTTCTCCACGCGGGTAATCTGGCTCTTTACGTCTTCGGATTCTTTTAGCAGCCGCGCGCGCTCCGCGCCGGGGTCGGCCATTTCCGCCAGCGGTATCAGGATCCGCACCGGACCGACGACGAGTGGGACGGAGCCCTTGGAATCGGAGGGAGCCTCATCGGCAAACTGCAGCCCATGCAGATCGATCCGCGCGAGCAGGCACAGCCCCGCGGCGGATCCGGAGAGTTGTTCTTTGTATTTGTCGGCCAGAATCACCGCGGAGGTTTTCTTCGTCAGCGGAACCTTTTTCTCGGCGCGCAGGTTGCGGATCGCGCGGACTATGTCCATGAAGAGCGAGAATTCCTCCAGCGCATCCTCGTCCACTTTGTCAACGGGCTTCGGCCACGAGGCGATGATCAGCGCTTCGGGCCATCCCGCGGGAGGATCGAAATCCTCGCCCGCCGCGCGGCAGGCATCTTTGAGATAACCCCACAGCGCCTCGGTGACGAACGGTGTAAAGGGGTGCAGCAGGCGCAGACAGTCGTCGAATACGTGCGCGAGAATCTGCACCGTGGTCCGGGCGCGCGCCGGATTTTCGGCGATCTGCAGTTTGGATAGTTCGATGTACCAGTCCGCGAACTCGCCCCAGAAGAAATCGTACACCATCCGGCCGGCCTCGCCGTATTGATAGGTGTCCATCAGGCGCGTGGAATCCGAGATGGTGCGCGAAAGGCGCGAGAGGATCCAGCGGTCGGCCGTAGTGTAGGGGGCCTTCTCGCACTGGGCGCCGAGTTTTTCGAAGGCGGTCAACATATAGCGGCCGGCGTTCCAGAGCTTGTTGGCGAAGTTGCGGTTGGCCTCCACCCGTTCGATGCTCAGGTTGAGATCGTTGCCGGGCGAGCCGCTGGTTATCAGCGTGAAGCGTAGCGCGTCGGTGCCCATCGGCGGAATACCCTCGGGGTACTTTTCGGCGATCTCGGCGCTGCCTCCGGCCTCGCGGATCTGCGCAGCCGTGACTCCGTCCATCACCCAGCGCGGGTCCATCACGTTGCCGATCGACTTCGACATCTTGCGGCCCTGTTCGTCGCGCACCAACCCGTGCAGGTAGACGGTATGGAAGGGCGGCTCGCCGGTGAACTCCATTCCGAACATGATCATCCGCGCCACCCAGAAGAATAGAATGTCGTACCCGGTCTCCATCACGGAGGTGGGATAAAAGTATTTCAGGTCGCGCGTTTCGTCCGGCCAGCCGAGCGTAGAAAACGGCCACAATCCGGAGGAAAACCACGTGTCGAGCACGTCCTCGTCCTGACGCAGCGTTCGGCTCCCGCATACGGAACAAGCGGCCGGGTCCTCGCGCCCGCTGGTCATGTGGCCTTCCGGACAGTACCAGACCGGGATGCGGTGGCCCCACCATAGTTGGCGCGAGATGCACCAATCCTGGATGTGCTCAAGCCAGTTGAAGTAGACCTTCTCGAAGTGCTCGGGGATGATCTGGATGCGGCCGTCGCGCACGGCGGCGGACGCCGCTTCGGAGAGCGGCTTGATTTTAATGAACCACTGCGTGGAAATCATCGGCTCGACGATCTCGCCGCCTCGTTGCGAGCGCGGGACGCGCAGCATATACGGTTCTTCCTTGATCACGAGGTTCGCCGCGCGCATATCGGCCCACATCTTCTTGCGGCATTCGAAGCGATCGAGCCCTTGATACGGGCCGCCGTTTTCGTTGAGACATGCGTTTTTATCGAAGATCGAGATGATCGGCAAGCCGTGGTTTTTCCCCACCTCATAATCGATCGGATCGTGCCCCGGGGTGATCTTCAGCGCGCCGGTTCCAAACTCGCGGTCGACGGCTTCGTCGGCGATGACCGGGATCTCGCGGCCCAGGATCGGAACGAGCGCAGTGCGGCCGACCAGCGCCGCGTAGCGCGGATCCTCCGGGTGCACGGCCACGGCCGTGTCGCCCAAAATTGTTTCCGGGCGGGTGGTGGCCACCGGGATGTAGAGACGGGTCGCCGACCCGTCTTTACCAAATTCTGACCCGCCCCTGCCAGGTTCTTCCTTGATCATATATTTGAAAAAGTACAGCGTCCCCGGCTCGTCGGAATATTCCACTTCGAGATCGCTCACCGCGGTGCGCAGCCCGGGCGACCAGTTGACCAGCCTTGGGCCGCGGTACAGCAGCCCTTTTTCGAACAGCCGGACGAAGGCTTCACGCACCGAGAGCGCCAGGCCGTCGTCGAGGGTAAAGCGTTCGCGGGTCCAATCGCATGAGGCCCCCAGGCGGCGCAATTGGTCGTAGATGATCCCGCCGTATTTGCGCTTCCATTCCCAGGCGCGCTGGAGGAACTTCTCGCGTCCGAGCGCCTCACGGCTCGTGCCCTCGCGCTGGAGCATCCGCTCCACCAGCAGCTGGGTGGCGATTCCGGCGTGGTCGGACCCGGGCAGCCACAGCGTTGGCTCGCCGAGCATGCGGTGGTAGCGGACCATCAGATCCTCGATCGAAACGAACATCGCATGCCCGAGGTGCAGCTCGCCGGTCACATTGGGCGGGGGGATGGAGATGACGAACGGCTTGCGGTTGTGGTCGATCACCGGCTGGAAATAGCCGCTCGATTCCCACCACTCGTAGAGCTTGCGTTCGACGGCGGTAAAGTCGTAGGTTTTGGGAAGTTCGATTTTCGGCATGAGACTCCTCTTTGCTGACCCTTCCTCCTTTCCCGGCCTTCGCCCCGGAAAAACACCTCGGCTCCGGCCACCCTCTCCCCCCTCCCAGAATGGGAGGGGGGAGAGGGTGGGGAGAGGGAGAAGAGTCGGGAATAAAAAAACCCTCCGCCTCGTGAGGGCGAAGGGTTGATCCTCCGTGGTTCCACCTCGATTCGCCCCGGATTGATCCGGGGCGCACTCGATGCTATAACGGTGCGGACCGCGCCGGTCTACAGGCCCGCTGCAAAGCGGGCGTTCTTCGGCGGCGCGCCGCGCGACATTCGGGGGCTGGGGAAGCGGGGGCTTTCAACCAGCGGCCACACCTTCTCTGGCATCCCTTGCCCGCCTACTCTTCGCGGCGATCGCTGTATGACAAGATTATAAGAGCTAAAAAGGCGGGAGTCAAACCCTCGAAGAATGAGCTAAACGCCGAGGGTGGAAAATTGGCAAATTTCGCTTCGTTCATGTTTCGAGTAAAATGTTTGGTATGCAGCATAGCCATCCAAGCGAGCAAGCAGCGTATCGTAAGCCGCTTTCATTAATATCGAATCACACGGGTCTATAATGTGGTAAGGAGGTAAATAAAATGCCCAAGGCTTCGTTCACGCTTCCAAACGGAACTGTAGTAACCATTGATGGAACGCCCGCGGAGGTTCGAAGTCTGCTTGCGTTTTATGGGGGCAATCCGGAAAAGGGGGAGCGCGCGGGCCAAAAGCAAAGCGTCAAAGCCGGCCTCAAAAAATCCGCCGCAGAGAAGAAGATTTCACTGGCTAAAATAGCAAAAATTGTCAATAAAATTAAGTCCTGTCCGGAGGCTGAAGGCATCGAAAGGAATATCCTGGTAAAAACTTTTGAGGCGAACAGGGTTCTGCTGCCGATCTATATCGTCCATGAACATATGGGCAATGCTTTTGGACTCACAACCACGGAAATAAGCAAAGTGACCGCCGATTTGGGTGCGCGAGTGCGCGTTTCGCGACAAGCTGCGTTTCGCGCCCTCGTTCGGTCTTCAGCTTCACGGTATGTGCTATCCGATACACCCAGGCAAATAGGAATCGCGACGCGATACACAATGGATATGAGGGGCGTCCAATACATGAAGAAAGTTATTGCTCGAACGCAAGCGGAAAGATCAAAGCACAAAGTCATCCGCCCGGTATGACGTTTTTCTCTTCGTTAGCCTTCGAATAGAATAATTGGTAGGTTGGCTTTTCCGGCCGGCTGGAGATGCCTGTCCATCAGGCAAAGGAGGATGTCATGAATAATGTTAAGGACGATCTGCTGGAAACCGATGTGGAACGGTTGAGAAAATCGCGGGTAATCGCCGTCGATACGGAAACCGCGGGGTTAATTCCGAGCCGGGACCGTCTTTATCTCATGCAGATATGCGATAACGACGGCGTCATTGATATTATCCAGACGGCCCGTTGGGAGAATACTCCCAATTTGCATCTGGTATTGATGGATCCGGCGATCATCAAAGTAATTCAATTTGCCATAATGGATTGCGCCTTCATTTTGAAATATATGGGGATCCTTCCCGAAAATGTTTATTGTACGAAGATCGCAAGTAAAATTGCTCGAACCTATTCATCCAATCACTCTCTCGCAGGGTTGATAGAAGATCTGCTCGGGATTACCTTGGATAAAAAACAGCAAACAACGTTTTGGGGAAAAGCCCAATTGACGGCGGAACAGATTAACTATGCCTCCAACGATGTAAAGTACTTAATTGAAGCCCGGAACCGCTTGGAGATCATTTTGGCCGAAAAAGGTCTTCTTTCCACGGGCATATCCTATAGCGAGTTGAATAAGGCGTGTCAAGCATTTATTCCGACGCTTGTCCATATATGGACGAATGGGTGGGATTTCGGGAAAGAAGAACCGCAATTGATTTTCGGAAGATAAGTTTACCCGGCTCCGGATGCGGCCCGGGGCACCCAAAAAGCGATACAGTTCTTCCCACATGGCCCTAAAAAAAATCCGTTCGATGCAGGTCGATACCGGCAATCTCCGATCTCGGCGATTTGCCGGTCCCGGGGCATCGCGAGCCAGCATCTTTCGTTGCCAGACGATTTATCCCCCGAGGGAGGGACTTCTGCGCCGATCTCAGAATGGGAGAACGGACCGGTTCGCCGATGGATTATTTTGCTGGAATTCATCTTGTCGGCAAGTTCCAATCATCATCTTGTTTCTATCTGTTGTGTTATTGACTTATAGGAATACAATAACGTATGCAGGTAATCTCTCTATGTAGATCGCATTCCAGCGACCGCCGGAGGATGAGACTGCCGGGAGTTTGCAATGTACCAGACCATAACCGTAAGCCTCTCCAACTTGCTGCTTTCTCTTTCGGATGCACTGGATCTGGCCAGCCCGGTTCTCGCGCAGC
Source organism: Anaerolineae bacterium (assembly GCA_003141675.1). GTDB lineage: Bacteria > Chloroflexota > Anaerolineae > Anaerolineales > RBG-16-64-43 > FEN-1073. Next base: position 14,943 of record PLND01000031.1, read on the forward strand.
ACCAGATGAGGACGGCCTTTATTTCCTGGGAAATTGCCAAAGCGGCCGGGTTGCCACAAGACCAGACGGAATCGCTCTACATGGCGGCATTGCTCCATGACGTCGGAGCCTTGTCGGCGGAAGAAAAAATCGCCATCCATCAACAGGAAGTGCAGAATCCAGAAAAGCATTGTATTTTGGGTGAAAAGCTTCTGCGAACGGCGTCGATCTTCGAGTATCCGGCGCGCATCGTGAGGTTTCATCACACGCCTTGGAAAGATTGGCGCCAACCGTTCGAAGAACCTCTCGTTCAACAAGCCCAGATCCTAAAGCTGGCGGATGGCCTGGAACGCGGCATCGACCGCGGCAACTATATTTTGCACCAGCAGGATAGATTGATAGAGGGTGTGAAGGCCGCGGCCGGGGATTCCGTCCATCCGGATGTGGTCCAGTGGCTGGTGCGCGCCGGTGTGCGCGAGGAGTTCTGGCTGGATCTCGTCTCTCCAAGGCTCTACTCGCTGCTATTGCACAACGGGCCTTGCCGTGGGATAGAAGTCGGGCTCTCCCAACTCTCGGAGATCTCCGAGCTATTCCGCAATATGATCGATTTTCGTTCCCGGTTTACCTCCACGCATTCCTCCGGTGTGGCTGCTACCGCAACCATCCTCGCGAAATTATTTGGATTAACCGAAATGGAAATTGGGTTGATGGAAATCGCGGGGAACCTGCACGACCTTGGAAAAATGGCCATTCCCAACCAAATTCTTGAAAAACCGGGCAAGTTGACGCGGGAAGAATTTGCGGTCATCCGCCAGCATACGTATTTGACTTACACCATCCTCAATTCGATCGGCGGAATCCAGCAGATTGTGGAATGGGCTGCTTTCCATCATGAGAAACTGGACGGATCGGGGTACCCGTTTCATGTAGACGCGCAAAAAATTGGAATCGGCTCCCGCATCATGGCGGTGGCTGATATTTTTACCGCCCTGGCGGAAAACCGCCCATATCGGGAAGCCATGGATAAAGACGGGGTAATGGGAATCATCCACAAACTCTCCGAGAACCGGCAATTAGACCAGAGAGTGGTCGGTGTCCTGGCGGAGAATTATGAAGAAATCCGTTCGGACATGCGGGAACAGCAGCAAGCGGCCCGTGATTTTTTTGAAAAGGAATTTTACTATCCCGACCCGCATACCCCATCTACTTCGCCGGATGTAGGATAAAAGAAAAATAAATGAAGTTCACCCACCCACGCGCCATTCATATGGTGACGGACAATCGGGTGAAGGTCCGCTCGCTGGTGACCCACCGCTTTCCATAAGAGAAAGCTGCCGACGCCTTTTGGGTGCTTCAGAAGCGGGAAGGGATCAAGGTGGTGGAAACGGTTTAACACTGCATAATGAGGGGGAGTATTTACGGCCGCAATAAGAATACGCCCAAGCGTTTATAATATTCTTTCCAAGATGCACTACGGGAAACGTTAACTTTATTGACTTATCAGCCTTCTAAAATATTCCTGGGTTGTGATCACATGGATAATACGCGAATCCTGGAGGCGCTGATGTCGGTCAACCTGATGAACATCCCCGAGCCGAAGAGACTTTTATTGGAACTTCTTGTCGGCCAATTGAGCGGCATTTCCGGGATGGCCGCCGTTGTCCTGGGCGGATCGTATGCCGGCGGCACCCAGCACGATACATCCGACCTCGACATCGGTCTTTACTACCGCGAGGCCAAACCGTTTTCCATCGCCGATATCCGCCGGGTCGCGAACGGCGTTTCGGCCAAGGGACCGGCGACGGTCACCGATTTCTACGAATGGGGAGCATGGGTAAACGGGGGAGCCTGGATTTTCACCCTGCAGGGCAAGGTGGATTTTCTATACCGCAACCTGGATCAGGTGGAGCGCACGATTGCCGAAGCGAACTGCGGGATCGTTCAGCAGGACTACGGCCAACAACCGGCCTACGGCTTCTACAGCATCATCTATCTGGCGGAGACGCAAATCTGCATTCCGCTCCACGACCCAGAGGGGCTGATCGCCGATCTCAAGCGCAGGGTTGAAGTTTATCCGCCCAAGCTAAAGGAAAGGATCATAACCGATTCGCTCTGGTCGGCGGAATTCACGCTGATCCACGCCCGTAATTTTGCAGCGCAAGGCGATGTTTATAATACGGCGGGTTGCCTTACCCGTACTGCATCCAACCTCACCCAGATGCTGTTTGCCCTGAACGGGAAATATTTCCTCGGCGATAAAAAGGCGATGGACGCCCTCGCGGCTTTCCCAACTTTACCGGCGGGATATGTTCAGAGAATTAACCGCACCTTGGGTTGCCCGGGTGGAAGTGCTCAGGAGCTGACCGGGTCGGTTGACGAAATGGAGCAGGTTTGGCAGAGTGTGGTGGCGCTTCCCGGTGTGGAATACCAGTCGAAGTATTAAAGGCGGGAGATTGCCGTTTGGCCGAACGTCTTCACGGGTTTCGCCGGAGGCGGTGAGAAAGCCGGAGGCACTCCAGGCGATAATTCGGGCGGCCGCTTCCGCCCGCGTATTCTTTTTCGCGTCCTTCGAGTACAATTAATAGGCTAGCGACCCCGGCAAAAAGTTGAGAAATTGGGCGCCTATTTTTCCGCCGGGTTGGGAAGAGATGGTTCCATCCGCGAAAGTACACAACACCTCACCGGAATACTGGAAAGGATGGCTTTCTATGGCAACTTATCTCCTGTTCGGTAAATACTCCCAGGACGCGCTCTCAAAAATCAGCGCCAAGCGCACGGCGGGCGCCGCCGCATTAATAAAAAAGCATGGCGGCGAGCTCAAGGCCGGATACGCGCTGTTGGGCGATGTGGACATCGTCCTCGTGGCCGACTTTCCAGACACCGAAACCGCGATGAGGGTCTCGATCGCATTATCCAAGCAGCTGGGGATCGGATTCCGCACCGCTCCCGCTGTTAGCGTGGATGCCTTCGACAGGCTGATGACCTGAGCGGTCGCGTCGCTTTGCCGGTATGGGTCCTTCCTTTAACACGACCCATCGCTGCCGGCCAATCACTTCCGTTCTATTGTTTAGTTATTTTCGCCAGCTTTTAACTGAAGCCTCCGATTGCTACCTTCCCGCAATTTCATGCAATGAGGGTGCGGGAGGATTTACCTGAAGGAATCGATAAAGGATTCGGAAAGGAAGCGATTCTTCTTTCCGAAAAGATCGGGATCCCTGCAGGAACTATTATGAGAAAACATTGGACATTGAATTTCAATCAAAATTCCCAAAAGTTCCTAGCCGTGTTGCTCTGCATCATGCTGGTCCTTCTGATCGGCGTGATCGATTATCAAACGGGGTACGAGCTCGCCTTCTCGCTGTTTTACCTGATCCCCATCTGCCTGGCCACGTGGGTTTCAGGCCGGGACGTGGGACTGCTTGTCTCCATCCTCAGCGCCTGCGCGTGGTATGTGGCGGACGTATTATCCGGGCATGTCTATTCCTCATCGCTGATCTACCTTTGGAATACCGGAATCCGGCTGGGATTCTTCGCCGTCGTGACGTATCTTCTCGCCGCTTTGCGCTTGGCTTTGGATCATGAACGGAATCTTTCGCGGACGGATCCCCTGACGGGAGCCGCCAATACCCGCGCCTTTCTAGAGATGATCCAATCGGAAATCAACCGCTACGAAAGATACAAGCACCCTTTTACGGTCGTATACATTGACCTAGACAATTTCAAGACCGTGAACGACCGCTACGGGCACATGGTTGGGGATAAAGTCCTGCACACAATCGTCACTGAAATCCGGAAGCGGTTGAGGAAAACGGATTCCATTAGCCGTCTGGGAGGAGACGAATTCGGATTGTTCCTGCCGGAAACGGGGCAAGATGCGGCCCAGGTGGTTATGAAAAAAATCCGCGCCGGAATTATCGATGCGATGCAGTTGAGGAAATTGCCGGTGACCGCCAGTCTGGGGGTCGTCACTTGCGAAGAGACTCCGAAATCAGCGGAAATACTGATCAAGATGGCCGACGATTTAATGTACACGATTAAGAACCACGGCAAGGATGGAATCGGATATTCCATCTACGAAGGGTGAGTGCGATCTGTGTCCCCGTATTCATCCGAAGAGAGTGAAACGATTATCCTCGGCCAAATGCGGTTTTCCGGACGCGAATCTAAATATTTGACGGTAAAAACCTACCGTTGGTCGTTTTCCACGAGTCCAGCAGGGTTTCCAAGGTTGTTGCCTGACAAGGTTCATAATAAAATGGGCGCGCAATCCGCGCTGAATGCGTCAGGAGCCTGACGACAGGATGTTTATTAAACAACGAATTGATGGAACGATCCGGCTAAGCCGATACCGGGAATTCATGTGGTTCGTGATCATCACCACATTTCTTGGGGCCGCCTCCTCCGGAGGAGTTTTCGGTGTCCGGTTGGTGACGGCGCTGGTGGCCAACTGGCTGGCCGTGGCGTTCATCTTTATGATCAATGACGTGGAGGACGCGCAGGACGACGCTCTCTCGCCCCACAAGGCGATCCGCAACCCGGTCGCATCCGGAATGCTTTCGCATCGGAGCGGATGGTGGGCATCGGTGCTGGTCGCCGTTCTCTCGGGTCTGCTCTTCCTTTTCCTGGGGTTCGGATCCGTTTTTTGGGGATGGACCAGCCTGTTGCTGGGGTACCTTTATTCGTGGAAAAAAATCCGGCTGAAGAATTTGCCGCTGCTGGACGTGCTCTCTCATTCCATGATGCTTGCCGGTTGCCAGTTTCTGACGGCTTTCTTCGCTTTCTCCCCCGGATTGCACTGGTGGTGGCCGGTTGTGTTTTGCATGCCGATCTCTATTTCCATGTATGGCGAACTGTTCAACGAACTGCGGGATTACCATAAAGATCGCGAAGCGGGATTGAATCACACCGCGCTCCTACTCGGTTACGAGCGGACCATGGTGATCATGCACGTCCTGCTGGGAGTTGGGATCGCCTCCACTATTTTCACCCTGCTGGTCATTGGCATCGTGCCCTTCTGGGTGTTGATGATCACACTCGCCCTGTTGATCTGTCTGATGATTCCTGCCATTCTCCGCATCGCCAGCGGGGTTCGGGATACCATCGGCATCCATACCCCGCTGCAAAAGCCGTTCGAGATTTCCTTTGCGCTCAGCCTCTCGGTTTGGTATTTGATCCCATGGATCAGCGCGAGAATCAGTATGTGGATCCCGCACTGGCTCTTCGGCTATTGACCACGAAGAGATAATCAACGGCTAGATTTTGTTATAATTGCCTCTGGAAACGGGCGCATAGCTCAGTCGGTTAGAGCGCTTCACTCACATTGAAGAGGTCGGGGGTTCGAGTCCCTTTGCGCCCACTCGGCAACCTTCCCCAATAACCCGGGTTGTTTTCCCTTTCGTCTGAGCGCATTTCCATGCTGTCGAGATCCTGATGGCACCTCGGGATTTTCGGCAATCGCTCCGCGGAAACAACCGACGCCGCACCCCTCCGATACGACCCTGGATAAAATGAGTCTCTCAAATTAATAACTAGTTCACGGAATCCATCACCGGCGGATCAAACTTTAAATCCTTTTCACCGTATATCTTTTTTGGAAAGGAGTCGCCTATGGAACTCATGGTGATTGTACTCGTTTGCGGCGGCCTGTTTGTCGCCGTGTTTCTGCTGCCCTGGTTGCTCGGAGTCCGGTATATCCCCAACAACCGCGTGGGGATCGTCGAGAAATACTGGTCTCTCCGGGGATCGCTCAAGGGAGGCGGGATCATCGCGCTAAAAGATGAGGCGGGGTTCCAGGCCGACATTCTGCGCGGCGGTTTGCACTTCGGGTTTTTTCCCTGGCAGTTCCGGGTGCACATCGAGCCCCTGGTGGTGATCGCCGAAAGCAAGATCGGGTACATGTATGCGCGGGACGGTTCGCCGCTTCCGCCGACACAGACCCTCGGTGGAGTGATCCAAAACAATTCCTTCCAGGACGCCCGCGCATTCCTCACTAACGGCGGTCAGCGCGGCCGCCAGCGCGCGTTCCTGCGCGAAGGATTGTACGCGCTCAACCTCGCGCTGTTCATCGTAATAACCGAAGACGGCGTCTACTCTGGCCCGATCCACGAGAGCGATGGAAAGAAATACGGCGATTGGCAGGCCCAACTCCTGGCGATCGACGGATTCAGCCCGGCGGTCATCGGTTTCGGCGGGCAGACGTTCGCCGGCAAGACCGACGTTCTCGCGGGCGGGGTGGAAGTAACGCTCACGCCAACCGATACAATCGGGATCGTCACCGTCCACGACGGACCGCCGATCGAATCCGGGGAGATCATCGCGCCGGGAGTGAAGGGTGCCGATGAAGACCATCACTACTTCCAAGACCCGGAGGCGTTCCTGCGCCTGGGTGGGCGGCGGGGTAAGCAACTCCAGGTGCTCACCGACGGCACCTTCTTCATCAACCGATGGTTTGCCACAGTGGAGATCAAACCCAAGACGATGATACCGATCGGGTACGTCGGCGTGGTGGTCTCCTATTACGGCGCCAAGGGCGAGGATGTGACCGGTTCCGGATTCCGCTATGGCGAGCAGGTGGAGCACGGCCAACGCGGGGTTTGGAAGCGCGCGCTCCCGCCGGGAAAATACCCGCTCAACTTGTACGCTCTCAAGGTGGAACTGGTTCCGACCGTGAACTTTGTCCTGCGGCGGATCACCGGAATTTCCGAGGCGCACCAATACGACAAAGACCTGACCTCGATCGAGCTGATCACCGCCGACGGGTATGAGCCGGTGCTGCCGCTTTCGCTGGTGCTGCACATCGACTACGAGAAGGCGCCCTCGGTGATCCAGCGATTCGGCGACGTCCGGCGGCTCATCAACCAGACGCTCGACCCGATTCTTTCGGCGTACTTCCGCAACGTGGCGCAATCCTCGACCATGCTGGATCTGCTGCTTAAGCGCGAGGAGATCCAGCGCCGGGCGACGCAGGAACTCGGGCGGCGGTTTGCCGAGTACGACATCAACTGCATTGCGGTAATGATCGGCCGGCCGGAAAGCAAATACAAGGCGGAGCAGGCCGCGCAGGATCCGATCGAGCGGTTGTTCGATCAGTTGCGGATGCGCCGATTTGCCGAAGAACAGAAGGCCACCTTCCAAAAGCAGGAAGAGGCCGCCGTGCAGCTCAAGGAGTTGAACAACGCCCAGGCCGCGGCCGCCAAACAGACCGAGCTCACCCAAACGCACATTGATATCGAGATCAGCGCCAACCGCGGCGAGGCGCAGCTGGCCGAGGCTCAGCGGCTGGCCAAGCGCGATGTCGCCCGCGCGTTCGGCGAGAGCCGCTCCAAGGATCTGATGGGCAAAGGCGAGGCGGCCCGCGTGGCGCAGGTCGGTTTGGCTGAGGCGGCGGTCTTCCTGCAGAAGATCCGCGCCTACGGAGATCCGCGCCTCTTCGCGCTGAACCTGGCGGGGGACCAATTCTCCAAGAGTGCGCAGCCGCTCGTTCCACAGCGCCTGCTGGTTATGGGGGCGGGGGGCGGGAAGGAAACGACCGACCTGAGCAACTCGAGCGTGCTCGGGCAACTGCTGGCGATGCTCCTGGCCGAAAAGGCCGGCGTGGGCATGGGCGCGGCGGACGCGCGCGAGTTCGAAAAGTTCGCCGATGACATGAACAAGCGGTTTACCCAACCGCTGCAGGAAGAAGCCGTGACCACGGCGGCGGATCAGGGGCTGCAGAGTCAGATGGACGAAAAGCCGGTACAATCGAAGATATGAGGATCATCCGGCTGGATCCGGAAAATAAAAGACAGGTCGGGGAGTTCCTCGATCTGCCTTTTTTTCTATATCGGGACTGCCCACAATGGGTGCCGCCGCTGGCATCCGACGCCCGGGCGATGTTGGAAAGGCGGCGGCATCCTTTTTATCGCCACTCGGATGCGGCGTTCTTCCTGGCATATGACGCTTCCGGACGGTCTGCGGGGAGAATCGCGGCGCTCGATAACCGGCATTACAACGAATTCAACGCGGAACACTCGGCCTTCTTTTATCTTTTCGAATGCGAAAACGATTCCGCCACTGCGCATGCGCTTTTCGAAGCGGCCGGTGATTGGGCGCAGGCGCGAACGCTGAACCGCCTGATTGGCCCCAAAGGATTCACCTCCCTCGACGGGATGGGATTACTCGTGAGCGGTTTTCATCACCGGCCGGCGCTTGGAATCCCGTACAACCCGGAGTACTACCAAAGGTTGGTGGAAGAATCCGGATTTCAAGTATCGGGCGAAATCGTATCCGGGTATCTGAGCGGGGATGCGCACCTGCCGGAAAAAATCCATCGGATTGCGGCAATCGTGGAACGGACCCGCGGCTTGCGCGTGCTTTCGTTCCGCTCGCGCGGCGAGCTGGCGGCGGTGGTTCCGAGGTTGCAGAAACTCTATAATGATTCGCTTACCGGAACAACCGGCAATACCCCGCTGACCGACGACGAAGCCCGCACGATGGCGAACCAGATGTTGTGGTTTGCCGATCCACACCTGATCAAGATCATCGTCAAGGGGGAAGAGCTGGTCGGTTTCCTGTTTGCGTATCCGGACATTTCCGCCGCGCTGCAGCGCACCCGCGGGCGCCTGTTTCCCCTGGGATGGATTGATCTGCTGCTCGAACTCCGGCGCACCAAGTGGGTGAACATCAACGGCGCGGGAATCACGGAAAAATATCGCGGTCTCGGCGGCACGGCCATCCTCTTCGACGAAATGGAAAAAAGCATCCGCGCCGGCGGGTTCGAACATGCCGACCTCGTGCAAGTGGGTGTGGAGAACGACAAGATGCAGCGGGAACTGCGCGATATGGGGATTGAGTTTTATAAAATGCACCGTATGTATGGAAAAGATTTGTGATTTGAATATTAACTCGTGACCATAGACCATAGACAATGGACCGTGGACTATAGTCGATGGTCAAACAGCTTCAATTTCGTCGCGCCCCTCCAAAGAATCCAAAAGTTTGCCGTCGATCTCCGCCAGCGAATCGAGAATCGAATCGGCCGCGCCATAGCGCGGGTCTCCGCGCAATTCGGGGAGGGGAACGGCGAGGCATTTCATTCCAGCGGCTTTGGCTGAGGTCACGCCGGCGATCGAATCCTCGATCGCCAGGCAATGTTCCGGCGCGAGACCCAACTTGGCAGCGGCGGTCAGGTATATATCGGGATACGGTTTGCCGCGCGCCTCGTTTTCCGCCGAGCAGATCGCTTCGAAGGAAGCCCGGATTTGCAGACGGTCCACGACCGTATCGATGAGGAATTCGGCGGAGGAGGACGCCAGCGCGAGCCGAAGATGCCTCGTTTGAAACAGGCGGATGGTTTCGTACAAGCCCGGCATTGGCACACCGCGATCGCGGATCCGCCCGATCACTCCCTGTAAAATATCCCCAGCCAGTTCCTCCGTCGACGGACCCTTCCAGGGTTTGCGCGTATACCAAAACCGGGTCACTTCTTGAATGCGCATGCCGGTGGTGAGCATGCATTCCTCTTCGGTCAGGAGGAGCCCGCAGCCCGCGAGAATTTCGATTTCCGATTCGCGCCAAAAAGGTTCGGAGTCGATCAGCACTCCGTCCACATCAAAAATCACTGCTTGGATGGATTTATTAAGGGAAGCCATGGGTTTGATTTTAGGAATTGCGGATTGAGGTCAGGAAATTGAGATGCCGGTGGATAGGATGGACCCGGAGGAAAAGTAGAATCCATGCTGCTCGGGGAAGTCCGATAATTCCTAATGGTAAATCCATTTTGAGAGTATCGTCGGCTTTTTGAAAAATCCTGAGAAAAAGCTTTTGGTGAAACCATCATCTCAAGAGATGGGAAAACCAAACAACTGGCGCATGTGAGTGCGCCAGTTGTTTGGGAAGAAACGCACGGTTATTGCCTACCGATGGTGTTCCTGTTTCTCTGCGGAATCCGCTTCGGCTTTGGTTTTGTGAACCGTTCCGGCCGGATGGTTCGGAGGCGAATACACGGTATACAGCTTCAACTGGCGGGTCTTGGAAGTGTTAATCACATTGTGGTAGGTTCCGGCGGGAACGATCGCCGCGTCGTTGGCGCGCACCGTATGTTCTTCCGATCCGTTGAGGACAAATTTCGCATCCCCTTGTTCGATCCGGAAAAACTGATCGACCTTCTCATGCACCTCATTGCCGATTTCCTCGCCCGGCTGTAGGCACATAAGGACCAGCTGGCAATACTTCCCGGTAAACACCACCTGCCGGAAATAGTCGTTCTTGACAGTCTGTTCTTCGATTGGTCCGAAAAAGCCTGTCATGGGTGGACCTCCTTTTTTTGATACATTGGAATAACCGGAATTGTTGAAATGGATCACGGATGGTGCAGATGATTCTACCCGATTCCGTTCTATCCAAGAGGGAGAGGTATCAATCATCTTTTTGGTTATTGGACTGCGTGGTCCGATTTTTGACCTGCCGGATAGGTTATGTATAATGACCTATGAGGAATGTAAAAAATCTCGGTCGATAGGACAATCCGTATGCCCGGACGAGATTCAAAACGAAGAATAATATTCTGTTTCACGATCCTATTGATTCCTTGGCTGGCAGGCTGTGCGACCGCATCCGTTGAACAACCCACCGTCACCGCCAGCCTCACTCCGACGCGGTCCCCAGTGGCAACGACAGCTCAACCGACGGCCACAAAAACGCAAACCCTTACGCCTTCACCGACGAGGAAATGGCCGCTGACAATAGTTTTTTATGGCGATAGTCTATTAAAGATCGGCGAGGTGGGCCGGGAGGGGAAATCGGGTTTTTCCTTCGTGGACAATTTGCGGTCCATGCTTGAGCCGACCCACATGTTGATCACAGCCAACTATGGAGGGCGGGGGGCCAAATGGGGGTATGAAAACTGGGAGCAGGACGTCCTCCCGTACCATCCCGATATTGTCACTCTCTGGTGGAGTTTTAACGACCTTCAAGGATGCGGCGGTTTCTTCGACGAACAGACGGACGCGCTCGTCCAATATAAATTGCAGGGACGAATCGACGAGAATATCCGCTATCTGCAGATGCAGATCGACGCTTTGCTGGATAAAAAGATCGCCGTCTATGTACTGACCGCCATGCCGATCACCGGCTACCTTCCCTGGTCCCATCTCGATTCAAACCTGAAGGTGATCTGGGATTATTCCCACCGCTGCGATTACAACCTTGGACTAAAGCAACTGGCGGATGCCCAAAGGGTGTTGGTGTCCACCCATGAAGGTCAAAACATCTTTTTGGTCGATGCCTGGCAGATTTATATGGATCATCGGACGGATTACGATATGTACGTAGACATCATGCATCCCGGCACAAAAGGAGCGCAACTGCTTGCCGGCGGCTGGCTTAAGGTTTTTCGGGAAGAGTATCTCCCTTCAGCGTGAAGATTGGAGGTAAGCGGGAGCGTTGACGATCGATCAGCGACCTTGGACCATGGCTAACAAATTATCCTCGATGGTTTATCTCCAAAAGAACGTGGATTTCACCGGAGCGTGATTTCCCACAATATCTGATGAGCAAGAAAGGGGGAATGCCGAAAATGCCAGGTTAAAAATAGATGGCCATGGTCAATGGTCCATTGTCCATGGTCGGTTTTACAGAGTGGCGAGGGTGAGACTTGAACTCACATCCAAGGGCTTATGAATCCCCTGCTCCACCATTGAGCTACCTCGCCGTAAACTGATTGGAATTCTACCGGGGGCTTCCCGAGCGGTCAAGATTTTCCTGACCAACGCCTGGCGAAGCGAAAAAACCTGCTTCCCAAGGTGAGCCGTGAGCGACTCGAACGCTCAACCAAGTGCTTAAAAGGCACCTGCTCTGCCACTTGAGCTAACGGCCCAGGTCGGGGCATTCTATCATGAGGAAAGAGCGGAAGTCAAAGCGGAACAGTTTTTCCAATCATCATTTTCTTCGGAGATCGCTGCCTCATTCTGCGATATGCGTGTGGTCGATGTGCGCAAAGAATTCGTTGCGGGTGTTGAGGTTCTCCTTGAAAGAACCTCGGACAGCGCTGGTAATCATGCGCGCGTTGGCTTTTTTCACGCCGCGGATGGCCATGCACAAATGCAGCGCTTCCACCACAACGCCCACGCCGCGGGGTTGCAGCGTTTCCTCCAAAAAGGCCGCGATCTGCTGGGTCATGCGTTCCTGTAACTGAAGCCGGCGGGCGAACATTTCCACCACGCGCGGGATCTTCGAGAGCCCGATGACCTTTCCGTTGGGGATGTAGGCCACGTGGGCCTTTCCCAGAAACGGGAGTAGATGGTGTTCGCACAAACTGGCAAAATCAATATCCCGTACAACCACCATCTGGTCGTAATCCACCGCAAACACGGCCTCGTTAACCAATTTAACCGGGTCCACGTTGTAGCCCGCGGTCATTTCCTCGTACATCCGCGCCACCCGCAGCGGCGTGCGCTGCAGACCCTCGCGCTTGACGTCTTCGCCGATGGCTTCCAGGATAGAGCGCACGGCGCATTCGATGTCATCTTCGCAGCCCTGGCTCGTCCGGTCGGAAATGTCGTCGCGGAAAATGTCGAACTCGGAAGGATTGGTTTGCATCTTGGGCATGGTGTTCTCCATGAAGAAAACGGATGAGTACGGCCGGAATTTACCGCTTCACAGGCCGGCCGGCAGGCAGCGCCGGCAGCAAGAGGATTTCCTCACGGCGGCGGATGGCTCCGTCGCGCAGCCGGTCGGCGATGACCCGCAATGGTTCGCCGGTTTCGGGATGAATTTTATCCGGCGAGATCTCGGCCAGCGGCAGCGCGGCGTAGGCTCGATTGAGGATATCGGGGTGGGGCAGTCTTCGCCCGGAGGAATCCTCCACGAGTTCGTCGTACATCGCCAGATCGATATCCATCGTCCGGGGGGCGAATTTATCCGCGGTGCGCACCCGTCCCAGCGATTGTTCGATGGGAGCGATGACATCGGCATAAATCTCCGCCGGAGATTTTGCCGTGCGGATCAGGATTGCCGCATTTAGGTAATCCGGCTGGTCGGATCCGTCGGAAGGCGGCGATTGCCACACGGATGAAACGGCGAGCAAGGTTTCCTGCCTGCCGATCGAAGCCGCCGCGCGGGGCAAATTCACTTCCGGCCGGATGTTGGATCCGAGCAGCAACCAGGCCAGGTGATCAGCCACCACCCGCGCCCCGTTCGATCGTGACGCCCGCAGACCGCGCGAACCGCAGCGCGCCGGGTTTTTCCACCGTTACGCGCACGCGCTTCACGCGCGATTCCAGCAGGCACAGGCCGGCGACCTCTTCGGCGAAATGTTCCACCAGATGGAATTGCGAGCGCTCCGCCAGGGCGAGGATTTTTTTCGATATCAACCGGTAATTGACCGCGTCCGCCAGATCGTCCGATTTCCCCGGCGCCGACGTGTCGGTTTCCATCACAACGGAGATGAGAACATCCTGTTTGTCGCGCCGCTCCTCGTCACTCACTCCGAGTACAGTGCGAACCAGAAGATCCTTGATGAACAGCGAATCCGTCATTCGCTCCCTCCCCGTTGCCTATAAATCCGAACCGCCGGAAATGTGCAAAATCTCACCGGTAACATAAGGAGCAGCAAGCAGATACAGCACGCCGCCGACGATATCCTCCGGACTCCCGTGCCTGCCCAAGGGGATGCGGGATACCAACCGGTCGAGATAGTCCTCCCCCTGACCGGGTGGGGGAAGGATCGCTCCGGGCGCAACCGCGTTCACGCGGATTCCCGGAGCCAGGGATTTGGCCAGGTCACGGGTGAAGGCGATCAGCGCGATTTTGGAGAGCGAGTACGCAATGTACTTTGCGCCGGACCGGTCGGCGGTTGCATCCGTCAGGTTGATGATGTCGCCGGAATCCGTCTGAGCCGCAAACGCCTTGCAAAGGAAAAACGGCGTACGCAGATTGATCGCGATTGTCTTTTCCCAGAGTTCGGGCGTGGTCTCCGCCAGCGTACCCGTCTCGAAAACGGCAGCCGAATTAATCAGGATGTCGGCCCTTCCAAAGAATGCGCCGGCCGCTTCCAGGATCTTCGCGGGGGAAGAAGGGTTTTGCAGGTCGGCTGAGACGGGCAGGCAACGCCTGCCCAGGGCGCGAATTTCCTCCGCCGTCCGCAGCGCGTCAGCCTCGGAGGAATGGTAGTGCAGGGCGATGTCGGCGCCGTGAGCGGCCAGCCCCAGGGCGATCGCGCGCCCAAGCCGGACCGCTGCTCCGGTGACGACGGCCGTGCGTCCGGAAAGCGGAAGATCAACCATAGGGAAATTATATACCCGGCGGGTTTGAAGAAAAAATCATCAGCTTTCACGCCTTGGCGCCGTAGAATCGATTGACCGGCTTTCGGCAAGGTTGAAACAAATTTTTATCCCATGAGAATTCACCGATCGAAATCTTTTTTCGATTCGGATGTCGGCATCCGATTTTTCATCCCTTGGTATAATTTGAGGAGATCATCCAAGGGAGGGACAATGGCCAAATCCAGCATGATTATGGCTCCGATCACGCTTATTCTGGTGATCATTACTTCGCTGCTGAATAATGTTTGTTGCGTCTGCAGCCCGATGGCCGCCGCGGTTCTCGGATTAATCGCCGGAGGCCTGTGCGTCCATTTTGAAAAACCGGCGGACGCGGAAAAATCCGCCGTCCGCGGGGCAGTCGCCGGGATGATTGCCGGGGCGGCGGCCCTAGTCGGAGAGACGATTGGCGGAACCATCATCATGCTTGTCGCCGGTTCCGGAAAGACCCCGGTGGCATGCCTGCCGGGTTTATGCGACCTGGCATCCGCACCGACGAGCCAAACGTCCTGGGTCCTCGGTTCATTTTTCTCTTCCTGTTTCTGCGGGCTGGTACTCTTGGCCATCATGGCCGGTCTGGGGGCGCTGGGGGGCAGGCTGTGGTTCTGGTATATCCACAGAAAAACAAACACTCCGCCTCCGGAGATAACCGCGCAACCGACGGNNGGGTTTTTAATGAGGAGGAAATATGATTAAGTCCGGCATCATCGTGGGGGCCATTGCTTTTGTTTATTTATTAGTAACCAGCATCGCCATGGGATTTTGCACGCCAGTCGAAGCGATCATCCTTGGACTTTTCGCGGGAGCGTTGGCTGTCTTCATTGATAAACCGCAACTTGCGAACAAAGCCGCCCTCTCGGGAGGCGTCGCGGGATTAATCGCAGGGATCCTTGGGGTCATCGGAAACGTCATCGGCACGTTGGTTAAAACCTACGTGATATTTACTCCCCAAACGGTCAATAGCCTGGCAGGCCAAATTACCGGGATGGGGTCCACAGCGTTCGATTCCACCATCTCAACCTTGGGCACCTTTTTCTCCCTTGGTTGCTGCGTAATTCTGGATTTGGTTCTCATGGTCGGTTTGGGTGCATTGGGCGGCTATCTTTGGCACCAATATAAAGGAAGGAACGCAGCTCCTCCGCCTCCGAAGATCGTGTCCTGACCGGCGATGCTTAAGGTAATCGTTCTGTCCATCGGAATCTCGTCATCCTGCAAGGGGCGGCCCACCGGCCGCCCCGTTTCTTTTCCGAATTCCGGGTAGGTCCATGCCGAACATGAAAAAACAGCGGTTGGATATCCTTATGGTCGAACGCGGGCTGGTCGACACACGGTCGCTTGCCCAGCGCCTGATCCTCGCCAGGCGCGTCAAGGTCGACGGCGGGGACGGGGTCCATCCGGGGAAGCTTCTTCCGCCGGAGGCAAAGATCGAACTGACCGAAATGCCGCGCTACGTTTCCCGCGGCGGGGAGAAACTGGAAGCCGCGCTGGATCGCTTTTCCATTTCCCCCGAAGAATGGACGTGCGCGGACGCGGGCGCCTCGACCGGCGGATTCACCGATTGTCTTTTGCAGCGCGGCGCGGCAAGGGTGTATGCCATCGACGTCGGCAAAGGCATCCTGGATTGGAAACTGCGCAACGATCCGCGGGTGGTCGTCCTGGAGGAGCACAACGCGCGCTACATCCAAACGCTCCCCGAACCGGTGGACTTGGTTACCGCTGACGTCGCGTTTATCTCGCTGCGACTTCTCTTTCCGGTGTTCATCCGCTGGCTGAAGCCCGGTGGCCGCTCGGTTGCGCTTATCAAGCCTCAATTCGAAGCCGGACGCGGCCAGGTGGGAAAGGGCGGGGTGGTGAAGGATCCCGCCGTCCACCGCAGCGTCTTGGACGAGGTTCTGCGTTCGTCCCTAAAGGCGGGATTTTCCGTCGAGGGATTGATGCTCTCTCCCTTGAAAGGGCCGGCGGGGAATGTAGAGTTCCTGGCGCATTTGCGATATTCCGGTGAACCGCGCCCAATAATGGACGGCGATGATTCGCTGCGGCAACTGATAGCATCCATCGTCCCGGAATAAATCGAGAGGGGATGGAATACAAAAGTACACGGAAGCCACCGATAGAAATTCGAGAGCACTGAAATTAATATCATCGATTCAATTACTGGTAGGAAGTTTTTTTATTGGATCCTTTGCTTACCCCTCCTGGCCGGAGCCCCGGCCACCCTCCCCAGTATGGGGAGGGAAGGGGAGGGGTCGGCTCTGAAGGCACCGAAAAAATCCTAATCGCAATAACCAATATCCGACCCTATTTTTCTTATCGGTGAGATCCGTTTTTTTCTATGTGATCCGTTTACAAAAAATGGCGGCACAGTAACCGCCACCCTCCCCATCATGGGGAGGGAAGGGGAGGGGTCGGCCTGGTTTTTCCCCTTGAAACAAGGGAAAAAACCGATTATCGGTTATACTTACCAGGCGCTCCCGGATAGCTGCGGGAGCGCAAATAACGATGGATACCTCCCACATCCGAAATTTCTGCATCATTGCACACGTCGATCATGGCAAATCCACACTTGCGGACCGTCTTTTGCAACGCACGGGAACCATCTCCGACCGGCAGATGACCGACCAGGTGCTGGACACCATGGATCTTGAACGCGAACGGGGGGTGACGATCAAGGCCTCGGCGGTGCGTATGAGTTACACCGCACGAAACGGATCCTCCTACGAATTGAATCTGATCGACACGCCCGGACACGTGGATTTTGCCTACGAGGTGAGCCGGGCATTGGCTGCGTGCGAAGGGGCGCTCCTGGTGGTGGACGCCACCCAGGGCATCGAGGCCCAGACGCTGGCCAATCTTTACCTGGCGATCGATGCCGATTTGGAAGTGATCCCGGTGGTGAACAAGATCGATTTGCCCTCGGCACGGACCGAAGAAGTAAGCCGCGAGGTGGCTTCCCTGCTTGGGGTGGACCTCTCCGCCGTTATTCCGATCTCGGCCAAGACCGGCCAAAACGTTGAAGCCGTCCTGGAAGCGGCGATATTACGCATTCGTCCTCCGACGGGATCGGCCGATGCGTCACCCCGCGCGCTCATCTTTGATTCCCATTACGACTCCTACCGCGGCGTAGTGGCGTACATGCGGGTCCGCGAAGGGATCCTTCGTTTCGGCGACATGCTCAAGGTTATGTCGTCCGATGCCAAATTCGAGCCGATCGAAATCGGCATCTTCGCACCTGATATGCGCTCGACGGGCGAACTCTCCTCCGGCGAGGTGGGGTACATCGCCACGGGTCTCAAGAGCGTGCGCGAATGCCGCGTGGGCGATACGATCACTTCCGCGATGCGCCCGGCCGCCGAGCCGCTGCCCGGGTACAAGCAAATGAAACCGATGGTCTTTGCCGGATTCTATCCGGTGGAGGGCGAGGATTACGGCAACCTCAAGGAAGCGCTGGAAAAGCTGCAACTCAATGACGCATCGCTGGTATATCAACCGGAAACCTCCCAGGCGTTGAACTTCGGATTTCGTTGCGGGTTCCTCGGCTTGTTTCACATGGACATTATCCAGGAGCGGCTGGAACGCGAATATGACCTGGATGTGATCGCCACCGCCCCTTCGGTGGAATACGAAGTGGCGATGAACGATGGGACCGTGCGCAAGGTGGATTCGCCCGCCACCCTCCCGCCCGAAGACGAGATCGCCGAGATCCGCGAGCCGTGGATGGAACTCCAGGTTTTCACACCGGACGAGTATTACGGGACGGTGGCGGACCTGGTGCGAGGCCGGCGCGGGGTCTTCCGCGAGCAGGCGTACACCTCGCCGGGCCGGGTGCAGCTGACCTTCGAACTGCCGCTGGCGGAACTGATTGTGGATTTCTACGATAAACTGAAATCGCGCACGCGCGGGTACGCTTCGCTGGATTACCGCTTCCTGGATTATCGCCGCGAGGACCTGGTCCGCCTGGACATTTATCTCAACGATGAGCCGGTGGATGCGCTCGCGACGATCGTCCACCGCGATACGGCCTACCACCGCGGGCAGGCGCTAGTCACTAAATTGAAGGATCTCATACCGCGCCAGCAGTTCGTCGTCCCGGTGCAGGCGGTGGCGGAAGGGCGGGTCATTTCGAGGGCGAACGTCAGGGCGGTGCGCAAGGATGTGCTGGCCAAGTGCTACGGCGGCGACATCACCCGTAAACGCAAGCTTCTGGAAAAACAAAAGCGCGGGAAGCGGCGGCTGAAGATGATCGGAAGTGTGGAAGTTCCCCAGGAAGCGTTCCTGGCGGTGCTGGGAGCCGGAGGCGATGAATGACGGTTCCTGCCCGGAGGAACCGCGTCCTCCGTCTGCTCCCCGGGATTGTCTTGAGCGCGATCGCCATCATCGCTTTGATCTGGCAGGTGAATTGGCGGCAGACGCTGCAGGCCTGGGGCCATGCCCAACTCTGGGTGATCGCGCCGGCATCTGCCTTGATCGTGGGCGCAATGCTCGCCCGGGCGATGGCCTGGCGCAGCCTGATGCGAAACGCCGTCGCGCCGCGGAAGGCTTTCTGGATCCTAGACATCAGTTACATGCTGAATTCGTTCCTGCCGTTCCGGCTCGGTGACGTGGCCCGGCCATATCTCGTCAGCCGCCGGGACATCGCAGACAAATCCATTGCCGATGGGGCAGGCGCGGGGACCGAACACCCGCCGATCGACATCGGGACGGCGTTTTCAGCAGTCGCGCTGGAACGAGTATTCGATCTGATTTTGTCCTGCCTGTGTATTCTTCTGGTCTTCCCCGTGCTCTCCGGCAAGGTGGGAAACGATTGGATCCTGATCTCCTCCTTCGGGCTGGCCGTGGCCGGATTTATTGCGCTGTTGCTGCTGGGCGCATGGAGCGCTCGAATAATGCATGCGGCGGAATGGGTGGCGGAAAAAGTTCACTTCCTCCGGCCCGCGCTGAAGCCGCTGGAGAATTTCCTGGACGGCTTGCGCCTGATACGCGATCTGCGTTATTCATTACCAGGGTTTCTGCTGATCGGCGTGGCCATGCTCCTGTGGGCGGCGGATTACTGGGTGGTACTGCGGGGATTTGTCCCAACGGCGGGGGTCTCCTGGGCGCTGCTCGCGCTGGTCGGCGGGTTGATCGGGGTGGCGCTGCCGTCTTCGCCCGCCGCGCTGGGGATATTCGAAGTATCG
This sequence comes from Anaerolineae bacterium, assembly GCA_003141675.1. Taxonomy (GTDB): domain Bacteria; phylum Chloroflexota; class Anaerolineae; order Anaerolineales; family RBG-16-64-43; genus FEN-1073. The sequence goes on from PLND01000031.1 coordinate 34,393, forward strand.
CTGACGCTTGTGCTGACGGCGGGCGGAATGGATCGCAACATCGCCGTCGCCTACGCGCTCTCACTGCATATGCTTAATACACTTACGGTAACCGTGCTTGGGCTGCTCGGATTGCTCGCCGAGCGCCAATCCCTGGGGTCGATCCTCTCCGTGGCGCAAGGCCCGGAGAATCCCTGACCGGAAGGGTCTGGCTCGAATGCGCGTTCTGATCGCACTGACATATTATCGGCCGCACGTATCGGGGCTTACCATTTACACCGAACGTCTGGGCCGCGCGCTGGTCCGGCGCGGGCACCGGGTGACCGTGCTCACCTCCCGCTTCGACCGGTCGCTGCCGGCGCAAGAGACCCTCGACGGTATGGATATTGTCCGGCCGTGGGTGGCGCTGCGCATCAGCAAGGGTGTGATCATGCCGACCTTCGGGTACTGGGCGAACCGATTGGCGCTTTCCCACGACGTACTTTCCATCCACTTGCCGCAATTCGACGCGCCGGGCATCGCGCTGCGCGGGCGGCTGCTGGGTAAACCCGCCGTCCTAACTTATCACTCCGACCTCAGCCTTCCGCCGACGATGTTCAACCGGCTGGCCAACCAGGTGGTCAACGTTTCCAACCATGCCGCGGGAAATTGGGCCGACGCCATCGTCGCCTATACCCGCGATTTCGCTGAACACTCCCCGTACCTCTCCCAATATCTTTCCAAGGTGCGCGTCATCCCGCCGCCGGTGGAGGTGGGCAAAGCCGATCCGGAAGATGTCCAGGCTTTCCGCCGCAAGCACAACCTCGAAGGCCATAAGGTCATCGGCATGGCCGCCCGGCTGGCGACAGAAAAGGGGGTCGAGTACCTGCTGGAAGCAGCGCCAAGCATTCTGGAAAAGCATCCGGGCACGCGTTTCCTGTTCGCCGGCCAATATCAGAACGTGCTCGGCGAGGACACCTACGCGCGCAAGCTGGCGCCGCTCCTGACTGCGCTCGGCGACCGCTGGACGTTTTTGGGCGTGCTGCAGCCGGATGCCATGGCGGCATTCTTTAAATCCTGCGATCTCACCGTGCTCCCCAGCATCAACAGCACGGAAACGTTCGGGCTGGTACAGATTGAATCCATGATCTGCGGTACGCCCGTAGTCGCTTCCGGATTGCCCGGCGTACGCGAACCGGTGCGGATGACGGGAATGGGGAAGATCGTCCCGCTCAGGGATCCTTCCGCACTGGCGGAAGCCGTGCTGGAGGTGCTCGATAACCGTCCGAAATATATCCAGCCGGCTGGAAAAATCGCGGAGATGTTTTCTCCCGACGCGACCGCGGCCCGGTATGAAGCGCTGTTCCAGGAAATTCTGGATAAGAAAAAGTCTGTGTAGTCGCGATCGCCGATCGCGGCTACACTAATGGATCGCCGATCGCGGCGCTGGGACGATAGAACCCGCCGCGACTTCGAAAAGCTTTACCGGAGGAGTTCTTTGTAATGTTCGAAGAAAAACTCAGCGTGTGGGATTGGTTGGTCCTCCGTTGGAACTCCCCGCGATGGAGGCGAAGGGTGCGCCTGCTTGCGGCTGGAGTGCTGGCCGCTCTCGGTGTGGTCTTTCTTGTGACCCTTCCGGGAAGCGGCGATTGGATCCCGATCTTTCTTCTCGCCGTGGTGTTCCTCATCCTCGGCTTGCGGATAGAAGTTCCGGAAGAGCCGCTGCCCCTGTCTCCCGAACTGCGGGAAGAGACGCAGACGGAAGAAATCACTCCTCGAGAGAAGCCTTCCGGCGTCGAAGCTGGTACGGCGCCGCCTGAGCCGCGGAAGAAAATCGGCGTCTTGGCCATACTGCGTTTACCGCTTGCCGCATTCGCCGCATTCTGCGCGCAGTGGGTCAGCGAAGTGCACCCTCTGCCGATCGAATCGTCGCAGCGTTTGGGATGGATTCTGTTTGGGTTGGCGTTTCTCCTCGTGGTCTGGACTCTGCTCGCGGGCGATGTCGCCCTCGCTTTGGAATCCACGCGCGGAACGGGGAGCAAACCCGGATTCGATATCCGCCGTTTAGGCTTTTTCGTTTGCGCGATATTCTTCGGGCTGCTGGCCTATTGGGGTTTCTGGGGGGGGATGTTCCGGCTGTTGCCGTTAATCATGCTGGCGCTCGCGGTGGTTTATTGGTGGATCGCGTTGGCGGATTATTCGGGTGGGATCGGCGAGACGATCCTCAGCGCGCCGTCCGCGGCCGCTACCCGGATCCGCGCCGCGGTAAATTCGGTGCGGAAGGGCGTCACCATTACCGGTTCCTGGACCGTTCTGGTGGTGCTGTGCTTTGTCGGACTTGTCGTCTACCGGACGTACAACATCGCCGCCGTCCCTCCGGAAATGACCAGCGATCACATCGAAAAATTAATCAATGTGGCGGATATTCTCCAGGGCCGGACGTACATCTTCTTCGGCAACAACGGGGGGCGGGAAGCGCTCGAGTTCTACCTGATCGCGGCGGTTTCCCAAATCCTGGGAACCGGGATTACCTTCCTCTCGCTGAAGATCGTCTCCATTTCGATGGGCATTCTGATGTTGCCCTTCCTGTATCTTCTGGGGAAGGAGTTGGCCGACCGCCGGGTGGGACTAGTGGCGATGATTTTGGGCGGTGTGGGGTATTGGCCGGATATGATCAGCCGGATCGGCCTGCGATTCCCGCTGGCGATGCTGTTCTCCGCAGCGACGCTGTATTTCTTCTTCCGGGCGCTACGCCGCCGGCGTTGGAACGATTTCCTTTGGGCTGGTCTGATGCTGGGGATCGGCATGTACGGATATACGTCCATCCGGATCGTGCCGGTCGCGCTGGCGGTCGTCGCCGGCCTGTTCCTGATTCATCCATCGTCGAAGGGGTCGCGGGGATGGGCCGTGCTCGGATTTCTGGTGACGATGGCAACCGTCGCGTTGCTATTTATCCCATTCCTGCGGTATGCGGTGGATTTCCCGGGCGATTTCTGGCTGCGGACGATCACCCGCATCGTCCCCTCGGAAGGACCGCTGCAGAATCCGGTCGGCACTTTCTTCTCGAACGTTAAAAACGCGCTGCTGATGTTCAGCTGGAACGACGGTGTGGGATGGTTCAATTGCGTCCCCTTGCGTCCCGCGCTTGATATTGTCACCGGGGGGCTGTTCGCGCTGGGCGTTTTCGGATTGGCAGTTCACACCGTTAAAAAACGTTCGTGGGAAGCGGCGTCTTTGATCCTGCTGATCCCCGTTCTGCTCCTGCCGAGCATTATGGCGCTGGCGATCCCCAATGAGAATCCCCACCTGGCGCGCGCATCGGCCGCCATTCCGATAACCTTTCTCCTTCCGGCGGTTGCGTTGGTCCTTCTCCTTGATTATCTGAAGGGTCTGGTCCCCGGCCGGAACGGCCGGTACCTCGCGGCGCTGGCTGCGGCGGCGCTGATATTTTTCGCGGCAAGGCAGGATTTCGACCTTACCCAGCGTCAATATCCAGCGGTATACCGTGAGAATTCCCAGAACGCCTCGGAGATCGGGACGTTCATGCTTAAATTTTATTCAACGATCGGCCGGCCGGAGGACGCGTATCTAATTCCCTATCCCTATTGGGTGGACGACCGGATCGTGAACGTCTACGCTGGTTTTCCGATTTTGTCCCACCACGTCATCAACCCGGGAGACATCCCCGGCTTTGCCTTCAGCGGCCGCCCTACGGTCTTCCTGCTTCTGGCGCAGGATACGGATGATTTGCATGCCTTGCAGGAAAAGTTCCCGACCGGATATTATGGCACGGTGGTCTCCGCCTTTCCCGGTAAAGACTTTATGTTTTTCCTGGTTCCCGGAACGCCCATTGCGGCAAATCCATAGCACGGAGAATGACGCGACCTATGCAAAATCCTATTCAGGATAATCCCCCGCTTTCCACACAATCCCAATCTTTGCGCGGGAGAACCATCGGAGGATTCCGGGCGCTTGGAACGAATGTCCGCCGGCTTCCCTCTCTGGCATTCGAAATCTGCATGATCCTGCTGATCCTGATCGGAGTTATTTTCCGATTCTCGTGGACCAATTGGAGCGAGGGGATGGATATCCATCCCGACGAGTACGGCCTGACGTCCACGTTGACCAGTTTGTCTTTTCCCAAGTCGATCGCGGATTATTTCAACACCCGGATCTCGCCGATCAGCCCCTACCAAAAATACGACGTTGATGGCAACCAGACCGTACCGGGACCCGACAATTCCATGCGGTGGGGACAGTGGCCGCAGATCATTATCCGCGGCACAGCGGAAGCGGTGACCGGCATCGAGCAGGCGGTCGTTCCAGGGATCGACAATCTGCAATCCAAAATATGTCCGCAGGGAAAGTCCGCTGGGGAGACGTCCCCCGCCTGCACGCCGATTCCGGCAATCAACTACGCGAGCTACAGTTGGCTGCGGCTGCTGGGGCGGACGCTTTCGGCACTGGCCGATACGCTCTCGCTACTGGTGCTCCTGGCCATCGGCTTGCGCCTGTTCTCCCGCAAGATCGCGCTCTTGGCGACGGCGCTCAGTGCGCTGGCGGTGATGCAGATCCAGCAATCGCACTTCATGACCGTCGATAATTTCGCCGTGCTGTTTTCGACCCTGTCCATCTATTGCGCCGTCCGCGCGGCGCAAAAAGGCGGCTGGAAATGGTACGCGCTGTTTGGAACATTTTACGGCATGGCGCTCGCGTCGAAACTCAACCTGGTCCTGCTGGGCCCGATGATCGCCGTGGCGCTTTGGATGAGCCACCGCGAGCGCTGGAATGACGCCACACTCTCCCCGCTTAAGCGATTCGGTCCGGCCGCCGGGCAAATGGCGCTGGCGGTTGCGATGACGCTGCTGGTATTCCGCGTCACGCAACCGATGACTTTCCGGGCGACCACCGGGGATACCGGCTTCTTTACGGTCAGCCTCAACCCGGATTGGGTACGCAGCATTAAGGTTTCCTTGGAGGAATCCAACGGTGTCTGCTGCGGTCCGCCCACCGAACAATGGACGAACCGTCCGGCGATCATCTTCCCCTTCACTAACATGGTGCTGTGGGGCATGGGCTTGCCGCTCGGGTTGATGGCTTTCGCGGCTCTCTTCTGGGCGGGATACCGCATCTACCAGGGGCGGGATTGGCAATCTCATCTGCTGCCGGTCGTCTATACAGCCGTGACCTTCCTGTTTCTGGCCACCCGCTGGGTGAAATCGGTGCGCTATTTCCTGGTTGTGTATCCCTTCTTTTGCCTGCTGGCGGCCTGGGCACTGGTCGAACTCTGGAACCTTGCCAAACCCCGCGGGGGCTGGCGCAAGGCGCTCTCCGGCGCGCTGATCGGAGTGGTCGTGTTGGGCACGCTTGCGTGGGCTTGGGGGTTCACCAACATCTACCGCAACGACAATACACGTTTCCAAGCTTCCCGCTGGATATACCAGAACGTGCCCGCGCCGTTCACACTCAACCTGCTTCTGCCGTCCGGCGGAACGGATAACGAACCGATACCGTTCGATGCCAACCAGCAAATCGGCGCCGACCCGGCGGTGATCCAATTCACCTCCCGCGAAAGCGGGACGGTGAACGGCATCTCACTGGGGTTTGCCCTTGATCTCTCCGGGGCGACCGGTTCGGTGATGCACGTCGCGATCTACACCGAGCCGCGCGGGGACGCCCCGCTCGCGCAGACCGATCTGGTCATCCCGGGCGCGGGGAACGATCCGCGCGGTGTGAGCGTTTCGGGACCGATCGAGCCTGTGGCGCTCGAGCAAAATGGGCATTACCGGCTGGAGGTGAGCGCCGCGAGCGGGGGGCCGTTCACCGTGCAAGGGGCGACGATCGCCAACGAGTCGTGGGACGAGGGCATGCCGGAGCGGATCGACGGCCGCGACGGATTTGGCGGCCTCTTCACAGGCATCACTATGGAAGTCCGTTGGCCGGATTTGGAGAACAAGCGCGAGATGTTCATCGACGTGCTCTCCAAGGCGGATTACGTGATCATGCCGAGCCAACGGGCGGTCTGGAGCGCAAGCCGCCTCCCGGCCGCGTATCCGATGACGCTTGAATATTACCGGGCGCTGTTCGACGGCCGGCTGGGATATGACCTGGTGGCGGAGTTCCAAACGCCGATCGTCATCGGCCCGCTGCAGTTTTCGGATTTGGCCGGCAGCGTGGCTTGGGGCCATGCGCCCACGCTGCCCCTTTTCAACAACAACCCCCTCGCAGCCGAGGAGGCTTTCAGCGTCTACGACCATGCGCCGGTGTGGATCTTCAAGAAGCGGGCGGACTTCCGGATTGATCAGGTGAAGGCCGTCCTGAATGCAATCGACCTTTCCACCGTCGTTCAACAGGATTCCCGCCAGGCAACGAACTTTCCGACTGCGCTGATGCTCCCTGCGGACCAATTGCAACAGCAACAGGCGGGCGGAACCTGGTCGGATATGTTTTCCTACGACTGGTTGTGGAACAAATATCCCGGCATCGCTGCCGTCCTGTGGTGGCTTTGGGCGATGCTGACCGGATGGGCCGCCCTGCCGCTGGTGGGGAAAATTTTCCGCGGCTTGCCGGACGAGGGATATTCGATTTCCAAGATCGCCGGCTGGCTGCTGGTAGCCTGGGCATCGTGGATTCTCGGGAGCTTTAAGGTCCCCTTCGTGTGGACGACGATTGCGCTGGTCTGGTTGGCGCTGGTTGTCGTCGGTGGAATCCTGCTCTGGCGGGATCGCAAGCGCTGGAAGGAAAGCTTCCATTATCTCTGGAAGACCTGGCTGGCGGCCGAAATTGTCTTTACCGTCTTTTTCCTGTTGGACCTGCTCATCCGCTACGGCAACAGTGACCTGTGGCACCCGTCCAAAGGCGGCGAGAAACCGATGGATTTCTCCTACCTGAACGCGGTGATCAAGAGCACTACCTTCCCGCCCTACGACCCGTGGTTTTCGGGCGGGTATCTCAATTATTACTACTTCGGATTTGTCCTCGTGGCCATTCCGATCAAATTGCTCGGGACCGTGCCGACGATCGGTTACAACCTGGCGCTTCCGCTGCTGTTTGGAACGCTCGGTGTGACCACCTACGGCGTGGCCTGGAATCTGGCTGAAAGTTTGCGCCGGAAAGGATCGACCCGCGTTGTTCCGTGGATCGCCGGACTGGCAGCCGCGCTTATGCTTTTGGTCTTCGGCAATTTGGGAGAAGTGGCGCTGGTGTGGAACGGTCTTGTGACCATGAGCGCGCTCCCGTATCCGCACGGCTTATTATTCCACTTGGGGGATATCCCGCATCTGTTCGATGGGGCGTTGCGGTACGTGCTCGGGCAGGCGAACTGGCCGTTCGGGATCGATGCCTGGTATTGGAACGCGTCGAGGTCCATCCCTGTACCGATCGGTCCGGGCGGTGCACAAACGGAGGTTGGGCCGATCACGGAATTCCCATTCTTCTCGTTCCTCTACGCCGACCTGCATGCGCACTTGATGGCGATGCCGCTGATGATCCTTTCCCTGGCGGGATCGGCCGCGATGGTGATCGCGCCGGAACGGCTGCGCTCGTGGAAGACGGCGCTGCCGTTGGTGGCCTTCACCGCCCTGGCGGTGGGTTCGCTGTGGGCGACCAACTCCTGGAACTATCCGATCTCGCTCGGGATCGCCCTGATCGGTCTGGCGTTAGCCGGATGGCGAATGCTTGCGCTGAGCACCGGATTGAAGGATTGGCGCGGATGGATTCACCTGGCAATCCTGGCAGGGGTTCTCATCGGGCTGTCGGTCTGGCTGTTCCAGCCATACTACCAATGGTACGGCGCCGGATACAACGCTATTGATCCATGGAAGGGATCCCGCACTCCGCTGGATGCCTATTTCATAATCCACGGATTGTTCCTGTTCATCCTGATCACCTACCTTGTCTGGCAGACACGCGACTGGCTGATCTCCGTTCCGTTCGATGCGATGAAGAAAAATTCCGGAATCGGAACGATCCTCCTGACCTCGGTGGCACTGCTCGCGGCGGGGCTCGTGATCCTGGGTGCGCTGGGATATCCTGTGCTGGTTCTGGCCATTCCTCTGATCGTCTGGGCGGTTATTCTGGGATTGCGGAAGGGATTAGCCGACGAACACCGCGTGGTGCTTGGATTGACGGCGGTTAGCCTGGCCGTCACTTGTGTGGTGGAACTGATCGTCCTGCGCGGGGATATCGACCGGATGAACACGGTGTTCAAATTCTACATTCAAGCTTGGAACTTCTTCGCCATTGCGGCCGGAGTCGCCTTGGGCTGGCTGGTGGGAGAACTGGGAGGATGGAAACCGATCCTGCGCAAAATATGGATCGGCGCGCTGGGGTTGCTCGTAGCCGGCTGCCTTCTCTATACCTTGTGCGCCACGTATGCCAAGATGGTCGACCGGATGAGCGCCGCTGCTCCACGGACTCTCGACGGAATGACGTATATGTATTCTTCCTCCTATTTTGACAATGCCGATTTGAATCTCCAGGAGGATTACCTTGCCATCCGCTGGATGCAGGAAAACGTCAAAGGGTCGCCGGTGATCGTGGAGGCCAATACGGTCGAATATCAATGGGGTTCTCGGTTCACGATTTACACAGGATTGCCCGGTGTGGTGGGATGGAACTGGCACCAACGCCAGCAGCGCGGCGTGGTGACCGACCAATGGGTATGGGATCGGGTTAACGCCATCAAGGATTTTTATGACACCCTGGACATGGACCAGACGCGGGCGTTCCTGCGGAAATACAACGTTCACTACATCGTCGTCGGACAGCTGGAGCGGGCCTTCTACACGCCGGAAGGTCTGGATAAGTTCGAAACCATGGTGCGCGATGGCGAATTGAAGAAGGTGTTCACTATCGGGCAGACGACGATCTATGAGGTTGTGGATTTGGAATCCTAACCCCTCTCCCTCTTTCCCCCTCTCCCCAGAAGGGGAGAGGGGGCAGGGGTGAGGGAAGAGGATATTTAAGGAGTTAGTGCCGTCATGACTTTCTGGGAAGGCGCGTGGGCGTTTGGGCGATGGTGGGGCTGCACGCTGATCATCGCTCTGGCTGTCTGGCCCATCACATTCCAATGCCTCAAGCGGTTGCCCGACCGCGGATTTGCATTCGCGCGCATGTTCGGCCTGATCGGCGTGGGGTACTTCTTCTGGCTGGGCTGCTGGCTTCATCTTTGGCCGAACATCCCCGGTGCCGTCTGGCTATGCGCGGCCCTTTTACTGGCCGTTGGTACGCTGCTGGCGCAGCGCCGCGGCGAAAAACCGTGGGCGATGCTCCGCGAACACTGGCGCGAGGCGCTCTTTACGGAGGGCCTGTTCCTGGTGCTGTTCGTGGTCTGGACGTGGGTCCGGGCCAACAACCCGCAGGGGGATTGGGCGGAAAAACCGATGGAAATCGCCTTCATCAATTCCATCATGCGTTCTCCCTACTTCCCGCCCAACGATCCCTGGCTGTCAGGCTATGCGATTTCTTACTATCACTTCGGCTACATCATGACCGGAATGCTGGCCAAGATCTCGGCCTTGACCGGCAACATCGCCTTCAACCTGGCGGTAGCCGGGTCGTTTGCGATGGCCGGCGCCGGGTCCTGGGGGATTCTGCGCAACGTATTGCTCCTTCGCGCCCGCGCGAGAAAGGCCGCTGAGCCTGAATTACCGGATGGCGTCCCGGACTCTCCATGGAGGAAAGCCGCCCCAACCGCCGCGCCCCGCTATTTGATCCTCGCGCTCCTGGCGCCTTTCTGCCTTTTGCTCCTGGGTAATTTCGAGGGGTTTGTGGATATTTTGTATTATCACGGCGCGGGCTGGGAGAACGGGCAAGGGTTGATCTGGAAATGGCTGGATTTAAACTGGCGATTGGATCCGCCGATCGTTCAGACGAATTTGGTCCCCAATGCCTATTTGTGGTGGTGGCAGGATTCGCGGGTGATCAACGACCGGATGTTGACAGGAGATCATGTCGAAGTGATCGACGAGTTCCCGGCATTCACTTACATCATGGGCGATCTGCATCCTCACGTCCTGGCCTTCCCGTTTCTGATGGCGGTTCTCGCGATCGTGCTGGAAATCCTCTTGCGGGGAAGCGAGGGCTGGCCGGAAAGTCGATTGGAGCGGTGGCTGTTTTTGATTTTCGTCGCGATCTCGATCGGCAGCCTGGCATTCCTCAACACGTGGGATGCGCTGATTTTCGGGATGGCGGCTATAGCCGGTTGGGTCGGCTGGCGAGCGAGCCGCAAGGAATTGTCCTTCGGAAGGTTTACGGGATGGAAAGCCTATCTCGCGCGCTGGGCGGCGATCGGATTCCTGACCCTGGTTTTTTGCATTCCCTTCCTGATCGGGTTCTCTTCGCAGGCCGGCGGCATCCTTCCCAACGTGCTCTTCCCGACCAAGGGAAATCAATTTTTCATCATGTTCGGCACGCTGCTCATTCCGCTCACGATCTGGATCTTGCTCGAGCTGACCGAGAAAAGGGGCGGGCTGGATGGGAAGCGCGCGCTGACAATTGTCGGAATCGGCCTGGCAATTCTCCTCGCCGGTTCGTTGATCCTGGCGTTTGTGCTGGCGCTGATTCCAAACGTCCTCAACAGCCTCGGCGGTGTGCTGGGCGGATTTTCGTCGTTGCAGGCGATGTCCATCCGTTTGACCCAACGGATAACCGATCCCCTGGCCACCCTCTGGCCCGCCTTCTTGATTTTCGCAAGTTTGGCGGTCGTGCTGGGATGGATCCGGAAACGCAACGCGGACCATTCCGAGGAGCCGGCCGGAGAATCTCCCCGTGACGCGATCCGGTTGATTGACGCGTATGTATGGATCCTGATTTTCTGGGGAGCGCTCCTGGTGTTGTTCCCCGAATATTTCTACCTGCGGGATTTGTTCAGCGACCGGATGAACACCGTCTTCAAATTTTATTTCCAAGGCTGGGCATTCTGGAGCCTCGCCGTTGCCTTTGCCGTGATCCGAATGTTCGAAATCCTTACGGATAAATTGGAACTCAACGGCCGGCGTTGGTCGCTTGCCGGATTGGGGGCGCTGTTGACCGCCGTCTGTTTTTGCCTTGGAGCGGTCTTTTTGCCGATGGCCGTGTGGAGCAAGACCGGCGGCTTCAAGCCAGCCGGCGGACCGACGCTGGACGCCTCCGCCTATCTGAAGCAGAATTCACCGGATGACGCCGCCGCGATCGCCTGGATCAATGCCAATATTCACGACCTGGGTCCGATCGCGGAAGCCGTCGGCGGGTCGTATTCGGAATATGCCAGGATTGCGACCTTTACGGGTCTGTCGAATGTCATCGGCTGGCCATGGCACGAAACGCAGTGGCGCGGCGCATCCCAGGATTTCCAAAACCGGGAAAATGATATCCGGGAACTTTACACAACCACCGACTGGACCCGCGCGCTGGAAATTCTCGATCAATACGGAATCCGGTATGTATATTTTGGACCGCTTGAAGCGAGCACCTACAAGACGCGCGGCCTGGATAAATTCCGCGCCCATATGAATATCATCTATCAGACCGATCAGGTGACCATCTTCGAAAGGGACGTGCCATGAAGTTGCGCGATTCTATCGGCCGCTGGCTGGAGGAATATGATCTCCTCCTCTATCTAATTTTATTTCTGGCGGCGGTACTGCTCAGGCTTTCGGCGCTGGCCGCTCCGCCGCTGAATGAAAACGAGGCGCTCCAGGCGTGGGGCGCCCTGCATCTGTTGCGTGGGCAGCCCGCCGCCGGGGGCAGCGCACTGTTCGCCTCACTGACGGCGGGGATTTTATTTATTGCGGGACCGTCGCACTGGGCGCCGCGGATCGTTCCGGCGCTGGCCGGTTCGCTCATGGTTTTTCTGCCGCTCCTGTTCCGATCGAAACGTGGCAAACTCGAATGCGCGCTGGCGGCGATCCTGATCGCGCTTTCCTCTTCGCTGTGGATCGCCTCCACGTTGGCGGGCGGCGCGGCGGTGGGGCTGCTTGCGGCGGCCGCCTGCATTTTCATTCTGCGCGGCGGACGATCCAACCCGTTGTCCGGCGGCATCCTTCTGGGGCTGGCCGTGGCGGCTGGAACGGTCGGTTGGAGCGGTCTGGCCATCGCGCTGATCGTCCTTGCTACAGATTGGGCATGGCGCCGGATGCGCATGCCGGATACAGAGGAGGGAGCGTGCGATCCATTAAAAGAATCGCTGACGCTTGTCTTCCGCTCTCCCGCCGGCCTGGGGGGTCTGGCCCTCGGGATCGCGGCGGGCAGCACAGGAATGTTTTTCTTCCCGCACGGTGCAGCCGTCCTGGCATCGGGATGGACGGATTGGTTTGCGGCTTTCTTTTCCGGTTGGCCCAAGCTCGGCGAATTCATACTGCTGCTGGTTGCTTACGAGCCGATGGCGCTGGTTTTCGGCATCGCCGGGCTCCTTCTTCTGCGACGGACCCGATTTTCCACCGAAGACCGCTTCCTGGCAATGTTCGCCGGGGTTGCGTCGATATGGGTGCTGATCCGGCCAGCGGCGTTTCCGGCTGACGCGCTTTGGGTGATCCTGCCGCTGCTGCTCCTGGGCGCCCGCGCGCTGCGCGCCGTGCTGGAATCTCAGGCGGTGGAGGAACGGCCGCGGTTTATCGCGATCCAGGTTTGCTTGATCGGTCTCCTGATCGCATTTTCCGCTTTGAGTTTGACCGCGTATACGGCGGCCGGCGAGTGGTGGCAGCCGCTCCTAGCTGCGGCGGGATTCCTTGCGACGTTCCTGGTCGGTCCGATCCTTTCCGAGAACTGGCGGCAGGCTGTCATCCCATCGCTCGTGGGATTGGCCTGCGCCTGGTTCCTGGTCTTCTTCCTCTTCCAGGCGGGGACGGGCTGGAATGCCACCCACGGACGCCACGAATCGGCTAATGAACTCTGGTGGTCCGATACCGTTCCGATCGACATCCTCCGGTTGCACCAAACCATGGATCAGATCTCGGAGTGGCAAACCGGAGAGCCCGGAGAGTTTGCTGCGATTATCGAGTGGCCGGAGGATTCCGCGCTGGGTTGGGAATTGCTCGCCTACCATGCGGCGGAATACACTGCGGCGCCTGACCTGCTGGCAACTCCCGCGATGGTCGTCGCTCCGCGTGTTCTGCAGGGGGATAGCGTGGCTACACTCCATTTGACCGCCGCCTATCGCGGGCAGGGATTCGGCAGCATCGAGCAGCGCGGCTGGTCCGGGCTGCCGCCGGACCTCATTGGCTGGTTGCTGTACCGCCAGGGACCGGTGCAGAGGGGGCAGATGATCCTCTGGACACGGGTGGATATTTTAACTCCCGACGCGGGAAGCGGAACATGAAACCGGGTGCTGCTGGGATCATCGCGCTGGACGGACCGGCGGCTTCCGGGAAGACGACCATCGGCCGCATGCTGGCCGCGCGTCTGGCGTATCTTTTTTTCGACACCGGAGTGATGTACCGGACGGTCGCGCTCGCGGCGTATCAAAGCGGGGTGGATCCGACCGATGAAGCGGCGATTTCTGCGCTGGCGGAAAAAATCGTGATCGACGTGCTGCCGCCCGCGGATGGAGATGGCCGGACCAGCACGGTCCTGCTCGATGGGGAGGACGTCTCCTGGGCGATCCGCGAGCCGGTGGTCGATGCGACTGTCTCGCAGATATCGGCCTACCGCCGGGTGCGCGCGGCGATGGTGGCCCAGCAGCGGAAGATCGGCCTGCGCGGGAAGGTCGTGATGGTGGGGCGCGACATCGGCACGGTAGTCCTGCCGGAGGCGGATCTCAAAGTATATCTGGATGCGTCGCTAGCGGAGCGTTCCCGGCGGCGGTTCGCCGAGCTGCAATCGCGCGGGGGGAAGCAGACGCTGCAGGAAGTGCAAACGGGCTTGGCTCGCAGGGATGAGGTGGATTCCGGACGCGACCTCTCGCCGCTGCACCCGGCCGAGGATGCAGTGATTATTGATACTACCGCGATGACGCCGGAGAAAATTCTAAAAAAAATCGAATCGTTGTTTGAAAATAATTGAGTTGGATAGCGGGGAGAATGGATCTTCTTTTGCTGGAATACGGGAATGAATTTTTCCAAAGGTATTCCGAATTTGATCTCAAAAAAGCTTAAATCAGCGATGCAAATCCTTTACGCTTAATAACCTATTCCCCCTTTCACCAAAATCCAAAAATGAGGCATAATATATTGGTATTGGGTTATTTTCCGGATCGATTATTTATCAAGGTATTTCAGCGCAATCCGGATAATCCGCGCAATCCGCGGACGAGATAGAAGGAAGCATATGGCATCCAAAAGAGATTATCTCCATCGACAATGGGAGCCCATCCGCAACGTTCTTCGCTTCCTCATGGGCCACGTCGGTTTCCGCTACCTGGCCAAGATCGATTCCGTCGAAGGCGTGGAGATGGTGCCCGAAAAGGGCCCCGGGATCATCATGTTCAACCACATAGCCTTCATCGATGGCATCGCGATTCTCTCCACCCTCAAGCGCAACGCGGTGCCGCTGGTGAAAACCGAAGCCGGAGCCATCCCGTTCTGGGGGATATTCCCCGCGCTGTGGGGCGCCATTCCCATCCGGCGCGGTGAGTTTGACCGCCGCGCGTTGGAACAGGCCTTGGCCGTTTTGAATTCCGGCGAGTTACTCATGATCGCGCCAGAAGGCCACCGCAGTCCGGCGCTGATCGAGGGCAAAGAGGGGTTGGCATACATCGCCGCACGAACCAAGGCGCCGATCATCCCCGCGGTCATCGAAGGCAGCGAGGGGTTCCCTTCCTTGGATCCCAGACGCTGGTCGCAGCCCGGCGCGCGAATCCGCTTCGGTAAACCGTTCAGGTTCCGCTTGCCAAAGGGCCGCATACCGCGCGAGTGGCTGCGCAAGATGACCGACGAGGCGATGTATCGACTGGCTTCGCTGCTCCCGCCCGTACGCCGCGGCGTATATGGCGATCTTCGCCTGGCGACGACCGATACGATTGAATTCCTCTCTCCGTGAGCCAAAATCCTTTTCCGGCAAAGTCGAAAGGGGGTCTGATATCGGCCGTCGGGCGGGGGAGCCTGGCGGCGAAGGTCGGCATCCGCCCGGGCGACCGGCTCCTCGAAGTCAATGGCCATCCCGTCGAGGACGTCATCGACGTGCAGTATCACTCCGCCGATGACGTCCTCTCCTTTACATGGAAAAGGGGCGGCCGGATTCTGACCGGCGAGGGCCGACGGACCACGCGCTCAACCCTCGGTCTGGATTTCGTTCATCCCACGTTCGACACCGACATCCGCCGCTGCAACAACCGATGCCCGTTTTGCTTCGTTGTCCAGATGGCTCCGGGCATGCGCCGTACGCTGCATATCAAGGACGACGATTACCGCTATTCCTTCCTCTATGGGCATTTCGTCACGTTGACCAATCTTTCCGAGCACGACTGGAGCCGCATCGCCCAGCAGCGCCTCTCGCCGCTTTACGTCTCGGTCCACGCCACCGAGCCGGAAGTGCGCGAGAAAATCCTGGGCAACCCGAAAGCGGGCGATATCCTCGAGCGATTGCGGTTCCTTGCCGAGAACCACATCGAGGTTCACACGCAGGTTGTGCTTACGCCGGGCTGGAACGATGGGGAACATCTGGAACGCACGCTGCGGGATCTGGCGGGCCTATATCCCTCGATCCGTTCCTGTTCGGTCGTCCCGGTCGGTGTGACGCGGTTTCAAAAGAACGGCATCCGGCCGTACGATCCCTTGTCGATGGAGACGGTGATTCGACAGGTGGAGGCGGCACAGCAGGATTTTCTCCATCGGTTGGGATCGCGCTTTGCGTTCCTCACCGACGAATGGTATCTGGGTGCCGGCACTCCGGTACCGCCGCTGGATTCCTATGAGGAAATCGACTTGCGCGAAAACGGTCTGGGGCTGACGAGGAATTTTCTGGAAGATTGGAACGCGGTCAAACACAGGCTCCCCAAATTAAAAAAAGAATTCAAAAAATCGGGAGCCACGCTGGTCACCGGCAAGTTATTTCAAAAAACGCTGGAATCGGCCGCAGAGGAATTCTCCGGCCTGACCGGAATTCCATTGACCATTGTCGGTGTAGCCAACCACTGTTTCGGAGAGACGGTCACCGTGGCCGGATTGCTTACCGCGCGCGATGTGATTGACTCGCTCAAGGGGAAGGAAGGGACCGGTCCCGTACTGCTGCCGCAAATCATGTTCTGCCATCCCGGGACGATCGCATTGGATGATCTCTCCCCGCTGGACGTCGCCCGCGCTGTCGGCTCGGATGTTTATCTCGTCGATACGATGAACGGAGTGGCGGATACTTTTTTTGGAAAAAATTCACTTCGGTTCGGAGCGCGGAGCAACCGAAAATAAACCCCCCGGGGCGGGGGGGGGGAATCGATTTATTATTCCTTACTGTCGTCTGTCAATTGGCCGGTGTTTCGCGCGGGAGGAATGACCGGCAGGCAAATCGTGAAAGTGGATCCCTCCCCGACCCGGCTCTTGACATCAAGCTTTCCGTGGTGACTTTCGATAATATATTTTGAAATATATAATCCCAGGCCAGTGCCTCGGGCCAGTCCCGTTCCTTCCTGAGACCGGAAGAATCTTTCGAAGAGGTGCGGCAGGCCTTCGTCGGAGATTCCCTTGCCGGTATCCGAGACCTCGATGTAGACGCTATCCTGGTTTTTTCCGGAACCATGGTACGCCCGGAGAACTATTTCCCCGTTGGGGCAGTTGTATTTCACCGCGTTGTTGAGCAAATTCAAGAGGGCCTGTTTTATCTTCGCCCGGTCGGCGGTGACATCCAGCGGATCGCGGATCATATCCTGGCGGAAGAGCAACCCTTGAGCGTGCACCAAAGGGGAGATGATTTCCACGCATTCGGAAACGAGCGCCGCGGCGGAAAACCGTTCGAGCTGCAGGTGCGCCCGCCCGGATTCCAACCGTGCCAGATCCAGATAATCGTCGGTCAATTCGTTGAGCCGTTGAATCTCCTGCCGGAACGTGGAGAGGACCGAATGGCGCTGGGACTCGCTGAGATCCTGGCGGTCCAGCAGGGCGGAGGCTGTGGCGAGTGCGGCCAGGGGTGTACGGATTTCGTGCACTAGTTCGGCGATCAGGTCACTTTGGCGGAAGAGGCGCAGGTTGTCCATGACGGCGGCGGCCTGCCCGGCCAGGGCTTCCAACGCGGAAAAATCCTCCGGTTCGAAATCCGCTTGTGATTTATTGATCGCCTCGAGCACTCCGACTGAATTGCCTTTGCTTTTCAACGGGACGGCGAGGATGGATTTCGGATGGATCGGCGCAAAGGCTGTGAATTCGAAATAGGGACTCTTCGGCTGCCCGGAGGAAGCACCAATGAGGAGCGGTGATCCGGAGGTCAACACTTTTCCTGCCAGGCTGCCTTCCTTTGGAATGGATTGGTTTTTAAACGTGGCTGGATTCAGATTTGTGGCCGAAACAACCTGCAGGTCGCCGCTGACCGGATCCAAGAGCATCAGAACGGCTGCCTCGCATTCCATAAGCGCCATGCTGCCGTCGATGACCTGCGAATAAATATCCTCCATCTGGACGGTGGAGGCCAGGCGGTGGATGAGTTCCAGCAGCTTCGCGTAACGCCGCAGAAGGGTCGGGTAATTGCGGATCGCGGTGTCGGGGCCGGTGGTGGATTTTTCGGGAGGCATACGTTGCGCCAAGCGGTTCGCGGCTCAGGAACGGGCTTTGGACATGATCCGGTCAGTGACCTGGCGGATCTGGTCGGAGACCATCGCGTTCGGGTCGCGGACCACGATCGGCACGCCGCTTTCCGCCGATTGGTAGGCGAGTTCCGGAGCGGGGGTGATCATTCCGATTACCGGCTGGCCGAGAATCTCCTCGATTTTGGCCCGCGCCATTTGCAGGCTGGAGCGCTCGCGGTTGACCAGGACGAAGTCGACTTTGGATTGTGCCAGGCCGAGGGTTTGCAGATCCGTTACCAGCGCCTTGGCCATCGTAACCGTGTGGCGCATCGGTTCCACTAGGATGATGACGTGGTCGGAGGCCATAAGCAGCTTGGCGCTAATTTCGGTCAGGCCGTTGCCCAGATCGATCAATAGGTTTTGGGTCATCCCCGCAAGGACGCGAGCAATCGCCTCGATCCGCGCCGACTGTTGGATCATGGCGAAATCGTGCGGTTCGAATGAACTTAAAAGCGATCGCAACCCGGAAGGATGGCCGACGATTTCCTTCTCCACGATTGCAGTAGTGATCGGCTCGGGATTGTTCTGCATTAAAGCCGTTAGGCCGGAGGGTTTGTTGATCCCCAGCAACGCACCCGCGATTCCCAACCCTGGACGGAGCTCCAGCAGGATCACGTCCTGTTTGCGGCTCGCCATGGTCACGGCGATATTCACTGCAAGCGTGCTGGTGCCAAGCCCACCCTTGGCGCCGATCACGCAAACCATATGCGCCTTTTTGGCGGGAAGAGCGGCGGCGGAGGAGGCCTGCCGGCTACGGCCGAGCAGCGCCTTGACGTGGGCCAACAGTTCCGCGGGATGGGTCGGTTTGGGGAGGTAGTCGTCGGCGCCGGCCTCAAATCCTTGTACTTTGTCGTCCACCTGGGTTTTTGCGGTGAACATCAAAATCGGGGTGGTTTTGAAGGCGGGATCGGAGCGGATCCGACGGCAAACTTCGAACCCGTCGATGTCGGGCATCATCACGTCCAACAGGATGAGGTCCGGTTTTTCGGCGGGTACTTTGGAGAGCGCCTGGGTGCCGTTGATCGCTGCGACGATGGTATACCCTTGGCGTTGCAGCATCATCCCGACTAGTTTTAGGGTGTCAAGATCGTCATCGACGACGAGAATTTTTTCCGCCATACGATTCGGTCTCCCGGCATTAATCTTTAGAAGTGTACTATCTTTATTCTTGTCAGACAAGTCCCGGCGAGCGTAAAAAGGCCGGAAGATCATTCCTGCAATATAATCATGCCGGAAGCGAATTCTTTCATTGCGGGGAAGCAGGGATTCTTCATGACCTTCGAGGTATGGCTTTCCTCTCCCGCGGGTGTTCCGCTCCTGCCCGCGCAATTCCTTTGGACCGCCGTCCTGACCCTTCTACTGGCGCTGGCGGTTGCAAGGTCCGTTCCCCGGCGGGAGGAAATTCGCCCCGGACGCATACTTTTTTTCATCCTGGGCCTGCTCCTGGCCGTCCTGGCAGGAGGTTTGGCCATCCTTCGCTTTCCCGCGTCGGGACCCGCGACGGTTGCAGGAGTCCCGATGGCTGCTTTTCAGCCTGCCGCTGGGCTGCTCGACATCGCCCTTCTGTTGATGGCAGGCGCCTTGATCGGAAAATTCCCGGCGCTCGCATGCGGGCTGGTCCTCGGGGCGGTCCGATCGGTTTTTGACACCCATTCGGTGTCCACGATTTTGGAGTACGGGCTGACGGGCTGGGCGATTGCCGAGTGCATGGGGCAGGATTATTCCGGGCGGCTGTTTTCCATCCTGCGCAGACCCTGGGGCGCGGCGCTCGGGTCGGCCGTCGTGCTGATCGCGCTACGGTTCGGGAGCGAGCTGGGTTCGGCACGGGGGGATTTGATCACGCTATTTGATTACGCGCTGGCGAGATTCCCCGGCTTGCTGCCGGCCGTTCTATTGGAATGTCTGGCCGGCGCGGCGGAGGTGGAAGGGATCCGGTTACTAGCGGGCTCCGCTTGGCCCGTGCCCAAACGGCTGAAGGCGACGCGCTATGAGCGCTCGCTGGCCTGGAAGGTCAGCTTGTGGTTGATCCTCCCGATCGCTTTCATGGCGGCGGCGTTGACCGCCATCGTGGTGATCGACACGCGATCCCAGGCGCGGCTGACCCTGCGTCAAGAAGTGTTGGGAGCGGTCCAGACTGCCCAGAGTGATCTACCCGTGGCGATCACGACCGGGCACACGCTTCTGCAAGGCATGAGCTCCAGTCTGCCTTCGGGCATTCCGGATCGGGCCGCGATCGAATCCTATTTGGGCGACCGGCTGAGCCAGCCTCCGTTCTTTGAACAAATCGCCTTCCTCACGCCCGATGGAACGCCCTTCGCGGCATATCCTCCCAATACCGTTCCCTTCTGCCAGAGCGAGGAAGAAGCGCAGGGTTGCAGCCTCGCATTGCGCGGGATCGCTTGGGAGGGATGGCTGGCGCCCGACGCCAACGGAAAAACGTGGATTGCGTTCACCCAGCCGGTCTGGGATTCGGACGGTAAGGTTCGCGGGGCGCTCGTCGGACGGACCGCACTGGAAACCAATCCGCTTCTAAAAGCCATCCCCGCCGCGTTCCAATCTTTGACGGGCGGGCAGGGGATGTTCCTCGACGATACGAATCGTGTGCTCTACCCGTCGAATACGGAACCCTGGACTACGGATACGCTGGTGGAACAGGATAGTCAGGGCGGCGAATGGTTCCTGGGTTCGATGCCGGGCGGGGGTACGAGGCTTTCCTATTTGCTCCCGCTGGCATATCCAAAATGGAAGATCGCCATCCGGGTTCCCGAGGCGTTCGCCTTTCGTACGGCCCTGGAGACCGGATTGCAGGTGGGGATCTTCGCTTTTTTCATGACCTTGCTGGTGGGCTTGCTGGCGCTTTTCATCGCCCACCAGATCACTTCACCCCTGCGCCAACTGGCGGAATCCGCCGGATTGATTGCGGCGGGGGATTTGGAACGGACGGTTACTGTAACGGGGGAGGACGAGATGGGACGGCTCGGGAGATCTTTGGAATCCATGCGCCGCAGCCTGCGCCGACAGATGCGCGATCAGGAGATCCTGTTACAGGCGGTGCAAGGGATGACTTCGAGCCTCGATCTGGAACGGTCGATGGAAATTCTTCTGCGCAGCGTCCAGACGGCAACCGGGGCGCAGACGGTGCGGTTGGTGCTGGCGCCGTCGTTTCGCGGATCGTATCCGGTGGACCGTTTCTCACTTGGAGAGGAAGCCGCGGCGCTGGGATCGATCGACGAGCGGATCCTCGCGGCCGTCCGCGACGGACCGGGCGCAGGCCGGCAAACCCCCTTCACAGCCAATCGCAATTCGGGCACGGACGAGGGAATATTCGAACCGCTCCCCGGTACGGTCGGCGCGCTGATCGCTTTGCGGATCGCCAGCGCGAGTGCGTTCTATGGGGCGCTGTGCGTGGCTTATCGCGAACCGCAGGCGTTTGAGGAGGGTTTGCTCGAATTGTTGGCCGGGTTTGCCAACCAGGCTTCGCTGGCCATCACCAACGCCCGCCTGTTGGACGGCACCGAATACGAGCGCGAACGCCTGGCCGCCATTCTCGAGGCCATCCCGGAAGGGGTTCTGGTAGTGGATGCGGAAGATTGCCTGCAGTACGCCAACCCCACGGCCGAGGCGATGCTGGGAGCCGGATTGCTCGGGGTGGGGCGTCCGGTTGCGGAAAGCGTATCCCAACCGGATCTGGCGCGGCTCCTGGCGGAATCGGCCGTCGAGCCGCGCGTAATGGAATTTTCCGGCGCGGGAGGACGCCGATTGCAGGGGGTTGTGCGCAGCGTGCGCAGCGCCGACGGGGATGGAGTGTGGCAGGTGTGCGTGCTGCAAGATGTGACTTCCTTCCGCCAGCTTGACGAATTGAAAACGGAATTCGTGCACACCGTCAGCCACGACCTGCGCCGTCCTTTGACGATGATGGAAGGGCTGGTGCATATGATCGAAATGCTCGGCCCGCTCAACCCAGCTCAACAGGAATATGCCCGGCGGATCCGGCTTTCGGCTCAGGAAATGAACCGGCTGGTCAAGGACCTTCTGGACCTGGGCCGAGTCGAAAGCGGCGTGGAAATCCGACGCCTTCCGGTGCAGCTCCCGGCGATCATGGCGCGCGTTGTCGACGGGTTGAAACCGGAAGCGGCGGCCAACAGCGTAAAGCTGCGCGTAAAAATTCCGGAGTCGCTTCCGGATGTTCCCGCGGACGCCTCGCTCCTGGAGCGCGCGCTTGGCAACCTGATGGAAAACGCGATCCGCTTCAACCGCCCGGGCGGCACCGTGGACGTGAGCGTAAAAATCTCAGGGGAAACGGTCGTGGTGGTTGTGAAGGATAACGGGATTGGTATCGCGCCGGCCGACCAGCCGCGCGTTTTTGAAAAATTCTTCCGGGTCGCGCCCTCATCGGATCCAGAGCATCCCGCCTGGGGGCTGGGGCTGGCGATCGCGAAGAGTGTGGCCGAATGGCACGGGGGGAAAATCTGGTTCGAGACCAAACTCGGCCAGGGGAGTACGTTTTACCTGGCGTTGCCGATGAAAGGGTAGAAACTCAATCACTCCCCAGGATGGGGAGGGAAGAGGTCGGTTATTTTCCCCGCGGGGATGATCCCTCCGGCGGGGTGAGCCGGGGCGGACTGTTCGCTGCTCCCGCGCAAACCGCGAAGCGAATCGCCCGGAAATTTTATCCCGGGGCTGAAGCCCCGAGCTATTAACCGCGCCCGGCTGAAAGCCGGGCTTCAAACAAACCCGGCGGTTGATGCTTTCTAATTTTGTTTTTCAGCGGTCTAGTAGGGACCCCTCCGAAAGAACCCCGTCATCGGTTAATTCAAATGATCTGACGCCGGGCGGAATGTTCCCCCGGATAGTTCATGTTATTCCCAATCCTTGCGGATCTCCAAAGGATTGGCATGATGCTCTTTTTGCTTTTCGGTGTAGAAAATGCATGCCGAAAGGCTGGTTTCGTCCAAAGAGAAGACGCCATATTCTTCTTGCCAATTAAATATCACCCGTAATAATCCGGATTCATTTATTCGCAATGAGGATGTTCCTTTCACCTGGCCGATGAAGTTCGAAAGAGATATTGATGGTGGAATTGATGGTGGAACCGAAGCCACCAGATGAACGTGATCCCGACACGCGTTCACCGCGAGCACTCGTCCGTCCAATCCTGACACTTTGGACCGGATGGAATTAAATAATTGCGATTCCAATTCCGGGATGATCCAGGGTTGGCGATTTTTTGTAGCCCAAATGAAATGGTAGAATAGCAGGTAATGTGACATATCCCCCTCCTGAACTCATCATACATCACGAATGGTAAATTGAGAAGCCGAATTTATCCGGAGTTGTTGAAAGCCCCGAGCGCCAACCCCGCGTTCGCGCGGGATTAGCTCCGGGCGGACATCCGGGACAGAACACCTTGTTAATGTCTGGTAAAAACCCTCGCCTTGCCTGTGGTTTCCCAAACGATTACAATCCTCCGGTGATCATTTCAACTTATCAGCAGGCACTGGATTATCTGTACTCCTTTATCGACTACAGCCTCCAGCGCACCTATCAATATTCCGACCATACTTTCGACCTCGGGCGCGTGCACGCGTTGCTTGCGCTGCTAGGCGACCCGCACCGGAAGTATGCGGTGATTCACGTGGCGGGGACCAAAGGCAAGGGATCGGTCTCGGCGATGGCGGATTCCGTTTTGCGCGCCGCGGGCTATCGCACCGGTTTCTATTCCTCGCCGCATCTGATCGATTTCTGTGAGCGGATCCGGATGGGGGGCGAGCCCATCGCGCACGAGCGGCTGGCGCAAATCGTGAATGATTTGCAGGAAGCCGTTGCGAAAGTCCCCGGATTGACAACCTTCGAGATCACCACCGCGGCGGCTTTCCAATATTTTGCCGAGGAACGGGCGGATGTTGTGGTGGCCGAAGTTGGCCTGGGAGGGCGGCTGGATGCCACCAACGTCGTGACGCCGCAGGTGGCGGTGATCACGTCGCTTTCCTACGACCACACGCACCTTCTGGGAAACACCTTGGCCGAGATCGCCTATGAAAAGGCCGGGATCATCAAACCGGAAATCCCGGTCGTCTCATCGCCGCAGGAAGGCGAAGCGATGCGCGTCCTGCTTGACGTCACCCGCCAGCGCAACGCTCCGCTGACCCTGGTCGGGCGGGATTGGCACTTTGCACCGCGGAGCCACGACCTGGAAGGACAATCGTTTTATCTCTGGTCCGCCCGGGAACAAACCCTGATGGACGAGATGCTCGACCGAAGCGGTGAGCCGCAGTGGATCCCGATGCGATACGAAATCCCTCTTCTGGGGTATCATCAAGTGATCAACGCGGTGACGGCGATTGCCACGCTGTTTGTTTTGAAAGAACGCGGTTATAAAATCCCGGAAGAGGCGATCGCGAAGGGATTGCGTTCGGTTCACTGGGAAGGCCGGTTCCAGATTCTCCACCGCGCGCCGCTGGTGATTGTCGACTCGGCGCATAACCGGGATTCGGCGCGGCGCTTGCGGACTGCACTGGACGATTACGTTCCCGGCCGGCAGGTAGTGCTGCTGTTCGGCGCATCCGACGACAAGGACATCGCCGGGATGTTGGATGAGCTCTCGCCGCGCCTCCTGCGCATGGTCGCCACCCGGTCGACCCATCCCCGCGCGGCCGATCCGGAAAAGATCGCCGCGCTGGCGCGCGAGCGCGGCTTCCCGGCGGAAGTGCAAGCCGATCCGGCGCAAGCCCTGGAGCATGCACTCCGGCTGGCCGGCTCCGAGGGTGTTCTACTGGCCGCTGGAAGCCTGTTCGTGGCGGGAGCGGTGCTTACCGAATGGCCCCAGCTGAGCCGAAAAATTTTCGCAGCAAAGGAACAGGAAATGGGACCTTTGGCCGTGATTTCGGAAACCGGCGGTTAATATGAGCGGACAGGATTATCGCGATTGGCAGCTGCGTTCGGAATTTGCCGAGGTGCTGGGAAGCCGCACCGAGGAACTGCAAAAGATTCCCGACGCGCCGCCGGATAAGGACGGGCTGATCACGTGCGCCGTTCTCCCGCTGCGCGACCTGGTGGTTTTCCCTCGCATGGTCACGCCGCTCTTTGTGGGGCGGGAAAGCGCGCTTTCGGCGCTGGAGTATGCCCACACCGCGGGCCAGACTGTAATCGCCGTCGCCCAGAAAAACGACGAGAAGACCGAACCGGTATCGGCCGATCTCTATACCATCGGTTGCGAATCGGCGGTGGGACGGGTGCTGCACCTGCCGGAAGGCGCCACTACAGTGCTCGCCCAGGGACGCCGCCGGGTGCAGATCGTCGAATATCTGCCTGGCGAGTCTTTCCTGCGCGCACGAGCCCGGCCGGTGTATGAAGCCACCGAGCGCAGCCGCGAGACCGAAGCCCTGATGCGCGCCGTGCTGGCCTTGTTCGAAAAAGTCATCCAGCTCAACCGCAGCTTGCCCGAAGATGCCTACGTCTTCGCCCTCAACGTGGATGACCCCGGCTGGCTGGCCGATCTGATCGTCTCCGCCCTGGGCGTTGCCGTTCCGGAACGCCAGCGGATGCTGGAAACGTTCGATGTCGAACTGCGGTTGCAGCGGCTGAGCATCATGCTTGGGCGGGAATTGGATGTGCTCGAACTGGAGAACCGCATCCACTCCAAAGTGCAGAGCGAAGTGGACCGCAGCCAGCGCGAGTACTACCTGCGCGAGCAGTTGAAAGCCATCCAGAATGAATTGGGCGAACAGGATTCCTGGTCGCAGGAACTCGGCGAAGTCAAGCAAGCCATTCTGAAGGCCGGCATGCCCGAGGAAGTTCAGACCAAGGCGCTCAAGGAACTCGAGCGGCTGGCCCAGATGCCGTCGATGGCGCCCGAGGTGGCCATCGTCCGCACGTATCTCGATTGGTTGATCGAACTGCCTTGGCAGAAGGAAACTGAAGATAAACTCGATTTGAAACGCGCGGCCGAAGTTTTGGACCGGCAACACTACGGGCTCCCCAAGGCGAAAGAGCGGATCCTGGAATATTTGGCGGTCCGCCGGCTGCTGCCGAAAAAACAGAAGCAACCGATCCTATGCTTCGTCGGTCCGCCCGGCACCGGCAAGACTTCGCTCGGCCGATCGATCGCCGAGACGCTCGGGCGCAAGTTCGTGCGCGTCTCACTGGGCGGGATCCGTGACGAAGCCGAGATCCGCGGACACCGGCGGACCTACATTGGTGCTCTTCCTGGCCGCATTCTGCAAACCATGCGCCGCGCTGCCACGGTCAACCCGCTCTTCATGCTCGACGAGATCGACAAGCTCGGCGTGGATTTCCGCGGCGATCCGGCAGCCGCGCTGCTGGAGGTTCTTGATCCGGAACAGAACTACGCCTTCGACGACCATTACCTCGACGTGGCCTACGACCTTTCCAAGGTGATGTTCATCACCACCGCCAACACCTTGGGGCCGATCCCGCCGGCGCTGCTGGACCGGATGGAAGTGATCGAGTTTCCGGGTTACATCGAGCAGGAGAAGATTGCGATCGCCAACCGCTTCCTGATTCCGCGCCAGGTGGAGGAAAACGGGCTGACCCCGTTCCCGATCGCCTTTAGCGAGGATGCGCTGCGGCGAATCATCCGCGAATACACCTGGGAAGCCGGTGTGCGCAACCTCGACCGCGAGATCGCGCATGTCTGCCGTAAGGTGGCCCGGCGCAAGGCGGAAGGCCGGCGCATCCCCGCCCGCATCGAGGGCGCGCATGTCCCGCGCTTCCTCGGACCGCAGCAGTTCTTCCAGCTCGAGGCGGAGAAGCAGGATGAGGTGGGCGTGGCCACCGCCCTGGCTTGGACCGAAAACGGCGGCGACACAATGCCGGTTGAGGTGGTTTTGGTCGAGGGCAAGGGCAACGTCCAGATCACCGGGCAGGTGGGCGAGGTGATGCAGGAGAGCGCCCAAGCGGCAATGTCGTATTTGAAATCGCGTGCCAAGCATTTTAAATTGGATCCGCAACGGTTCGAAAAAATCGACGTGCACATTCACATCCCGGAGGGAGCCATCCCTAAGGACGGTCCGAGCGCCGGGATCACCATGGCCACCGCGCTGGTCTCGGCCTTTACCGGCCGCAAAACCCGCAAGGATGTGGCCATGACCGGCGAGATCACCCTGCGCGGGCGGGTGCTGCCGGTGGGCGGCGTGCGCGAGAAAGTGCTCGCGGCGCACCGCATCGGCTTGCGGACGGTGATCATCCCCAAGCGCAATGCCAAGGATCTGGTGGAAATTCCCAAGGACGTGCGCAAGGAAATGACGATATTTCTTGTCGAGCACATAGATTCGGTGCTGGCCCAGGCGCTCCGCAAAAACGGCAAGCCGAGCGACGTGGGGCTCGGCGCTCCAAAAAAGAAAACCGCCGGTAAAAAAGAAATCCGCCGTAGAAAACCGCATGCGTAGAAAATATTCGTTGGTGGGATTAATGCTAGCTTTGGTTTGCGCGGCGACGGCGTGCAATATCGGAACGCCGTCCCCAACCCCTGGGATTTTAGTGCCAGCGGATACGGCAGTCCTTACCCCGACGGAAACGGTTACCTTGGCGCCAATCCATTCCTATGCAGTCGTCCTCGTACCCGAAAGAGGAACCTTGGACGTTCATACGGCCGCCGGAAAAAGCAGCCCGGCGGCGGGCACTCTGGCGTGGGATGCGGTTGGCCTTCAATCCACAGGAAACTTCGCAGCGGTCGGAACCGATACCTGGGTGGAATTGAACCTGCCCGGAGGCGGGACAGGCTGGGTGAACCGGAATAATCTTACCGAGTATGTGCCGTCCGGAACTTTCTGTACGGATCCCGGGCCCTTGGCGCTTTTCCCGACTATAGGAATGGCAGTCAACACCTCCAACGGTTCGGCGCTGGCCGCGCTGGTCAGCCCGGTGCACGGCTTGGCGGTTGGGTATATCCACGGAGGCACCCCGCGCGTTTACGCTCCGCCGGAGCTGGTTTCGATCTTTACCAGCATCGAATCGGTCAATTGGGGGCTTGGTCCGGGCAGCGGATTGCCGGTGATGGGAACGTTCAACGATCGGGTGCGGCCGGATTTGATCGACGTCCTTGGCGGCGCCTACATGCCCTACTGCAACACGATCCAACTCGGCGGAGCTTCCTATTCGGTTCAATGGCCGGCCGAGTGGAAGAATATTAATTTTTATTCACTTTACAAACCGGGACCGGCAGGACAGGAAGAGGCTTGGATGACCTGGCTGGCCGGCGTGGATTACGTGGACGGGCTTCCGTACCTTTTCTCCCTCGCCCGCTATAACTGGGAACCGTAAACCACGGATTACACGGAAAAGATCCGGATTGCACTGAATAAAATTTCATTTCATTATCGGTGTAATCCGGTAATTATCCGTGAAATCCGTGTTCCATTTTCGAAACCGTCGTAAGGAAGAAAGTGACAACTCCGCAGGAAGTCGAGCGATGAAAATACTGGAAGGAGCCGTGGCGCTCATCACCGGCGCTTCCTCCGGGATCGGAGAGGCCGCCGCGCGCTCCCTGGCAAAACGGAAGGCGCTGATCATCCTGACCGCCCGGCGTAAGGACCGACTGGATGCGCTGGCGGAGGAAATCCGCGTGATGGGGAACGGGGCGGAGGCGCTCGTGATTCCCGGCGATCTGAACGCGCCGGGCGAGTTGGATCGAATCGCGCGCGAAGCCCTGGCGTGGAAGGGCAGGGTGGACGTGCTGGTCAACAATGCCGGAATAGGCAAAACCCGCCTCCTGGAAACCCTGGATCCGGAAACCGAAATCCTGCCGCAGATAAATCTCGACCTGACCGTGCCGATCCTGCTCACACGGGCCCTGCTCCCGGCCATGCTCGAGCGGCACTCGGGCTGTGTCATCAACATCGCGTCCGTCGCGGGACTGGTGACACTGCCCGCCTTCAGCGTATATTCCGCCGCCAAGTATGGTTTGCGCGGGTTCAATGACGCGCTGCGCCGGGAATTGCGCGGCCAAGGGATCGACGTGTGCCTGGTCTGCCCCGGCGTTGTGCGCACGGAGTTCGGCGACCACAGCACGCGGATCAGCGGTTGGGAGGATTCGATCACCCAACGGATCGCGTTGCCGGCCGAGGCGCTGGGGGAGTGCATTGCGGACGTTGCGCGCCGACCACGGCGCTGCGTTGTGATCCCGTGGTATTACGGGTTGCCCGTGTTTTTGACCAATGCGGTCCCAGCGTTCACCGACTGGGTGGTGGAATTGATCTATACGCGGTCGGTCCGTAAGCGGACGGCCGGGTGAGATCTTCTGTAAAGGGATTGGCGCAGGGCGCGCACCTTCACGAACAGGCTCCAGCCGGGTATAATCCCGCCCGTTCTCCGTTTCCGGATCGTCGCCACGGTAGCTCAATCGGTAGAGCAATCGCTTCGTAAGTGATAGGTTAAGGGTTCAATTCCCTTCCGTGGCTCACCCAAGCCCCTCGCGGGGCTTTTTCATTTATCCCTCACCCCATAAACCGCCCCCTCGAAATTTGCTTTTTTCATCCGTTT
>PLND01000058.1 GCA_003141675.1 Anaerolineae bacterium
AACGACGATTCATGCCGGCGGGTTGAGAAAGGTTCCACGGAGTTCGGAATGGAAGGGATGATCGTGAGTGAGCCCAACGGGTCAACCAACCAAAAAGCAAACTTTCCTTTCGGGGCGGCGAAGCGACCATGAACAATCCGGAAATTGGAAAAATGCACATCCTGTACCTGTCCGGTTCCCGCTTTCCGACAGAAAAAGCCTATGGCTATCAGATCGTTAAGGAATGCGAAAGCTTGGCCGGTCTCGGTCTGGATGTGACACTGATCTTTCCCGAACTCGCCCCCCGCCAGGCGCGGAATATGGGAGTGCCGCGCCAGCCCGATCTGATGATGTATTATTCGGTGAAGAGAAATTTCCGGTTGGAAACGGAGGCGATCGCCCCTTTTCTGGATCCTTTGTATTCGGATATGTCTTCGGTATGGTTCTTCTTGAAAATCCTTGCTTTCGCATTCCGTTCCAGAGAGTTGGTCAGAAAAAACTGCAGGAAGGGCAGAGCGGTTATCTGGACACAGGATTTATTTGTGGTTTTGGCGCAATTATTGGGAGGCAAGGCGCCGGAAGATATTCTTGCCTTCGAATGCCATGATGTGGCGAAGAAGCCACTTGCCTTTTTTGCTCCGGTGATCCGAAGGCTGAAAAAAATTGTGGTCACAACCTCGGGATTAAAAAATGAATTCCTCAATATCGGATTTCCGGAAGACCGGATCCTTGTTTTGCCAAATGCCGTGGCGGTGGATGAATTTTCCATCTCCGAGAGCCAGGAAACCTGCCGGCGGCTGATGGGCTTGCCTTTGGACCGGCCGATCATAGGCTATATCGGCAAGTTTCAAACGTACGGCCTGGAAAAGGGGATCCCCACCCTCATCCGAAGCCTAGTGTACTTAAAAGAAAAATATTCCCATCCGCCGCTGATTGTCTGCGTCGGAGGACCTATGGAAAACGCGGAAATTTATTATCGGGTCGCTGATGATGCCGGAGTACCCAGAGAAATGATCCGATTCGTTGATTTTCAGCCCAGGCTGCAAATTCCCCGCTGGATGAAGGCCTGCGACGTTTGTACAATCCCATCCCCTGCAAAAAGGTTTTTCATAAAATCTGCATCACCGATGAAGCTTTTCGAATATCTGGCGGCCGGAGTTCCCGTGGTGGCCTCCGATCTGCCGGCGATACGGGATATCCTCCAAGACGGGAAGAACGGATTGTTGGTTCCTCCGGAAGATCCGCGGGCGTGGGCGGCGGCGATTGCGCGGATCCTCGACGACCGGAATTTTGCGGGGGATCTTGCGCGGAGGGGTTTTGAAACGGTAAAAGACAATTCCTGGGAACGAAGGGCGGCCCGGGCGTTTTCCTTCATGGTGGACGATCCGGAACAGTGGAAAGCGAGCATTCCCAAAACCGATGCGTAGCATCCATCTTCTCAAGGCCACCGGCATCGCCGGAGCCGAGACCCATCTCCTGGCCCTTCTCCCCGCACTACGCGGACAGGGGATCGACTGCGGCGTCATTTTATTGGAGGACCCGCGCCGGGAGCAACGCGATTTCCGGGAACGTCTGGAACGGAGCGGCGTACCGGTTCGTTCGTTGCCTATCCGCTGGCACATCGATCCGGAGCTTCCCGCCCGGCTGGAGTGTCTTCTTCGCGAGGAACCGTTCGACATCCTGCACGCTCATCTTCCGCATGGGGAAGTCTATGGCGAGTTTGCGATGAGATCGTTTCCCTCCGGAAAGTTTGTCGTCTCCCGGCATAACGACGACCGCTTCCGGCGCACGCTGCCGATGCGTTGGGCTTTTGCGCCGTCCCTCCGGCGCGCCGATCGGATTGTTGCGATCTCCCAATCCATACGCTGTTTTCTGATCGAAGTCGAGCGGGCACCCGCCGAAAGAATCGAAGTCATTCCATACGGGCTGGACGCTGGCGCGTTCGCGCGGGAGGCGCATCCCGGCGCCTTCCGCCGGGAGATCGGAGCGGGGGGAAATCCGTTGGTGGGATTCATCGGCCGGATGACGGCTCAGAAGGGCGTCGATATATTGTTGCGGGCGTTTGCCCGGGTCGAAAGACGCCACCCGACAGCGAAATTAATTCTGGCGGGAGACGGACCCGATCGCCGGGGTTTGATGCGCTTGGCCAAATCCCTTGGCCTGCAGAGAGTGGCGTTTCTCGGGTGGCGCACCGATGCCGCCGATATCCTGGCGGATATCGATCTGCTGGCGATTCCCTCGCGCTGGGAGGGATTCGGCCTGGTCGCGTTGGAAGCCATGGCCTTGGGAAAACCGATTGCGGCGTCGAACGTTTCCGCGCTTCCGGAGATTGTGGTGCAGTCTGAGACCGGGTTATTGCTGACATCCGGCGGCGTAGAGGAATGGGCGGACGGGATAATGGCGATCCTATCCGATCCAAAACGAGCGGTCGAAATGGGCCGCGCCGGAAGGGACCGGGTATTAAAAGAATTTCCCGTGGAACTCATGGCGCGGCGGACGGCGGAACTCTATCATTCCTTGGGGATATAATCTTCCAGAGCCTTTCACAACCTTATGCCTCCGATCCGAATCGCATTAGTTATCGCGCGCTTGAACGTCGGCGGACCGGCTACGCATGTGATCGAACTTGCGGCCGGCCTGCCGCGGGATGAGTTCGAGGTCCGGCTGATCGCCGGGCGCGAAGGGCCGGGAGAAACCGGGATGCACTATCTGGCCGAGCAAATGGGGGTGAAGCCGGAAATTCTCCCGCAACTTTCACCGCGAATCGGGCCGGCCGACGTGCTCGCCTTCCTCCGCCTGCGGGCCATTTTCCGAAATTGGAAACCCGATGTGGTTCACACCCACACGGCAAAGGCGGGTGCGGTGGGCCGCACGGCAGCCCGCTGGGCTGGAGTGCCGGTGGTGGTGCACACATTCCACGGCCATGTGCTGCGCGGGTATTTTTCCCCTCCGGTTGAATTCTTATTCCGATCGCTCGAACGGATGCTTGCCCGCATCACGGATAAAATCGTCACCCTCAGCCCGGCGCTGAAAGCCGATCTGGTCGAGATGGGAATCGCCCCGGCCGGTAAGATCGACGTGGTTCCCCTGGGGATGAATCTCGATCCGCTCTTGGACTGTTCGTCACGACGCGGGGAGCTGAGATCCGAGTTGGGAATCGGCCCGGATCAACCCCTGATTGGAATTGTGGGACGTTTGGTATCCATCAAGAATCACCGCCTATTTCTGGAGGCGGCGCGAAGCATGGTAGACTCGGGAAATCCGGCCCATTTTGCGATTGTTGGGGACGGGGAATTGCGCGATTCGCTTCAGGAACTCTCGCGCGAGATGGGAATCTCGAGCCGCGTGCATTTCCTGGGCTGGAAGCAGGATATGCTGCCGGTATACGCGGCGTTCGACCTGCTCGCGCTGACCTCCGACAACGAAGGGACCCCGGTGGCGGTCATCGAAGCCATGGCCGCGGGTGTGCCGGTCGTAGCGACGGCGGTGGGGGGCGTGCCGGATGTGATCCGGGACGGGGAAACGGGGTGGCTCGTGCCGCCCGGGGACGCGCCGGCGCTCCGCCGCGCCTGGCTGGAAGCCCTACAAAGGGATACACGTATCGAGGCTGTCATTAACCGTGGCCGACGGGAAGTTTTGGAGCGCTTTGGACAGGAACAAATGATTTCCACCATGGCCGATTTTTACCGCCATTTAGCAACCGGGAAAGAAAACGCTGAGCACGCGCGACGGCACTTCGCATGAGCCAATATCTGCCGCTCGTCATCCTCGCGTTTCTTGCCGCATTTATAGCCACTCCACTGGTTGGACGGCTGGCCACCCGCACGGGATTCGTCGATGAACCCCAGCCCCACAAGATGCATGTCCACCCGATGCCGCTCCTGGGGGGCTTGGCGATCTATCTGGCATTGTGCGTCGCCCTGTTCATCGCCCTGTTTCGGGTGAACCTCGCTTCCGATATGACCCAGATGGCGGCGATCGCCGTCGGGGCGACGCTTCTCATGCTGGTGGGATTGTGGGATGACCGGCGCGGAATCGCACCACGCGCGAAGCTTTTGGCCCAAGTGGCGGCCGCGCTGATTATCGCCGTCGCCGGGGTCCGGGTGGAGTTATTCCCGTGGCCACTGGTGAACTTTGCGATCACCCTGTTCTGGTTCGTGGGAATCAGCAACGCCATCAATCTAATGGACAATATGGACGGTCTGGCGGCGGGAACGTCCGCGGTTTCCGCACTCTTCTTCACTATTCTGGCCGCATCGGCCGGCCAGGGATTGGTGGCGAGCCTCGCGGCCGCGGTGACGGGTGCTTCTCTCGGGTTCCTCTACTATAATATTTCGCCCGCGATGATTTTCATGGGAGATACGGGGTCGCTGCTTCTGGGGTTCCTCCTGGCGGTGATCGGAATTAAATATTCCCCAGCCACGCTTCCCCTAGGATCCACCTGGATGGTTCCGATCATCGTGTTGGGACTCGCCGTGTTCGATACCACTCTGGTCACTTTTTCCCGGCTGCGCTCCCGACGACCGGTATCGCAGGGCGGAACCGATCATACTTCACACCGGTTGGCCCGGATGGGATTGGGCATCAACCGGGCGGTACTTACGATGTATATCATCGCCGCGGCGTTGGGTATGTTGGCCGTCTATATCACCCAATCCCCGCCCGCGACGGCGACCGTTCTGTTCATCGCGCTGCTGGCTGTGGGCGCGATCGGACTACTGGTCCTGGAACGCGCGCGTCCGATTCCTTCCACCAACCCGTTGGTGGTCATCCTGGCGGAGGACGACCAAGCGCGGACGGCGATCCGTGCGGCGCGGACGATCTCGTCACAGTTGGCGGTGCTGGCTTCACCGCGATCGGATCCGTCGGTTCTGCGCGCTTATCTGCGCGAGTTGGCACTGACACCCGAGGCGTTTTCCCGGTGGCTGGACTCCGGAACGGACGAGGCCGTCGGGCCCTCTGAAATGTGGAACGAGGTTTTCCGCCTATGCGGCAGAGTGTTGCACATCACCGATGACGCGCACCCCGAGCAGCTGCTTGAGCTCCTGCGCGAGTCGAATTTGATCATCGTCTGCCGCGGGCTGGGTTGGTCCTCGGGGGTCCGTGCGCTGCTCTCCGAATTCCGCGGCCGAATAGTCCTCGCGCCCGGAGTGGTATTCCACGGCGAGTCCACCCTTCCGGAAAACCAGTGGAACGACCCGAAGATTCTTCTCCGCGTACTGGAGGACACCCTGCTGGGCGCCCGACGAAAGGAAAAGAAATCATGACGCATACGCTCATTACCGGCGGCGCCGGGTTCATCGGCAGCCACCTGGCCGAAGCTCTTCTTGCGTGCGGGGACCAGGTGACCGTCATCGACGATTTGTCGACGGGCCGATTCGAAAATATCGAGCCCCTGGCGCAAAAGCCAGGGTTCCGCTTCGCGCTGGAAACGATCACCAACGAAACGGTCATGGACCGGCTGGGTAGCGAGTGCGATCGCATCCTGCACTTGGCGGCGGCGGTAGGCGTCCAGCTCATCGTCAACGATCCGGTGCGTACGATCGAAACCAACGTCATGGGAACCGAGGCTGTGCTGCGTGTCGCGCGGCGCTACCGCAAGAAGGTCTTTCTGGCATCCACCTCGGAAGTTTACGGCAAGAACGACAAAGTCCCCTTCCACGAGGAGGACGACGGGGTTTTCGGCGCCACCACGATCACCCGCTGGGCCTATGCCACGTCCAAGGCGCTCGACGAATTCCTGGCCCTGGCCTACTTCCGATCGAAAAGCCTTCCGGTAGTCATCGGCCGGTTCTTTAATACCATCGGACCGCGCCAGAGCGCGCAATACGGCATGGTCATTCCCCGCTTTGTGCGCCAGGCCCTGTCGGGCGAACCGATCACCGTGTACGGCGACGGCAAGCAAACCCGGTGTTTCTGCAACGTGCAAGATGTGGTGGCGGCGATTCTCCTGCTGCTTGAGCATCCCGGCGCGGAGGGCCAGGTGTTCAACATCGGCTCACAGGAAGAAATCGGCATGCGCGCCTTGGCCGACATGGTCAAAGCCCGCACGGGTTCTTCCTCCGAAATCCGGGCGGTCCCCTATGATCAGGTATTCGATGGCGGATTTGAAGATATGCGCCGGCGAGTCCCGGATATCCATAAGATCCAACAAGCCACGGGATGGTCGCCGAAGATTCCCCTGGCTCAAACCTTGGACGAGATCATCGCTTACTTCCGCGGCCGGCCGGCGGCATAGACAGGCCGATGGCGAATCCCCCCTCGATTCCGCAATCCGGGTTGACCCTTTCCGAACGGCAGGCGCTGTTGTTCGCGGGGGACTTGCTCTGCGTGCTCTTCGCCGTAGGGGCTGCCTGGATTCTCTGGATGGGGCTGGATCACACGCTAAGCGATCCGATTAAATTCTTCCGAACCCGAGATGCCATCACCCCGTTCCTTTGGCTGGGCCCGCTGTGGTTCTTCCTCATTTCCCATTTGTACGATCCACACGCGGCTTTTTCCCGCGAACGTACGCTGTTCGGGCTGGAAGTGGCCACCGCCATCTCCCTAGTGCCGTATCTTGTGCTGTACTTCTTCGCCACCCCCGGTTCTTTGCCGCGCGCGGGGATCGTGGTATATCTGCTCGTTCTTACCGGATTGGAATTCGGATGGAGGATGCTCGCGATCCGGTTGTTTACGCTTCCCATGTTGCAGCGCCCGACCCTGATCATAGGCGCAGGACGGGCGGGAACGGGGATCATCCGCGTGCTGACCCGCGACGTACCCGGGCATTTCCGCGTCCAAGGGCTGATCGACGACGATCCCGAAAAACACGGGACGAAATTGAACGGTATCCCGATTCTGGGCGGATGGCAGGTCTTGCGGGACGCGGTTTGCGGGCAGGGGATTTCGGTTCTCGTACTGGCTATCACTGGAAAAATCCGTCCGGAACTGTTCCAGGCCATTCTGGATTGCCAGGAAATGGGGGTGGAGGTGATCCGCATGCCCGCCCTGTATGAATCCCTGTTGGGGCGCGTGCCCATCGAATACCTCAGCGCCGACTGGCTGTTGACCTCTTTTTTGGACAGCGTCAACTTGTATGATCTCTACAGCCCTTTGAAACGCCTGCTGGATATTCTCATTTCGCTGGTGGGAATGGCTATCGGGTTGATCCTTTTTCCGATCCTTGCGGTCATCATTCGCCTGGATTCGCCGGGGCCGATTCTCTATCAGCAGGAACGATCGGGCAAGGGCGGACACCCGATCGGTGTGTGGAAGTATCGTACGATGGTGCGGAACGCGGAACCCGACGGCGAGGCGCGCTGGGCTTCCCCGGAAGATCCGCGCGTTACCCGCGTGGGCAAATGGATGCGCCGCACCCGGCTGGATGAGATCCCCCAGTTTTGGAACGTCCTGCGTGGTGATATGAGCCTGATCGGACCGCGTCCCGAGCGACCGGAATGGATCGCGCAGCTGGAAAAACAGATTCCCTTTTACCGCGCGCGCCTTCTGGTTCAGCCGGGCCTGACGGGATGGTCGCAGGTGAACTACGGATACGTTCGGACGGTCGAGGACACGGCGCTGAAGCTCGAATACGACCTCTATTACATTCGTCATCGTTCCCCGATCCTGGATTTAAAAATTCTACTGCGCACCATGGGTACCCTGATCCGTTTCCAAGGATCCTGAGGAAGGATTCTTCCGGAAGTGACTTTCCCTACGCCGCCCGATTTCCCGAGCACGATTCTCTCCACATTAGTTTCCGGACCGCGCCGGGCGGTCTTTCCCCGCGATGTGCCGCAAATAACCGAATTGGTGGGATTGTGTTTTTCCGGCACCCTGGATTATTCCTCGCGCCAGATTCTCCGCAACGTCCGTTGGATCGCCGAGCGGGGAGGGTTTTTCTGGAAGCTGTCCATTTTATTGGGAAGCGTGAATTCGGAGGAATGGGTCGCCGCCTCGGTCTGGGAGGATGAGGGCAGGGTGGTGGGTAACGCCACACTGACCCTGCGCAAACCGGAAAAAGGCGCGTGGCTGATTTCCAACGTAGCCATCCATCCGGATTTCCGCCGCCGCGGTTTTGGGCGCGGTTTGATTTGTTTCGCGGTGGATGAGATTCGTTCCCGCGGGGGACGGAATGTGTATCTGCAAGTGGACGTGGCAAATGAGACGGCGGTCCGCATGTACCGGGAGCTGGGCTTTGAGGAAATCGGCCGCCGCATCAACTGGACCCGCATGCCCGGCCCCGCGGCGCGGGTAGACCCGGCGGCTTCCGGCGATCCTTCATACCGGATCACGCCGCGCCGGGCGTCGGAGTGGCGCGAAGAATACGCTTTCTGGAAAGGGATCAGCCCCGCGGGGTTCGCCTGGAATACGCCGTTGACCGCGGGATTATTCCGTCCTTCGGTGGCAAGACGGCTGGAGCAAGTGCTGCTCGGTGAATCGGAAAAGCATTTCCTCGCCCGGCGCGGGGGGCGGGTGGAAGCGGCGCTTTTCAGCTTCCAGCGCTTTTTCGGCTGGGAAGGATTCCTGATCCAGACCGAGGGATCCGGCGGCGGCGTGGAACTCGCGTTGTGGAAGGAGGCTTGGAAAGACACTTTCCCCCAGGTGAATTGCCTTCTGGAAACCGCGCCGGAATCTTCCACGGCCGTCCTGGAACAATTGGGATTCCAAAAACGCCGTACGTTCCAATGGATGCGGTATACTATTAAAGGAGGTGGACCATGACCCGATTTTTAATTCGACTGGGAATTAACGCCGTGGCCATCTATGCGGCCATCCGACTGGTGCCGGAAATCTACGGTGCCCTTCGGCCGGGGCAGGGACTCGTAGTGCAATCCACCAATTGGGTCGCAATCGTGGTCCTGGCGCTGATTTTCGGATTGGTCAATACGCTTGTGGGGCCGGTCCTGAAATTTCTCACCTGCCCATTCATCCTGATCACTCTCGGCCTGTTTACGCTCCTCATCAACACCTTTCTCTTCTGGCTCACCGGACAGATCGGCAATCTCTTCGGTTTTGGCTTCCAGGCGGATTTCATCGCCGCCTTTCTGGGAGCGCTGATCATTGCTGTGGTCAATGTAGTGCTCTCGGGGGTTTTCAGTGACGAATTGAAGAAGGCCTGATCCTCTCGTTGAGCGGCGCGGAACCATCGACGGACGCCCGCAGCCGAGCATGAAAATCGGCGGCGGGCGTTCTTTTTTCCTCCCCGCATTCTTTCGCCGGTGATCGATTACGATCCCTGTTTCGATGGCGTTGCACTGGTTGACTTAATGTTTATGATCGATCGAAAGATAATGGCAAAAAGGAAAATATATATCAGGAGGACCAAGATTANNCAACGGATCGCTGTATTGTCCATAGTAAACAAAGAAAACCGGGAAACTTAAATAAGTTAAAAGGTTGTAAACCAGTATTACCCCCGCAGTTATAAAGTTTTTCGACGAAATGATCAAAAAAGGTAACAACCACAAAAACCATTGCGGAGACCATATTCTTGAAAAAAGGATAAAAACACCCGTCACAATAATGCAATAATGAATCAACGCATCCAGGGAATCAATTTTTTTAAAAATAATCAGGATTGGCGCAGATATTTGTATGATAAAAAGGAATAGGAAGTAATAGGGCAGGCTTCTCTGAATATCTAATGCGCTGCGAATAAAATCGCTCAGGAATGCGGGAAAGGCCATAAATTCTATATCTCTCGCTACGTGAAATTGATATGGCGCCAGGATCGATTCAAGACCACCATATAAATACGATAATAGTAATATTGCGAAACTTGTGATGGCAAAAGACAAAATCATTTTCCATTGAAACTTTTTTTCGAATGTCGTTGCATACATAAAAAAGCCCGGAAACAATAATGCCGGATACCACTTTGTAAATGTAGCCAGAGAAAGTATGATGGAAACCATTATCCATTGTTTCTTTGTTGCGGCGAGATATGCCATTAAGCACAAAAAGGCAGGAAGAATATCAAAACGGTTATAGGTGAAATATAAAGTGGGAGGCAATAGTGCAAGAAACGCATAATTGCTTAACCCCTTTGGCAATACCTCGATTAAGACTTTAATAAATAAAAATAAAACCAGTAGCATTTCCAGTGAAAAGATATCAACAAATACATTAAATTGCATATTGGTATCAATCCACGTTGAGAGGAGGCGATTGACGCCAAATAGAAATGTCGGAATTTGAGGGTACTCACTGATGGGGGGAGTGCCTTCGGTTAACCATTTTCCTCTTTCGAAATAAAGAGCGGAATCATGATAATCAAATACAAACGATCCCGTTTTATCTTTAAAGACAATAGAAACAAAGGTAAGGGTGATCCAGACTGCCAGCAGGATTATCCCTGCAATGAAAAGCCTCTTTCTATTATTGCCGGAGTAATGTGATTCTATTATTGGGTCACTCATTAATGATCTCCAGGCGCCATCATGGAAGGTCCGTCAAGTACACAACTGCTACCACTCCAGAAACAGGTCGTTTTCCAATAGAATGAACTTCGCTTTGAACCAAACCGATAGCTGCCGCCGAATTCCCCAATTCCTTCCACGACGAGCGCCGCGTTACCCTCGCCTTTCCAGCTCCATCTCTCCCCTACCGAAATTTAACCGTAAGAAAGAAAATGCTGCTTCTCTCAAGTAGTGCCTGCGAATCAGATTCAACTCCTATGGCATGCTTCGAAAATTATAACCCCATGATACGATCCATACAAACGTTTGATGGTATGCATCCTCTATTCAAACCGGAGCCGGTCGTCCGTCTCTCGCGTCAATGTCTCAGCATCCCGCGGTTTATAATTGGTTCCGATTTATCTTCTGCGATCCTCTGGAACACCAGTTTTATCTCTGCATGGAGAATGAAATTCCCGAAGACCAGCGCACCGATAATACCGGAACGAATCCACCGGTTATTTTCGTGAGCCTGCGTTTTCTGCCAAGGATTGGAACTCCCTGCAAGATTAAATTTGATCGACGCCTATTCTTTGGTGTACAGTAAGAAGAGACGGCCTGCCGGATCGAAATGCATCCTTGTTTATTTTCCTGTGCGAACGGAGAAAATGGAGCCATTCCAAGGTTTGGAAGATCTACTGACAATCCGGGATATATGGAGTGGCGGTGGACGTTCCCCGCGTGGACGGCAGGATAAAGGAGTCAGGAATATGATTCGGATCACGGGTTCCCA
>PLND01000096.1 GCA_003141675.1 Anaerolineae bacterium
AGCTCGTAGCCGCTGCCATCCGGCAGACCCAGGTCCAGCAGCACCAGTTCAAAGGGGCTGCGCTTGAGCAGGTCGCGAGCCTCCTCAAGGCGGTAAGCCAGTCTGACCTGGAAACCGTCCTGCTTGAGCAAGTATTCCACCCCCATGGCAATGGTGGCGTCGTCTTCGACGAAAAGGATAGAAGGCATGGGAAGATTCCTGGAATTCTATAATGGGTTGCAGGCAATTATAACCATACTGATATATCTATCCCCAAGCAGGAAGGATGAGGGATGAAGGATGAAGAAAACGTCCCCCTCTCAATCTTGGGAGACCGTTGAATCAAAGCATACCGGGCAATCTAGCCCTTCTTCATCCCGCCATCGGCAACGTATTCTCCGGTATTATCACCAACATCTTCACGCCGACACATTAACGAGCAGAAGCGGTAGAAGATAAAACCCGGCTTTTCCGGGTTTTATCTTGATGTTACGTATAAAGCCTATCCGGGCTTTTTTACCCACATCGGGTATTTCCTGCAAATGATTTCATGATAAATGATCAGCTAGAATAGAACTTTATTATTACATTTTTACTTGCCGGATCTGCTAGAAATGTAGATAGCAAACAACTTTATTTTTCGTGGAGGTTCAAAAAATGACAAAAAGTCCCTATATTTTGGATTTTCAGGCTAGAACTTTATTATCATTCTACAGTAGAGACGTTAAAAAAAAGAACTTATCGAAATGATGCAATATTACATTTATATACTGGCAAAGATTTCCCTCTCCGGTAAAATTTCCGGGTCATGGGATCAGAATTGACACCGCCTTGTAACGATGCTGTAACGTCCCATCTATTATAATTATTAATGAACTGAAGCTTAGAATAAAGATTTATATGGAGAAATCAATGAAGAAAATATTTCTCGTCGTTATGCTCGCTTTTGTAACTTCCTGTTCGGTCGCGAGTTCTCCCACCGCCGTATCGGTTTCAATTTCTACGAGATCACCCTTAGTGACGACGGAGTTCATGCATCAAGCATCTTGGATAAATACTCCGACGTTTACCTTCACACTTCCTCCGTCTCAAACGCAGACTCCCTCCCAAACAACATTTCCAACTCCCACAAGTTCCCAGACGATTGCTGCGGTTACCACCCCATTCCCGCCACTCAATGCGAAAGGGCCGTATTTGGTGTTTGCCAATATGCCTTCTCCGTTTGTTAACTTCGTCGTACTAAACCCTGATGGTTCGGGTCAAAAAGTCATTCCATTTCCACAAGAACCTACGTATTTGAATGGTTTTTCTCCAAACGGCGAGTGGGGGGTATTGGTGAGCAATATTTATGAACCCGGGGATATATCCTTAAGTCTACTTCATATACCGGATGGTGAGATTCAAGTGATATCTCTACTTAGTTCTCAAAAGAGCGCAGGAAAGTATCCACTGGGCGATTGCCCCACCCCATTCGGTTTATTCAGACAAACAGCCTGGTCGCCCGACGGGCGGTATTTGGCTTTTGCAGCCAACACCGCGGGAACATCGTTTGACCTTTTTACGTATGATACGAAATCAGGTGCACTCCATCGGTTGACAAATGATTCCGCTGACATTCTCTCCATTGGCTGGTCGCCGGATAGTACATCCATTTATTATCTGAATGGAATTCAGCCGAACGAATCCGGGGATTATGATACCTATACGGTTAATATCACGCGACCGGCAAACCAACCCAATCAGGGAATTCAAACGATTTTGACAACCTCGGATGGATTAAAGTGGAGTAAATTAGTCGAGCAAAAATTTCTTATAACCCTATCCGCCGATAGATTGGGATGCAATGCGGGTGGACCGTCTTATGCCCAAAGAATTTCAGCCGTAAATATAGCCACCGGTGAAAATACGAAAATTTGGTCCGGAGTTATTTATTCGGTCGCCATTGATCCGCGGGATGAAGCCGTCCTATTATT
This sequence comes from Anaerolineae bacterium, assembly GCA_003141675.1. GTDB lineage: Bacteria > Chloroflexota > Anaerolineae > Anaerolineales > RBG-16-64-43 > FEN-1073. The sequence continues at coordinate 1,953 of PLND01000096.1, forward strand.
TGGCTACGATGATCAGAGCGATCGTCCCTTGGGTTTTTACATCCTTTCTTTTGAAGGAAGATTAATATCGACTTTGGATGGAGGCCCATCCGAATCCGACTTTAAGGGGATGATATATCGAGGTGGGCCGAAGTATGCATTTATTATAAATGGAAAAAATGATTTGGGTGTTCTCGGGGTAACCTTGGGCGGAAAGATGGAAAAGATCAGTGAAAGAAATAATGCAGAGGTTGATTTATCACCAAATAATGGATGGTTTGTCATTTCCAATGATCAGGGAGTAGATCTCTTTTCGAAAGATGATCGGATGGTGGATTCATTGGATCAAATCGCGGCAGTGTCGCGACTATGGGAGCCCGGTGGACATGGATTGTACTTCGAGACCATCGAGGAAGAAATCAATGTTTCACTTTATTATTGGTCGTTTTCTGAGCATAAAACCCATCTCATTAAAAAATGTCCGTATTCAGAATCAGATTGCGGTTTTTATGATCTATCCTGGGTATCCTAAAAAAAGTAACGCGGAGCGATTAGGGGGCCGATCTCCCAATAATACTTGAAACTCCTGTGGACTTGGGGAGAGACACCCGCCTATGGCATGGATTTGGTGTAGCTTTCATCCAGCAGCTGGCCAAGTTCGCTGCGGGCCGTGGAGACCGGCACCGCCATGGAGTATTGCCATTCGTCGACAAGCGAAGTGACCGATCGTTCGAAGATGGAAGTTTCGTACTCGTTCAATTTTTTGTTCTTCCGATAAAACGATAAATCCCGCACCAGCCGGCACATGGATCCGGAATTTCCTTCATGCAGCCGTAGGTGAATTTGCGTTTTGCGCTCCATCCGGTTTTCGGAAAACGGATTGTACCGGTCGCGCAAGATGGAAAAGAATTTCTCAAATTCCAGCCTGGAGGCGGGCGTTCGCAAGGTAACTCTGTCCTCGGCATGCACCGGAATCCACACCGTCATGTCCTTGGCCTTCACAACGTAAAAAAGCGTGATCGTCCCCGCCACTTCCTTCTTTTCCAGATCGACGATCTCCACCATCCCGTAGGACGAATGGATGACTTTATCGCCCACATGAAAATCCATGATCCACCTCCTTGGTAATTCCGGCTGACGATTGCGACAAAAAATCCAGCCGGATATAGGGGCTGGCAAATCCGCTAACAATTCCTATATGGGACAAATGAATTATACCATATTTGTGGATCGGAATTGGTGGAAATGTTCGAGAGCTATTATCATTTGGCCATATCGGTTATTTTCGATATTCAGTTCGATGATGATTCGAGGCGCCGCTTTTTCTAGATGTTGTGCAACTATTAAGTATAATAAGCAATATGTTGATTTGCTCGGTCGATAGTGAAATGATTTTTTGTCATGCGTTACCTAGGAACCAGTGCTCCTGCCTCCCAGCGAGCTTCAGCCAATTCCTTCTGGAGGATTTCCATGAGAGAAAAGACAAACCGCAGTGCCTCCGTTAAATAAAACCCAAATATATCTCGAGATCGGCAAGCAACGTGTTTTCGCCGGAGCGGTAGACTAGCCGGGATGGACCCGTTCCGGACGAGATGTGGAATCAGCGATCCGAGCGCTGGTCGAGTGTGGAGATCGTTACGCGTGGGCCATTGAATCGGCGCAGCTGGAATTCCAACCGCCCGCGGAGGTTTCCGCCTTCACGGTGATCGAACGATTGAAGGGAGATACGACGACCGATTTCGGGTCACCCGGAGCCCCCCCAAAATCTGACTCCAAACCAATGGATGCCGATTTGCCCCGGCGTTCCGAGGCGATCTTGAAATCCTGCTGGCGCTCGTTCGACAGGGCCGTGAGGGCTGCGGGAGAGAAAGCACTCCGCAAAGGTCCACGCGGGGGCGGCCGCGAGTTGGATAAGATCGTCCGCCACATTCTCGAGGCGGACGCGGCGTATCTGGCAAAGATAGGTTGTCCGTTCCAGCAGGATGCAACCGCTGATACGGCAGCGGAATTTCGACGGACACGCGGTGCGATTCTGGAAGGCCTGGCCACCGCCGCAGGCGGCAAATTGCCTGTGCGGGGGCCACGTGGAGGGTTGCGATGGACACCGCGATACTTCGTCCGCCGGGCTGCCTGGCACGCCCTGGATCATGCTTGGGAGATCGAAGACCGCGCGGAATGATTTAAAAAGAACCGTCGCGACGATTCATTGATCTTTTTGGGATTCTATGCCAACTCATCTACAAATGTCCGCTTTCGGAATCCTGGTAATATTTGCATCTTTCGTAGATTAATTGGAATCGTTTCCTGCTAATAATTGGATAGAAAATATCGGAAATAGAAAAGATTATCATTTATATTGACGGGATTGGATGTAGGTCTCCTATCCAACAAGTCAGGAAAATGAAATAATCGACGTCCAAATTGTCACCGAACTGTAACGGTTCTTTATCGCGGTTTGAGTAGAATTATCAGTGTCGGAAAAAACGGGCAATATCGAAGTCCAATGGACTTTTTTCCTCCCGTCTCTCGGCGGGAGATTGCCCGCGGAATCGACGGACTAGAGGCGTCGGCAATGAAACGGTTCAAGGTCCGATATCTGCTCTTGGCGGTACCCGTGTGCCTTGCGCTCCTATGCGCCGGGTTGTATGCGCAATTCAGTTCCTACGCGCCCGCCGCTCCCAAGGGCCTATCGACAGGAACTCCCACGCCGTTCCGGCCCGCAACCGAAACGCCGTTCCAGGTGGGGCCGACCGAGACTCCCACTGCGACCGATACTATGCTGCCCCCGCTGCCGACTGTCACCCCGACGGCAACCGGCGGAATGCTGCCGTGGGCTCCATACGCCGGACCGGTGCATCCGGCGTCGACGCCGATCCCCATCCCGGCTGGAGAAATCCTCCAGGACAAAGAAACGCTCAACATCGCCCTGCTGGGAATTGATAAGAGCGCAACCACGGGTTCCTACCGGACCGATGCGATCATGATCCTTTCGCTCGATCGGGACCGTAAGTCCGCCGTGTTGATTTCCTTTCCGCGTGATCTGTACGTTTATATCCCGGCCTACGGGATGCAGCGGATCAACGCGGCCTTCCTACAGGGACAGGAACTGCAGTATCCCGGCGGGCGCTTCGGCCTGTTCGCCGACACGATGAAGTACAACTTCGGACTGCGGGTCGACCATTACGCGCTGATGAACTTCCAGGGTTTCAAGGACATGGTCGACGCGCTCGACGGGATCGATGTTACCGCCTCTCGCCCGCTGACCGACTTCCGGCTCGGCTACGGCAACTACACGATTCCCGCCGGGGTGACGCACATGGACGGCTCGATGGCGCTTTGGTATTCGCGCGCGCGGCAAACCACCAACGATTTCGACCGCGAGCGGCGCCAGCAGGAGGTGATCCTGGCAATAGCGCAGCGCCTTTTGGATCTGCGGGCGATCGCTAATTTCCCGGGGTTCTTCAATACCTTCATGAAGTATTTTGAAAGCGACCTGACGCTCGATATGCTCACGCCCTACCTGGAACTGGCGGGATCCGTCTCTCCCTCCTCGCTTCAGCGATATCGGATCACCGTTCCGGACGGTTGCAGCAATTGGACGACCCCGGAAGGCGGGATGGTGCTGCTTCCGAAATACGACGCTATCCGGGCGATGCTGGAAAACGCGTTGGTGGGATAACTTTCCAGTACCAATACTGCAATTATTTGCTAGATTCCTAACCCGGGTAACAATATTGCGGGAGAGACCTTTGCATTCCTGTTTACCTTGACTATGGTTTGAAGGAAAAATTTTTTAGGGGATTTAGAAAACCTGGACGGATCACCCCTGGGGCAGATACCTGCGGAATTGTTCCATTTGATGCAGAGCCAGTTCGGCGCCCAACGCCAGGCAGGCGACAGGCTCCTCGGCCAGGTAGGCTGGGACGCCCGTGGCGTTTGTCAGGTACCGGTCAATCCCGCGCAGCAGTGCGCCCCCGCCGGCGAGCATGATCCCGCGGTCGATGATATCCGAAGTTAATTCCGGGGGCGTGCGTTCCAGAGTGTAGCGTACGCAGCCCACGATTTCCGCAAGGGGTTCCTCCAGCGCCTCGACTATGTCGGCCGAGGTGACGGTGATCGTGCGGGGCAGGTTGTTGACCTGATCGCGCCCCTGGACTTCGAGGCTCTCGTTCGGTTCGACCGGGATGGCGGCGCCGATGCGGAGTTTGATGTCCTCGGCGGCCATCTCGCTGATCACCACGCCGTATTTGCGGCGAATGTACGCCACGATGGTTTCATCCAGTCGGCGCCCGCCCCCGCGGATGGTGTTGGCAACCACCGGCCCGTTCATGGTGATCACCGACGACTCGGCAACCCCGCCTCCCAGGTAAGCCACCATGTTGCCCGAGGGTGTCGAGATCGGCAGACCCGCGCCGATCGCGGCGGCCAGGGTCCGCTGGATGAGGAAGACTTCGCGGCAACCGGCCCGCAGCACGGCCTCGCTGGCCGCCCGGCGTTCGACGCTGGTGATCCCGTATGGAACGGTGACCATCGCCCGGGGTTTGAAGGGTGTGATCGAACCGCAAACTTTACGCAGGAACCAGGTCATCAGCACCTGGGCCACTTCGAAATCGGCGATCGCGCCGTCCTGCAGCGGATGCACCACTTCGTAGCCTTCCGGCACCCGCCCGTACATGTGGCGGGCTTCCTCGCCCACTTCGACCACTTTCTGGGCGTCCGAATCGATGACGACCGTCGTCGGCTCGCTCAGGACGATCTGCCCGCCCTCCGCGATGACGGTATTTACCGTGCCCAGGTCAATTCCTAATTCCTTATAAAAAAGTGCCATGATCTGTCGAATCGCCCTCCTTGGGGGCATTTAAATCATTTTCATCGGAAAAGGCAATTGTACACTATTCGAAAAAATGGAAGGAACGGATTCAATATTTAGGCCAAATCCATGCTCATTTCCTTGGATTATTCAATGATTGGGAGAAGAGGCGGGAGGAAATGATGCATTTCCATTTGCTCGAATAAACAGGGGAATAACCCTTTTTGGTGGGCCGCTGGGCCGCAAGCAGAAAGCAGATTACATCGATGAACCATTAACTAATGTCCAGAAGGTGATTGGTCCCAAGGATGAGCGCGTCCGCTTCAGCAATATCCCCATAATTAGGCCAAGGAAGAACATTATTAAGGCATTGGGGATTGCGCCCAATCCGAAATAGAAGATATTAAAAAGATGGGGTAAAGCCCAAAGGATTGAAGTAAGGATCACTCCCCGCGAAAATAACCGTTGCGATCCACCAAGTGCCTTGTCAAAAACGAGGATCAGGTACACGACAAAGATCGCTTCTCCCGGTCCATACGCCAACAAGGCCGATATCGACGCAATAATATTCCAGGGAGGCGCTAAGTTCAACGATTGGGTGAATGCCGGCACTTCGCCCATAAATCTCCCCCCCATGAGACTTCCGGAAAGGAGGATTCGGAGCCCTGCAAGGATTACAGCCAGGATGAGTCCCAGAATCAGGCTGGCCATCCGGCTCTTTGGGTCGAGTGGAGTAGGGGATTTTTTATTCATTCGAAGAAACAAAAAGACCGCCGGAAGATCCATCAACAATTGACCGATCGTGCCAATAAAATACAAATGATTTAATTGGTAATCCTTTGACCAATGAAAGAGGACTGCCGGAATTGTCAAAACCAATCCAGGAATGATTAACGAGAATATATAAACGATCGAGGGAACGACAACCGAATATTTCTCCGGCTTTGTTCCTTTTTGAACTCGGGTATTTTCCATAGTAAACCTTTGTGGCTATTATACGAACAAAATAATACCCCCGAAGGGGGAAATAATTCACCGGGGGTTTCCATGCCGAATTGCGAAATCGTTGAGCCGAGATTTTAAGTCGTTAATTTCTGCTTTCTGACTTCAAAATATTTTGTCGGGGATCGTGAATCGCCGGTATTCCGCCGGCGGGGTGAAGATCAACTGTCGAAAATCACAAGCCAGGTGTAATTGTCTCTTCTGGTTAACTATTGTAGGGGGAGCAACGTATAGGCAGTGGACAATCGAAATAATCTCGAGAAAGAAAAAACATCGCATGGATTTTCTCTCCGAGCGGTGATTACCCCTTCCGATATCTCCTCGCCGCGTCCAGCCGCAGTTGCGAGCGGCGCAATGAAGTCATCGCCTTGAGGTAGGCTTCGTTGTTCTGATCCGGCGCGTGCTTGAGCATTTCCTCGGCCCGCGCCTTGGCCGCCTCGGCCCGCGCCACGTCGATCTCCTCCACCCGTTCGCCCACGTCCGCCAGCACCGTCACCGCATCCGGCAACACCTCCATGATCCCGCCCGCAATTGCGAAGGCTTCTTCCCCGCCGGCCTGTTTCACCACCAGCACGCCGTAGGTGAGCGTAGTCAGGAGCGGCGTGTGGTGGGGCAGAATCCCGAGCAGGCCCTCGCTGCCGGGAGCGATGATCATGTCCGCGTCCCCGGAGAAGAGCGATCGGTCTTGGCTGACGATATCGCAATGGATGGGCAAGTCGGTGTCCTATGAAATCTTTCAGGTGGTCGAGTAAGGTCGAGCGAAGCGAGACCCGTATCGAGACCACACGCTAATTAAAAAAGTCGAGTTCTCGCCCACCCCGGCAAGCCCACCGGGCGGGCCGGGGATACGCACCTTCGGCGTTACCCCGGCCTCTTAACGGCAAAGCCGGGGCGGGGCTCGACGGGCTTTATCCTAAGGTCACCCCGCCATCTGCTTGGCTTTGGCCGCCGCATCTTCGATCGTGCCGACCATGATGAAGGCGCTTTCCGGAAGCGCGTCGTGCTGGCCGTCGAGGATTTCGCGGAACCCGCGGATGGTGTCCGCGAGCGGCACGTACGCGCCCTTGAGGCCCGTAAACTTCTCGGCCACGAACATCGGCTGGGAGAAGAAACGCTCGATCTTGCGAGCGCGCGAGACGATCAGTTTGTCGGCTTCGCTCAGCTCGTCAATGCCCAGAATCGCGATCAGATCCTGCAGATCCTTGTAGCGTTGCAGCACGCGCTGCACTTCGCGCGCGGTCTGGTAATGGTCCGGGCCGACGATCTTCGGATCGAGGATGCGCGAGGTGGAAGCCAGCGGGTCCACCGCCGGATAGATTCCCTTATCGACGATCGAGCGTTCGAGCGCGATGGTCGCATCTAGGTGGGTGAAGGTGGCCACCGGCGCCGGATCGGAATAGTCGTCGGCCGGGACGTACACGGCTTGCATCGAGGTGATCGAACCGCGCTTGGTAGAGGTGATCCGTTCCTGCAACTCGCCCATCTCGGTCGAGAGAGTCGGTTGGTAACCCACCGCCGAAGGCATGCGCCCCAGAAGCGCCGAAACCTCCGAGCCGGACATGCTGAAGCGGAAGATGTTGTCGATGAACAGGAGCACGTCGCTTCCCTTGTCGCGGAAGTATTCCGCCATCGTCAGCCCCGTCAACGCCACGCGCAGCCGAACTCCGGCCGGCTCATTCATCTGCCCGAAGACCAGCACCGTGTCCTTCAGTACGCCGCTTTCGAGCATCTCGCGATAGAGCTGCGTGCCTTCGCGGGTCCGCTCGCCCACGCCGACGAATACCGAGTTGCCCTGGTGGACCGTGGCGATCGAGCGGATCAGTTCCTGGATGATGACCGTCTTGCCCACTCCCGCGCCGCCGAAGATGCCCGTCTTGCCGCCCTTGGTGAAGGGCGCAATCAGGTCGATGACCTTTAACCCGGTCTCGAACACCTGGACCCGCGTGGATTGCTCCTCGAACGATGGGGCGGGGCGGTGGATCGGATACTGTTCCTGGGCGTGCACCGGTCCCAGGTTGTCGATCGGCTCTCCGAGCACGTTGAACATCCGCCCGAGCGTTGCCGGTCCCACCGGAACGCGGATCGAAGCATGTGTGGCGGCGGCCGGCAATCCGCGCCGCAGCCCGTCGGTGGTGTCCATCGCCACGCAGCGCACCCAGCCGCCTCCCATGTGCTTCTGCACCTCCAGGATGAGCGGCCCGCCGCCTTCGCGCGCCACTTCCACCGCCTCGAAAATTTCGGGTAGGCTGTCGGCGGGGAACTGGCAATCCACTACGCCGCCCAGGATTTGCACGATTTTTCCGGTTTGTTTATCCATGATCTCAACTCGCTTGAAAATAATTTTGTTTGCTTACCCCTCCCCTTGCCCCTCCCCAGAATGGGGAGGGGCAAGGGGAGGGGTAAGCTTAACGCGCCGAAGTTTGCGCTGTCAACGCCTCGGTGCCGGCGGCAATGTCGAGCAGGTCGCCGGTGATGCTCTCCTGGCGCGCCTTGTTATAGTCCAACTGCAGTCCGCCGATCAGCTCGTTGGCGTTTTCGGTGGCGTTGCGCATTGTCACCATCCGCGCCGCGTGTTCGCTGGCCAGCGATTCGAGAATTGATTCGTAAATCTCGATCGATACCAGCCGGTTGATCGCGATGTCCAGCAGCTGCGTCTGGCCGGGTTCGAACAGATACACCGGCTTCGGTCCGCCGGCCGCTTCCTCCGCCGGGGCGGCCAGCCCGGAGAGGGGAAGCAGCTGCTGCACGGCGGCTTGCTGGTGCAGCAGACTGATAAATTGTGTGAACACGATGTGGACTTCGTCGGCTTTGCCTTCGATGTAATCTTCGATCGCGAGCCTCCCGATCGCCGAAAGGTCCGCGTAGGAAGGGGCGGGGGGCAGGTTGCTGAACTCGGCGGTGATGGGCACGCCCGCGCGGCGGAGCATCTCTCGCCCCTTGCGGCCGATGACGATATAGTGAACCGCCGCAGGGGAGTCCCCAAAGCGGCTCAGCGCCCGGCGCACAACGTTGGCGTTGTACGCGCCCGCCAGCCCGCGGTCGCCGCTGACGACGATCGCCAGGATGTTGCGCACGGGATTTCGCGGCGTGAGCATCGGATGCACGATTGTGTTGCGCCGGCCGGCCAGGTGCCCCAGCACTTCCAGCGCCTTGGCCGCGTATGGGCGCGTGGCCAACACCGCCGCCTGCGCGCGCCGCACTTTGCTCGCGCTCACCGTCTGCAGCGCGCGGGTCACTTGGGCGATGTTTCGGACGCTCCGGATGCGGAGCCGCATTTCACGAAGGGAGGCCATCGGTTATCCCGCTCCGCGGGATGATAAATTCACAATAGCCTGCAGCGCAAGCTTCCGGGTTGTAGCGCTTTTGGATCCCTCGGATCTTTTCACGCGGTTGCTCATTGCCAGGAGGCGTTATAGGTGGAGACGGCGTCTTTCAATGCGGTTTCGCTCTCGGGGGAGATCCGCTTATCGCGTTCGATCGTCTCCAGAAGCGGGGCGCTCGCCGCGGCGAGGTAGCGGTGGAAGCTTTCTTCCCAATCGCGCATCTTCTCGAGCGGGATCATATCCGTCAGACCGTTCACCGCGGCATACAGGACCGCCACCTGATGCCCCAGAGCCATCGGCTCGTATTGCGCCTGCTTAAGGATTTCCTGCAGGTGCGTACCGCGGTCGAGCTGGGTCTGGGTGGCCTTGTCCAAGTCGGAGCCGAACTGCGCGAAAGCCGCCAGCTCGCGGAACTGGGCCATATCCAGCCGCAGTTTCCCCGCCACCTGCTTCATCGCCTTGGTCTGCGCGTCGCCGCCGACGCGCGAAACGGAAATGCCGACGTTCACCGCCGGGCGGATGCCAGCGTAGAACAAGTTGGATTCCAGATAGATCTGCCCGTCGGTGATCGAGATCACATTGGTTGGAATATACGCCGAGACGTCGCCCAGGAGCGTTTCGATGATCGGCAACGCGGTGAGCGAGCCACCGGAACCTTTGACCTTGGCGATTTTAAATTTATCCGAACCGACCGCACGCGCCGCGCGCGCGGCCTCGGCGTCTTCCCGGCCGCGCGGGCCGCCGTAGACCTTGCCGTCCACGCCGTCCTTATCGCCGGGTGTGCCGGAAAATTCCGCCGGCACAATTACGTAGCGGTTGGCCAGCCTCGCCGCCCGTTCCAGCAACCGCGAATGAAGGTAGAACACGTCGCCGGGATACGCNNCAGCCCGCGTAGGGCGCGATGTATTGCAGCGCCGCCGGCTCGTCGGCCGCGGCCATCACCACCACCGTGTGTTCCATCGCTCCGTAGCGTTCCAGCGTTGCCACGGTCCGGGCGATGGAGGATTTCTTCTGCCCGATCGCGACGTAAATGCAGATCAGGTCCTTGCCCTTCTGGTTGATGA
>PLND01000042.1:0-521 GCA_003141675.1 Anaerolineae bacterium
TGCCGAAAGTGGCCAACTGAGCCAAGACGAAACAGAAGGGATATCTACAATAAAGCACGCCGCCCGATCGGGCGGCGTGCTTTATTTTGTATCGTTATTTGTAGCCGGGATCTCCGATCCCGACTACAGGTTATCGATCCCAGATAACAGGGTGCGGAAAAAAAGATGTCATTGCGAGCGACCGAAGGGAGCGAAGCAATCTCGTTTTTCGCGTCCAAAAACCCAGATTGGTTCGTCGCTTCGCTCCTCGCAATGACAAATCCCGACTTTTTTTCCGCAGCCGGCTATGGGTTCGAAGTACTTTCCTCTGCCGGAGGGAGCGGCGAAACCAGCACCTTGTCCACCCGCCGGCCGTCCATATCCATCACCTCGAAGCGGAAGCCTCCCCATTCAAACCGGTCGCCCGCGCTCGGAATATCGCCCATGCGGGCCATGACGAACCCGCCGACGGTTTGGAAGGAGCCTTCCTCCGCTTCGGGGAGGGCGTCCAACTCGAGCAGATCCTTCATTTCCTCGATGCT